>CAZXDB010000003.1:51296-53532 GCA_964639465.1 uncultured Bifidobacterium sp. | reverse complement strand
TCCACGACTTCAATTTCAGTTCTCCGACTGCTGGGGGCGACCGAATAGTCTTTACCGGACCCGAGACAGACTTCAATCCCAACACCATGAATCTTGCACTGACACAGTCATCGACAGCGACCGATCATTACTTGCTAACAGCGGACGAAGGGGCGGGAAGATACACGATCCTCACCCTGATCGGCACCAAATTGACCATGTCAGATCTGGCAGACAATATCCCAGGCTAGACAGGGTGAATGAAGCCGCCGCTCACACCGCCCTATTTATAATCTCGCAATACGCATTGAACCGCTTGTCTTCGCGTCATCGGGTGCGAGGACAAGCCGGTTCTGTACCGCTGCGCCAACAGTTAGACAAGTCAGCCACAAGAGAATCACGTGTTGTCGGATGCGATTACGAGCGTGGCAGAACGGTCCGTACCGACCAATGCCTGATCCTCTGCAGCGGCATGCAGATAGGTATGTTGTGGATCGATTTCACAGCGAAGCCACAGAAAGAGGGGATCGTGTAATTTTTCTTAATGCCCCGTCAGCAGGTCCTCCGCACCTTCTTTATCGTGTACGGCAAACTTGTCGACCAGAGTCGCGCTTGCCTCGTTCAGCCCGATAACCTCGACCTCTTTGCCCTCGCGGCGAAGCTTGGCGATGACTTTGTCAAGCGCGCTGATCGCAGTGATATCCCAGAAGTGGGCGCGGCTCACATCGATCCTGACGAACTCAATCACTTCCTTGAAATCAAATGCATTGATGAACTGATCTGCCGAGGCGAAAAATACCTGCCCGGTGACTGTATAGCGGCGTGCGTGTCCCTCGTCTTCCGTCATTGATTTGACGCGAAAAATTCGACCGACTTTGTCTGCAAAGAAAAAGCCAGAAAGTAAGACGCCAACCAGCACGCCTTTGGCCAGATCATGCGTTGCAACCGTGACGATGACCGTTGCCAGCATAACAACGCTGGAGCTGCGCGGATGCTCGCGCAGGTTGCGAATGGAAGTCCAGCTGAAAGTACCGATAGACACCATGATCATTACAGCGACCAGCGCTGCCATCGGAATGAGCGCAACCCAGTCACCGACGAACACGATCAGAATCAGCAGGAACACGCCCGCACACAAAGTGGACAGTCGCCCCCGGCCCCCGGATTTTACGTTGATAACTGACTGGCCAATCATGGCGCAACCCGCCATCCCGCCAAGAAAGCCGGTAGCAATGTTGGCCACGCCCTGGCCTACACACTCGCGATTCTTGTTGCTGTTGGTGTCGGTCATTTCATCGACAATCGAGGCCGTCATCATTGATTCGAGCAGACCGACGACAGCCAGTGTGGCGGAGAACGGCAGGATGATAAGCAGTGTCTGTAAATTCAATGGAATATCGGGCAGCAAAAATACAGGCAAGCTGTCAGGCAGTGTGCCCATGTCACCAACCGTACGGACGTCAATTTGAAAAGCAATCGCTACGACAGTCAGTATCACGATGGTCACCAGCGGCGACGGAATCGCTCTGGTCACATACGGGAATAGATAAATGATCGCCAGTCCTGCGGCGGTCATCGCATAGACCTCCCAGCCAACGTTGGTCAGTTCCGGCAGTTGCGCCATGAAGATCAGGATGGCCAGTGCGTTCACAAAACCCGTGATCACAGAACGGGAAACAAAGCGCATCAGCAAACCGAGTTTCAGCCAGCCGGCGATTATTTGCAGCACGCCGGTAAGAATGGTGGCCGCCAGCAGGTATTGCAAACCATGGTCTTTCACCAGCGTGACCATGACCAGCGCCATTGCGCCGGTGGCGGCAGAAATCATCCCCGGCCTGCCGCCGGCAAACGCGATAACCGTGGCAATACTAAAAGATGCATACAGACCCACCTTGGGATCAACACCCGCGATAATCGAAAAAGCAATTGCCTCGGGTATCAGCGCGAGTGCCACCACCAGGCCGGAGAGCAGGTCACCCCAAATATTGCCAAACCATTCCTGGCGCAAATCGTTTACCATCGCAGATCTTTCAAATCAGTGTGCTGACAACCTTAAGATTCAGCAATTTATATAAATTGATATCTTCGATAAAGAAGCAGCGGATATCAGGCCTCAAGCGATGGGATCGTGTTTGGGTGTAAGATCGGAAGCCTGTGAGAGTAAATGTGAGGATTGCAGCCGAACCGGCTTTTAAGATGAGGTTATCGTATCGTCACAATTTAATGTCACACTGATTTTTAAAGTAAAAAAACTTAT
>CAZXDB010000003.1:0-51196 GCA_964639465.1 uncultured Bifidobacterium sp. | reverse complement strand
AGAAAAATCCTGATTTTTCGCGACAAACTTGAACCGATTCAGTTTTCTGATTTTTCAAAGATAACGCAACAAGCATCAACAGCAATTTTGTCAGTACTCAGAAATCGAACTGACCAAATTTCTGATATCCGAATGATGCGTTGGAGATGATTCTTTCGGACAAGTTAAGGGATAAATCACTGAGCATCACCATCCCGCCAATTTTTCCGGTCAATGTCACATACCTACTAGGCGCATCAATTCCGTGGAAACTCGCCATCTTGCAAAACTTATGGGCTCACTCTCTTTTGAGGAGCGGTTGCTCATTATGAACGCACTCGTCCCGACCGGAGAGGTCGGCCTGAGCCAAATGGAATTATCGGAGATCACTAATCTGTCGCAGTCCAGTATCGGCATCAACCTTGAATACATGATGAGCACTGATATTGTGAAATATCGTAGCGAAGCCGTCGGCAAGGTTTATCTGGCGAACTATAACTTGCTTGAAAATTTATTTGTATTCATGAACAACAACTACGGCTCCGGCGTCAGCCAATCAATTCGAACACGCTCAAGCAAGACCACCGAAGATCCATCACCCTAAATCACAAGCGCCATAAAAAAATAAAAATACAGGAATCTGCATGGCGTCCACTATATTACTCACCTCTTATGTTGGAAAAAAAGAATTTGAAGAATTTTTAAATTTATTCTATGACGCTGTTTGCGCAAGCGACATGGTCAAGCATTATTTTTTTCTGGCAAAGAAAAATACTGTCTTGCAGGACATGAGGAAGTTCGGATTATACCTAACACCCAAAAATCAGCTGGATTACCGCCGGCCAGCGACCGCCACTGCTTCGCCTGATATCCAATTACCCGATAGCCAACTGGCTGAAATCAGTCAGATCATGCTCAGAGTTTTTCGTGAAAAAAAATTTAACTCTGAACATATACCGCAGCTGACCCATGAAATACT
This sequence comes from uncultured Bifidobacterium sp., assembly GCA_964639465.1. GTDB lineage: Bacteria > Pseudomonadota > Gammaproteobacteria > Burkholderiales > Burkholderiaceae_D > Pernthalerella. The sequence goes on along the minus strand of CAZXDB010000003.1, from coordinate 50,238 downwards.
GGAAATGATTGATGAGTCCCGTAGCCAGACCAACGATACTTCTGTGTCGATACTTTATCCGGATGAAATTGATTCGGACACTGTCTGCACTTATCTCAAGAAAAATAAAATTGGCTCCGAAATCATGCCCTCAAAATCCATCAAGGCTGAATTTGGACTTGCACATAAAGTATGGATTTATATCAACTACGAACAAAAAACAGTATCCGTCGAAGGTAAAATTTTTATCAAGGATATTGCCTTCGATGACCAGATAGAAGAAATCATTGAAAAGCAAAATAATCGCGACACATTCGTTAAAGTCCGCCTGGAACGAGAAACTGGCGCACAACATTTGCTTGAGCAGCACGTACTACCATTTCGCCATGGCATGCCAGTCCGCTTGTTCGTACGATATCTCAGCCGATTCAGCCGCGATCTTGACTTGATTTATTCGCTGGACCCGGACGATATCTTACGCCCGGGTTAGCGTTAGGAACTCACAGCCGCGTGATGGTCCGACATCCGAAGCCGTAGCTGTTTTTCTGTTTCGACCGTCACCAGCAGCAAAATACCAATACCCAGAATAATCAGCCCATCTGCAAGACTGACGGCCTCGGTCTTGAAGACACGCTGCAATTGTGGGGTGTAGGTCAACAGCAGCTGTGCAATCGTCACCAAGATCACCATGAACCAGACAACGCGCGTGCCACGCATGGCTTTCCAGCTCAGCGAAGTCCCATAAATATTCCGTATAAAAAAGAGATGGAAAATCTCCATTACAACCAAGGTATTCACCGACAGCGTGCGCGCCAGCTCAATGCTGGAGCCACGGTCAATCGCATAAAAATAAATGCCGTAGACGCCGGCCAGAAATAACAGAGACACCAACATCAGATGCCATACTAGCCGCGCGTCAAGCAGCGACTCGCCCACAGGGCGCGGGGGTCTGCGCATGGTGTTTTTTCCGTCGGCTCAAAGGCCAGCGCAAGCCCGAGAGTGATTCCCGTGACCAGATTAATCCACAGAATTTGAATGGGTGTCACCGGCAAAGTGAACCCTGCTAGCAGCGCGACGATAACGATCATGGCCTCGCCGGCATTCGTGGGCAGCGTCCAGCTGATCACCTTCTTGATATTGTCATACACCGTTCGACCCTCGCGGACGGCGGCTGCGATTGAGCTGAAGTTATCATCAGCGAGTACCAGTTCAGCGGCTTCGCGCGCGGCTTCACTCCCTTTTTTCCCCATCGCGACACCGACATCAGCGCGCTTGAGTGCGGGTGCATCATTGACACCATCCCCGGTCATCGCGACGGTCATGCCGTGTGACTGCAAAGCCATCACCAGTCGCAGCTTGTGTTCGGGACTGGTACGGGCAAAGACGTCGCAAGCCATGACCGCTTCTTTCAAGGCTTCGTCGGATATTTTTTCGATATCAGCGCCGGTGAGCACCTTGTCATAATTTTTCAGGCCAATCTGCTGACCTATCGCAGATGCAGTTTTTGCGTGGTCCCCGGTAATCATCTTCACGACGATACCGGCACCCTGACACTCGGCAACCGATGCGATGGCCTCAATTCTTGGCGGGTCGATCATCCCAACCGCACCCAGCAAGGTCAGGGTGCCGTTCACATCCGCGTGCTGCAGGACGGTGTGCGAAGGATCGACTGAACGCATTGCCAGCGCCAGTACCCGCTGGCCACTGGCAGCTATCGATTCGGCCTGGGTCAGCCAGTCATTTCGTTCTATCGGCTCGATACCGCCATCGGCTGTACGCTGATGACGGCACATTTGCAGTATTTTTTCCGGCGCCCCTTTGACAAAGACGAATGCCCGACCCTCGTGGTCATGATGCAGGGTGGCCATGAAACAGTGGCTGGCATCAAAGGGAATGCTATCGGTACGCGTCCAGCGTGTGCGCTCCTTCTGGAATTGAACCCCGGATTTCGCGCTGAATGCGAGTAACGCTCCTTCCATTGGATCGCCCTCGACGATCCAGATGCCCTGGCGCTCCCGAACCACCGCATCGTTGCACAAAGCGGCTGCACGAGCGACTTCCGTGAGGAGATTTTCTGGCGAAGGTGCCATGTCGCGACCTTCGGACTGTATCGCGCCATCCGGCGCGTAGCCGTTACCCTCCACGGTGAACATGCGCCCTCGGGTGAGCACTGACGCGACCATCATTTCATTTCGGGTCAGCGTACCTGTCTTGTCGGTGCAAATGACGGAAACCGACCCCAGGGTTTCCAGCGCGGGCAGGCGCCGAACGATGAGCTGCCGTCGGGCCATCGACTGAACACCCACTGCCAGTGTAATGGTCAGCACAGCGGGCAGTCCCTCGGGGATGGCCGCCACAGACAGGCCGACGACGGCCATGATGATGTCACCGAAGTCATGATGTTGCGCGAAGTATCCGTATACCAGTAGAAGAAACGCGAGCACCAGAATCACGATGGTCAGCCAACGGGAGAATTGACTGATTTGCCGTACCAGCGGCGTGGTGAGCGTCTCCACCTGTCCGAGCAGATGACTGATGCGGCCAATTTCCGTGTCAGCCGCCGTCCCCGTGACAACACCCATTGCCTGACCGGAGGTGACCAGGGTGCCTGAAAAAGCCATGCAGGCGCGGTCGCCTATGGGCGCATCGGTAGCCACCGGATCAATGTGTTTTTGGGTCGGCACTGATTCACCGGTGAGCAAAGCTTCCTGAATGGATAGCCCGTGGACGTCCAGCAAACGCAGATCCGCAGGTACGCGATCACCTGCTTCAAGCAACACAATATCGCCGGGTACGAGCAATTCGCCCTCGATCGTGCGCCGCTCACCGTCCCGCATCACGACCGCTTTAGGCGCAAGCATGTCGCTTATGGCGCGCAAAGCATTTTCTGCCTTGCCCTCCTGAATGAAACCAATCGCTGCATTGGCCAGCACGACCGCAAGAATGACCACCGTATCAACCCAATGATCGAGGAAAGCTGTGACGGTGGCCGAAACCAGCAGCACGTAGATAAGAACATTATGAAAATGCATGACAAAACGCAGCACGGCGTTCTGCCTTTGAGCCGAGAGCAGTCGGTTACGGCCAAACTTGGCAAGTCGCTCGGCGGTCTCTGGCTCACTCAGCCCCTGCGCAGTGGCGCGCAGCGCCTGCAATGCCACACCTTTTTCCTTGCTGTGCCACGCGTTGGTTGCTGCCCGTGTTGAATCCGCTTTCATGAAGCTGCCCGGTTGATACCAAAAAATAACCTTCGATAGCGTCAACTATGGCAGACAAACTTCTGCATACAACAAGCAAAAATCAAGAACTTCGAAAATAAGGCAGGTATTTCACCGAATTTTTTTGTTAGAGTGCATCCCCCTTTCAAGCGTTGCTTGTCGGAGACAGTGAGTTACTTCGCCTTCCCTTGCGCAGCAATCGCCCGCGCCAGATCCAGATATTCTTCACAATCCTTGCCGCAGATCTCTTCAAGCCGCGCTAAATGCTGGCGTGCCTTGTCGAGATTACCGGCTTTCACATAAGCCTCGCCCAGATATTCATGCGTGCCGCGATGGTTAGGATCGATGCCAAGCGCGACCTTGTAATGCGTAAACGCACTGTCGAGATCGCCTGATTTTCGAAAGGCGAAACCCAGGTGGCTATGAAGGTCGGCATTTTCCAGACGCTTGTTCGCCGCCTTGAAATATTCGATCGCTGATTTCCAATCCTTGCGTTCAATCGCTTTTTTGCCCGCGACAAAATCGGGATCGGCACGATTGGCTTCGGGATTGGTTTCGAGTGTGCCGGCGGTGGTTACAGACAACGACGTAAACAACATCAGAGAAACGATAACAAGCAATGATCGCAAGGTGGTCATGAGCATCTCCGGAAATCGACAGTCAGGGTATGAATAATGGCGCGGTGTAGTTAATGCAAAATATTTAGTGCAAAATAAATAACAAAAATAAGTATCACCTTCTGAATTGGAATTAAATTATCACGCCGGGAATTTTTGTGCCTGCAAATAGGCGAAAATCGCGGTTTTTGAAAACTGCTGGCCGAAATGCAAAAACTGCCGGCCTTCGCTATCTCCGATGACCCACGACCATTCCACGACCCACTCCCCACGGCGCTTGTTTTTTTATGTGCTGGCGATTACCACCCTGATCAAGCTCTGGCTGGCGCTTGCGATTCCACTCACCGGCGATGAAGCTTATTTCTATCAATGGGGCAAGCATCTGGACTGGGGTGGTTATTACGATCACCCGCCCATGGCAGGCTGGCTGTTGTGGCTTTTGCAGCAAGTCTCGTCACATGTGCTGGTACTGCGACTGCCGGCCATTGCACTGTGGATCGTGATCACGTTCGGGATGATGGATCTGCTGGGACGCCTTCAGCCCGCGGCAGAGCACAAACGCTGGCTGCTGGGCAGTCTGTTTCTGGCGCTGCCGTTTACCTGGTCGCTGAATCTGATCACGACCGACACGCCGCTGATTTTTTTCCTGTTTTTCTCGGGCTATGCGCTGATCAGAGCTGAGCTGGCAGATGATCTGCGCTGGTATGCCGCCAGCGGCGTGCTGCTCGGTCTGGCGCTGCTGTCAAAATATTTTGCGGGCTTGCTGGCGATTGCTTATGCGGTCTACCTGATCACGCAACGCGGTGGCTGGCGAAAATTGCTGGTGGTTGCGCTTTGCGCGCTGCCTTTCATGCTGTTGAACCTCGCATGGAATACCGAGAACTGCTGGAATAATTTCCTGTTCAACCTGATCAACCGCAATCAGAGTGCGCATTTCACGCTCTCGCATCTGGCGGTCTATGTCGCGATGATGATTTATCTGGTCACGCCTTGGACACTCTGGCGCATGGTCCGCATCAAAGGCTGGCGAGAAGACTGGCGCGTGGTTGCACTGTTTGCGGTGCCCTTTGCGCTGTTCCTGCTGCTGTCGTTTTACAAAACGATTGGCTTGCACTGGGTACTGGCATTTCTGCCCTTTGTATTTCTGTTCGCCGCATTGCATGTGCCGGAAGCCATTCTGAATCAGCACCGGCGCTGGACGCTCTGGCTGGGGGTACCGCATTTGCTGTTGCTGGCACTGGTCGCCCATTTGCCGACCGACTATTTCAAATCCAACAAACTTCATCAGGATATTGTGATGCACCGAGAAGGACCGGCGCTGGTTGCGATGCTCAAAGACGGTCTGCCGGCGCAAGGGGAGGTGATGACCCAGTCTTACAGCAAAGCTTCACTGCTGGCCTATCATGCACAAGCCTATGTGCCGGTATTTGGCATGGGCAGTTTTCATGCGCGCTTTGATGACAACATCACGGATTTTCGCCTCTACGAAGGAAAAACACTGCGTATCTTGAGCAGCAAACCGCCGGTCGCTGCGGAGTTTTCGCCCTTCTTTGATGTGATTGAGATCAAAGAACTCACGCTGCAAGGTGCCAGTTTCTGGATGGTAGAAGGCCGCGGCTTTCATTTCGAACCCTACTACGATCAAGTGCTCAAGAAGATCGCCGCCGATTATTACCAAGTACCGTCTTACCTGCCGCTACGCGGCTGCCGCTTTCTCGAGCAGTACGGCTTTATTTGAACGACCAGCGTTTGTGACCGAGGTAGCTGGTGAATACTGGCACTGCCACACCGATGGCATGAGCTATCTCGGGCACAAAGCGGGTGATGCCTAACCATCCCAACACATAGTAAGCCAGCAGCATGCTGATGGCCCAAGTCTGCAGGACAGCCACTGCATTCACCAGCACAAAAAAGGTGGCGCTGCGCTGCACTGACTGACTGCCCTCGGTAAAGACAAACGTCCGTGCCAGCAGAAAGGCGGTGATCATGCCGGTCAGATAAGCGAGGATAACGGCAGACGAAAAATCAATCCACTGATTGTAAAAAATCCGCGAGCCGAAATTTACAACCGCAGCAAGGCCGCCGGTAATGAGAAACGCCAGAAACTGGCGCGACATGAACTGCTGAATCACTTCACTGCCTCGCGAGCGGCTTCACGGGCGGCCTCACCCGCAGCACCATGCACTGACTCACCAGCCACCTCGTGAATCGTGTTGGGTACCACGTCACGCACCGCATCACACGCCATGCGGCGACCAAAGCCAATACTCTCCGAGATACCGCGGTCTTCCGGATAGTAATAAGACGTGTCCGCGACCCACAAGCCCTTCACAGGCAAGGCCACGGGTGGCAAACGATCCAGATAGCCGGGCTCGCAAATAGGCTGCGCATGGCGATAACGACTGGCGCGGAGCTCAATGAAATCTTCATCGCTGAGTGCCGGATTGATCTTCTTCAGGTAGCGGCGCACCTTCTCCAGAAAGGCCTGATCCGGCTCGGCAAATTTCGAATGCTCGCCAGGCATGTAGAAAGGCACATACACCACTGAATGTTCGAGCGGCCGCAGATTCGAATATTCGACCAATCCGGGGATGTCCATCTCGGGATCATTCACGTTCAGCCAAAAATTTGGCGAGACGGGCCGCTTGAGCTTGACGATCACACAAACAACCGCGATGTTATTGAGCGACTGATATTGCTGCAGCAGCGGGGCCGGCAAATCAGGCATCAGGCGCGGCACGTAAGGCAGCGGCACGGTGCTGATGACTTTGTCAAAAGGCTCCGTGCCCTGCGCGGTTTCGATGCCGGTGACGCGCCCCCGCTCGATGATTACCCGTTTCGCCGGTGAGGATAGCCGAATGATGCCGCCATTTTTCTCAATATCGGCCTTCAATGCATTGAGCAGCGTGGTCGAGCCGCCTTCGAGATAACCGAGTTTTTCCCGGAACAAGCTGTAGCGCGAGCGGCCGATACGCCGTATGCGACTCCAGATCCAGGCAGCGGATAAATTCGGCGTGTACTCATAAAACTTGTAATCGAACAGCCGTCGCCAGAGGACTTCCCAAGCTTCATCGCCAACCCAGCGACGTATCCAGCCAGTGGCCTCGACCTTGTCCAGCGGCTGCCAGTCATTGCGCTTGGTGCACAAAAACGCATGCAGGCCGTAACGGAATTTGGCGATCAGACTCAAACCTTTAAAACGCAACAGCGCCACCGGATTACCCCAGGCCTGCATGCGATCCTGATACCAGTAACCCATCTTGGTTTCGACCCAGCGCATACGGTCGGCGATATCCAGCTCGTCCAGCACTTGCAGGAATGCGCTGTCCGAGGTGCAATGAAAATGGTAATAACGCTCGATCGACAACCCTGAAAAATCAAAGCAGGCGGTCATGCCGCCGACACGATCATCCGCCTCGAACACTACCGGCTTGTGACCATCACGCGCCAGCTGATACGCAACCGCCAGCCCCATCGGGCCGGCACCGAGTACGGCGATACGTTCACCCATGATCAAAACTCCAGAACGACATGACTGTACACAGGATGACGGAAGGTCTCTTCCATCGCCTTGGCAAAGGGCGTGCTGCGCACACCAAATTTGCCCGGCCAGTCGATGACTTCAAATTCATCTTTGGCGACCAGTGCGGCCAGCTGCTGGGTGGTGAATGGCGGATTACGGTCAAACAAGGCCCAGATCCACAACAGGCTATGGAACAGACTATAAGGAATTTTAACGATCGCGGTACGCGATGCAGTCGCGCGCTTAATTTCGCGAATAATATCGATGTAATCCACTTTTTCGTGACCGGAAATATTGAAGACACCATCCGTGATACGGTTTTCAATACAGCTAATGATGATGTTACAGAAGTCACCGACATACAAAGGCTGTCGCAGATAACGACCATTGCCCGGAATCGGAAAGACCGGCACCTTGCGCATGAAGCGCGACAACCAGCCCAGATGCTTGCGATCGAACCAACCGAACATCAAGGTTGGGCGCAATATGGGGCAGGCAATGCCACTCTCGAGCACCATCTGCTCCTGCATTTTTTTAGTTTGCGTATAAAAATCGTCAGCCACGGATTCGACCACCGAGGAGCTGATATGCACCAGCTGATCGACGCTGCCGGCACGAATGGCATTGAGCACAAGGCGAGTGGCGGTGAGATTGTTACGCTCGAACTCAGCATAGTCGATGCCACCGATCTGCGCTTGCAACATCACGACAGCATCGGCTTGCGCGAAATGCGCTTGCCAGGGGCCGGGCTCAGCCAGATCCACGCATTCGGTCAGCACATCTGGGTGCATGCGACGCAGTGCCTCGACATTGGCGCGATGCTTGTCGAGCACGACGATATCGGTATAGCCCTTCGCCTTGAGACGTGCGACGAGATTCTGGCCAACGAGCCCGGCACCGCCGGGCAGGATGATTTTCTGATTTTTCAGGGTATGCATTCAGATGTTCAGACGATTGAAAACAAAACGCGGCAAATGACGGATGACCATCATAATCAGCGCCCAGCGCGCCGGCGCATACACCACGGGGCTGCCCTTGGCGATTGCCGCGACGATCACCCGCGCCACCGCCTCCGGTAAAGCCAGACCACGCGGTGGCAAATGCGCCGTCATGGGCGTGGCCGTCGGGCCCGGCTTGATCAGGACGATCTTTACCGGTGTGCCGGCGAAGCGATGCTGAAGGCCTTGCGCATAACGTTCGATCAAGCCTTTGGCCGCACCGTAGACGTAATTGGTTTTCCGTCCGCGATCACCCGCGACTGAGCCGATGATGGCGAGTGTTCCGCGACCTGCTTTCTGCAGTTGTGCCGCAAAGGCTTCAGCAAACAAGACCGGCGAGACACCATTGATCTCCAGCGCCTGCTGCGACTTGGATAGATCCTGCTCGCAGTCGGCTTGCACAGGCAGGTTGCCGTGTGCGATCAGCACGATATCGATTTTGCCATCAGTCGCCGTTTGTGCAGCCAGCGCGGCAATCGCAGCCGCATCATTGAAATCAATAACCACGGACTGAGCCGACGACTGCGGACTGCGTATCTGCAAGTCAGCAGCCACGCGCTCAACCCGTTTACGATCACGCCCCACCAGCACAAAGTCGGCTGGCTGTTGCGCCCACAAACGCGCGCAGTGCTCCGCGATGGCCGAGCTTGCGCCAATAATGATGATTCTTTGTCTGGTCATATTAACTTCCCATTAATCGCCGCGACATCGCCGAGCTGATGCCCGGATCGCGATGCGATAAAAATTCCTGCAGTCGCGGATAACCTGCTTCAAACAAGTCACGCGGCATGCGCGCATCCTTGGCCGGATACAGTCGTCCACCTGCATCGCGAACAATGTCATCGAGGGATGCAAACAAGGCCAGCGTCTTCTCGCCCTGATTCGTGAAATCCAGTGCCAGCGTCACACCGGGCCGGGCGAAACTGAGCATGCCCACTGAAGAACGTTCACCAAAGGTTTTCAGCACGGCGAGGAAAGAGCCAGCACCAGAACGTGTAATCTGCGCCAGCATCGCCTGCACACCCTCTCGACCTCGCTCTCGCGGCAACACGCATTGATACTGAAAAAATCCGCGCGGGCCGTACATACGGTTCCAATCGAGCAGATTGTCGAGTGGATGAAAAAAACTTTCGTAATGCTGCAAGGTGGTCGTGCGCTTTTTCTTCAGCTGGTAGTACAGCTGGTTGAAAGGCTTCAGCGTCAGCTTGTTGACCAGTGAGACCGGCGGCACGAAGGGCATGCGCAGCTGGCGACTCAGCGAAGGTACTTGCTGCTGAACCTCCGAATGATTGGCACGCATGAAAACGCCACGACCCTGTCCGGTCACGCAATCAATCCATGACACCGTGTGCTCCCACTCGGCTTCGGAGCCATCAGCCAGATCAAAAAACGCCTCCAGATTTTCATACGGCTGCGTTTCCACCGCCAGCCACGGGCCTTGTATCCGTTTGAGCTGCAGCGTGATTTCGGTAATTACACCCGTCAGACCGAGCCCGCCAACGGTGGCCGCGAAGCGCGCATCGCCCGGATGCAAAACGCTGACGCTACCATCGGTGCGTGCGAGTACGATTTCCAGTACGTGGTCACCAAAACTGCCGGCGACATGATGGTTCTTGCCATGCACATCATTGGCGACCGCGCCGCCGATCGTCGCCAGTTGTGTGCCGGGCACTACGGGCAGCATCCAGCCGCGCGGCACCACCAGACGCTGCACATCGCGAAGCAAAATACCAGCTTCACAGCGCAGCTGACCTGTAGTTTCGTCAAATCGGATGAATCGATCCAGTGCCGTGGTGTTCCACAGCACACCGCCGGGGTTGAGGCAGACATCACCGTAACTGCGGCCCATGCCATAGGCGAGGCCATCGCTTCTGCGCTCACCCACACTATCGGCTGAACTGTGACCCGAACTGTCAACTAACGCCACGCCCGAACCAGCCCCCTGCCCGGTCGCTGTATGCTGCAATTGGGAAGCGACATCGCTGCGATCCGATAGAGAGCGCAGTTGGTGATCAAAACTTCCCAGCCGCCCCCAGGAATGCACCTTTACCACTGCCAGCCTCTGGAACCGATTGCCAGCACGGCGGTGAAAGCGACACCGGCGATCAGGCTGGCCTTGTCCCGGAGCGCAAAAATCAGCGGATCGTCGTGCATTTGTCCGCGGTGCGCTTTCATCCACACCCAGCTGATCCAGAACAGCATGACCGGCACTGAAGCCCACATGAATTCCGGCGAGCGATACAGCTTCACCACTGCATCACTGTTCAGATAAAACGCCAGCACCAGCACGGCTGCATAACCTGCCGACAAACCCAGGCTTTGCACCAGCGGCGCATCGGTCGTCAGATAGCCGCGGCCGTGGGCCTTCTCGCGTCCCATTTGCGCCTGCACGATCAGCTCGGCATAACGCTTCACAAAAGCCAGCGACAGAAAAAGAAATACCGAAAAGGCCAGCAACCAGAACGACATCGGAATCTCTGCAGCTGCGGCACCGGCGATGATGCGCACCGAGTACAGCATCGCCAGCACCAGACAATCGGCAATGATCAGGCGCTTGAGCCCCCAGGAGTACGCACAGGTCAGCACGAAGTAAAACGCCAGCCAGGCAGCGAAATGCGCGCCCGCCTCCAGCGCCAGCAAAACCGCCAGCGTAACCAGTAGAGGAATGAGCAGTACACCCAGATGAACGCTCACGCGGCCCGAGGCAAACGGACGAAATCTTTTTCTGGGGTGGTGGCGGTCGCTGTCGAGATCGAATAAGTCATTCGCAACATAAACGGCTGACGCGCAAAAACAGAAGGCCAGAAAGGCCAGCATCAGCGTGCTGGCCATTGCGGCATCAGGAACGATATGGGCAGCCATGGGCGTGATGAACAGCAGCAGGTTTTTCATCCACTGATGCAAACGAAAAACCCGGCTGATTTCAGACAGCCCCACACGCTCGGTGACAAACAGGTGTTCGACTTCGGCCACCGAGCGCGCTTGCTGCTGCACAGAGGCCGAGGCATTCACGACGATGGCACGACGCGCGCGCTGCCAGACGGGTAAATCTGCGGAGGAATTGCCTGCGTAATCAAAACCGCCTCGACCAAAACGCGCTTCCAGTGCGCTGGCTTTGTTGTCTCTACTCAGATTGTGGTGACCGTCGCTGGCCATCACCTCATCGAAAATACCGATGTGCTCTGCTACGGCATGTGCAATCGACGCATCGGCAGCTGTACAGAGTATGAGTTTGCGACCCTGCGCATGCTGGCTCCGCAGCCACTCAAGCAAGGGTTCGTTGTAGGGCAGCGCAGCAGCGTCGAACTCGCTAATCGCGGCCAACTGCTGCTTGAGCGTGGCCTTGCCCCGGGCAAGCCAGAAAGGTATACGGAGCACCGACAGCGGACGAGCACGCAAGGCCCGCAATGCTGATTCATGCAGGGTATCGGTGAGGATCAGCGTACCGTCGAGATCGACTGCGATCGGTGTTTGAGTCAATGGGCGGTCCTTGTCAGGGCAGCGACGCACTTGGCGGGGATGACGGATCTTTTAGATATCAGGATCCGCCGCCAGTTGGTATTGTAATTCAGCCGCCTGCCCGCAAAGAAAGGCTTCGGCAAGCCCGTCTTAGAGGCTTCGTATGTTTCATTTTCAAAGTTCTTTGAGACACAACGAAAGACACTGGATCCCGGCCTACGCCGGGATGACATTTGAAAAGCTGCTGACCTAAAAATCGTCATCACCTGCATGTGATGACTGCCGCGTGGGCGGATCGCATGCGATCCGAATTCCCCACTCGCTCCCGGCGCAGGGTGGAGCGGGGGTTTCATGCAGCTTGCTGCATGCCCGCGCAACGGCACTGGCTTGCAAGCCAGTGCGCGCCCTGCAAGGGGGGATCCAGTGTCTTTGGTTTACCTAAACATCTCAGATTGCTGTAGAAGTTCCACACACCATTCGTAATCAAATTTGGGTATGTGATTAGCGCTGAGAGACCGCATCCACCACCACCAGCGCCGTCATGTTGACAATACGGCGTACCGTGGCCGAAGGCGTGAGCACATGCACCGCCCTCGCGCAACCGAGCAGGATGGGACCGATTGCCACGCCATTGCCTGCCGCAACCTTGAGCAGGTTGTAGGCAATGTTCGCAGAATCGATATTCGGCATGACCAGCAGGTTCGCATCGCCCTTGAGCGGTGTATCGGGCATCATCTCGCGCAGGGTGTGGGCATCAAGTGCGGTGTCGCCGTGCATTTCGCCATCGATTTCGAGGTCCGGCGCACGCTCTCTGAGTAAGGCGAGCGCTGCACGCATTTTTTGTGCGGACTCGCTGTCGCTGCTGCCGAAGTTGGAATGCGAGAGCAGCGCCGCGCGCGGATGCAAACCAAAGCGGCGCATTTCCTCGGCAGCCATGATGGTGATCTCGGCCAGTTGCTCGGCAGTCGGGTTTTCATTGACGTGGGTATCCACCAAAACCAACTGACGATCCGGCAGAATCAGCGCGTTCATTGCTGCATAGGTGTTCACCCCGGCACGCTTGCCCAGTACCTGATCGATATAGTGCAGATGCAGATCAGTGCTGCCGAAGGTACCGCAAATCATGCCATCGGCATCACCTTTATGAATCGCCATCGCACCAATCAGCGTGTGACGACGGCGCATCTCCAGCCGGGCCCATTGCTCATTGACGCCCTTGCGGTTCGTCATCGACAGATAGGTCTCCCAGTAGGAGCGGTAGCGTTCGTCCCTTTCTGGATTAATGATGTCGAAATCGATGTCGGGACGCAGCCGCAGGCCATAACGTTCGATACGTTGTGCTAGCACGGCCGGACGGCCGATCAGCGTAGGCTTGGCAAGACCTTCGTCCAGTACGACCTGCACGGCACGCAGCACGCGCTCTTCCTCGCCTTCGGCAAAGACGATGCGCTTTTTCGATGCCGGCGCTTTCTTCGCCATCGCGAACACCGGCTTCATGAAGCTGCCGCTGTGATACACAAACTGCTGCAGACGGTCGGCATAAGCCGCCATGTCTTTCACGGGACGCAGTGCGACACCCGATTCTTCAGCAGCCCGCGCCACTGCTGGCGCAATCTTGAGCATGAGGCGCGGATCGAAAGGCTTGGGTATCAGGTAATCCGGACCAAACGAAAGATTGGTGATGCCGTACGTAGTGGCGACCACATCAGACTGCTCTGCCTGCGCCAGTTCGGCGATTGCTTTGACAGTGGCAATTTCCATTTCACGCGTGATAGTGGTGGCACCGCAATCGAGTGCGCCACGGAAGATGTACGGGAAGCAGAGCACATTGTTGACCTGATTCGGATAGTCCGAACGACCGGTGGCAATGACCGCATCGTCACGCACTTCACGCACTTCTTCAGGCAGGATTTCCGGCGTGGGGTTGGCCAGCGCCAGAACCAGCGGACGCGGTCCCATCGCACGCACCATGTCTTGCTTCAACACACCACCAGCAGACAGACCGAGGAAGATATCGGCGCCGGGAATGACTTCGGCCAAGGTGCGAGCGCTCGTTTCCTGCGCAAAACGCTCCTTATCCGGGTCCATCAATTCCTTACGGCCTTTGTAGACCACACCGGCGAGATCCGTGACAAAAATATTTTCGATCGGGAAGCCGAGATCCACGATCAGATCCAGACAGGCAAGCGCAGCTGCACCGGCACCCGAGACGACGAGTTTGCATTTTTTCAGGTCCTTGCGGACCACCTTGAGGCCATTGAGGATCGCAGCGCCAACGATGATGGCCGTGCCATGCTGATCATCATGGAACACCGGGATGTTCATCCGGTCGCGCAGCTTGCGCTCGATGTAAAAACATTCGGGCGCCTTGATGTCTTCCAGATTCACGCCGCCAAAGGTCGGCTCCAGCGCAGCGATGATGTCGCAGAGTTTGTCAGGATCGGTCTCGTTGATTTCAATGTCAAAGACGTCAATGCCGGCAAATTTCTTGAACAGTACGCCCTTGCCTTCCATCACTGGCTTGGCCGCGAGTGGGCCGATGTTGCCCAAACCCAGCACCGCGGTGCCATTGGTGATCACGGCGACGAGGTTGCCGCGCGCAGTGTAGCGAAACGCATTGGATGGATCGGCGGCGATTTCCTCGCAAGCCGCGGCCACGCCCGGTGAGTAAGCCAGCGCCAGATCACGCTGATTGGTCAGTTGCTTAGTCGGTGTGACACTGATCTTTCCCGGGGTGGGAAATTCATGATATTCGAGGGCAGCCTGACGGAATTGCTGGCGAATCTCTTTTTGGGTTTTATCTGAATCCATGCGAGGCGGCTTTCGTGAGTACTTTGCAGGGTGAAACGGGGACATGATTTTATCAGACCAATGGTTTGCGGCTTAAACGATCGATGTCCGAACCTCGGCCTGCCGGGTCGGTCAAGTGTAGGTCACGGGATGGTCACAGGATGGTTACCGGGTAGGCTCAGGATAGCGGCGGGATTAGAGTCGCACTTGGGTACAATCCCCGGCATGTTGTCTGAATTCGAACTCATCGCCCGCTATTTCGACCGTCCGCAAGCCTGTGATGGTGTGCTCAGGCTTGGGGTGGGCGACGATTGCGCGTTGCTCGCGCCACCCTCAGGCCAGATGCTGGCGGTGTCTGCCGACATGCTAGTCGAAGGCCGACACTTTTTTACGGGTGCGGACCCGGAAAAACTCGGGCACAAGGCGCTCGCAGTGAACTTGTCCGATCTTGCGGCCATGGGCGCCCGACCGATGGCTTTCACGCTCGCACTGGCACTGCCATCCCCCGATGAATACTGGCTCGACGGTTTTGCGCGGGGCCTGTTTGCACTGGCCGATGCCGAGGGTATCCGCCTGATCGGCGGCGATACAACGCGCGGGCCGCTCAATCTCTGCATCACCGTGATGGGCAGCGTGCCTGAAGATCAGGCCTTGCGGCGCGACACGGCGCGGGATGGTGACGATCTCTGGGTCTCGGGTACGTTGGGCGATGCGCGGCTGGCACTCGAAGCCTTGCAAGGGAAAATATCATTGCCACCCTCCCAGGTAGCGCAAGCAGAAGAACGACTACACCGACCCACGCCGCGTTGTGCACTGGGCATGGCCTTGCGCGGTGTGGCGCATGCTGCCATTGATGTTTCCGATGGATTGCTGGGCGACCTCGGTCATGTGCTCTCCCGCTCGCAACTGGGCGCCATGATTCACGCGGCATCACTACCGGTCGGGTCCGTGCTGGCACAACAAGCTGCAAACAAACACGCGGACTATGCGCTCAATGGCGGCGATGATTACGAATTGTGCTTTACTTCGCCGCCGGCAAATCGCGACGCGGTACTGTCTGCCGCAGCATCAACCAACACAACCGTTACACGCATCGGCACCTTGATGCCTGGCTCTGGCATACAAGTGCTGGATACTGCGGGGAAAGACATGTCATTGACTTCACGCTCTTTCGATCATTTCAACGAAGGCATCTGATGCTGCCCAATTCACCCGACTCCTCTGACTCATTGAACTCTTCTGGTTCATCTGGCGCTTCACAGTCATCCGACGCCTCCTCTGCCTCGCACCAGAGCACGTCATCTCAATCAGAGGCTGCGGGCTATCGCATGCCGGTGAAACGTCCGAGTGTTACCTTCATGCTGTCCCATCCGGTGCACTGGATTTCACTGGGTTTTGGCAGCGGCCTGTCGCCAGTCATGCCGGGCACGATGGGTACCTTGTTTGGCTGGCTGAGTTTTTACGTGTTGACGATGCGCTGGCCAGATATTTTTACGCCGATAGTCTGGGGCGCGATCATCGTTCTCGGCTTTGTGGCGGGTATCTGGTTCTGCGACAAAACCGGACGCGCGCTGGGCGTGCCAGATCATGGTGCTATCGTCTGGGATGAAATCATTTCGATCTGGCTGGTGATGCTGTTCGTGATGCCGGCCAGCTTCAGCGCGCAACTGGTGGCCTTTTTGATCTTCCGCGCCTTCGACATGATCAAGCCACCACCGATACGACAGTTCGAGCGACGCTTCAAAAATGGCTTTGGCGTGATGGGGGATGATCTGATCGCAGCGTTTTTTACGCTGCTGGTGCTGGCATTGTGGCGGATGGTGTAGTTGGATATGCAGGTAATTTTTACTTCGAATCGGACAGGTCTTTAAATAAGCACACAGCTGTTAGCGGAATAACGACACTGGATCCCGGCATGCGCCGGGATGACGGTGGGAGTTAATACAGTCGTCTCAACAACTACCGTCATCCCGGCGAAGGCCGGGATCCAGCTTCTTTCGTCGCACATACTCTGACTTGAGCAATGAAAAACAGGAAGCCAACAATGAGCGCAGGATGCAAACTTCTGAATCTGAACCGCTGGAGACATGAATGCCTCTGTTGACTGATCTGGCCACACAAGCCGGTCGCGCGTTGCAGCAACGAGGCTGGCGACTGGCGACCTGCGAGTCCATCACCGGTGGTGGCATCTCCCAGGCGATTACCGATATTGCCGGTTCTTCCGAATGGTTCGACTGCGGTTTGGTCACCTATTCGAACGCCTCAAAAACCCGTTTTCTTGATGTGCCCGAGACTCTGATTGCACAACACGGCGCAGTCAGCGAAGCCGTCGCTGCGGCGATGGTGCGTGGCGCGCTGGCCCATAGCGATGCGCAAGTCAGTTTGTCCACCACGGGCATTGCCGGACCGGGCGGCGCGGTGCCGGGCAAACCGGTGGGCACGGTCTGTTTTGGCTGGGCACATGGCAGCATCGTGCATACTGAGCGGCTCGTGTTCACGGGTGACCGCGCAGCAGTTCGGGCGCAAACCGCAGAACACGCATTACAAGGATTGTTGGATTTTTTGGAGCGTTTATAAATGCTGAATAATTTCATCCGCGAGCAACGCGACGTCAATGGCGTACGCATCAATTTTCGTCACGGCGGCAAAGGCCCGCCCCTCTTACTGCTCCATGGGTATCCACAAACACATGTGATCTGGCACAAAGTCGCAGATGCACTCGCCGAAAAATTCACGCTGGTGATGCCGGATTTGCGCGGCTATGGCGATTCGTCAAAACCGAAAGGCGATGCCGATCATGGGAATTATTCCAAGCGCGCCATGGCACAAGACATGGCCGAGTTGATGCAGAGTCTGGGACATCAACGCTATGCGGTTTGTGGTCATGATCGCGGCGGTCGTGTGGCACACCGGTTGGTATTGGATCATGCAGAACATATCAGCCAGCTCATGCTGATCGATATCTCGCCGACGCGCACGATGTTCGAGAAAACCGACAAGCCCTTCGCCGATGCGTACTACCACTGGTTCTTTCTGGCTCAACCTTCACCGCTGCCGGAAACCCTCATCGGCAGCAATGCGCGCTTTTATGTCGACTATTCACTGGGCGGCTGGGGCTCGGGCGGCACCGATTTTTTTGCGCCTGAAGCACTGGAAGAATATCGCCGCTGCTTCTGCGACCCGGACATGATTCACGCCGGCTGCGAAGACTATCGCGCGGCCTCCACCATCGATCTGGTTCACGATCAGGATCATGAGTACAACAAGATCAGCTGCTCGGTGCATGTACTGTGGGGTGCGAATGGCGTTGTTGGCCGGTTGTTCTCGCCCGTCGAAGACTGGCAGGCGAAAGCAAAAAGCAAAGTGACCGGCCGGGCCTTGCAAGGCGGGCACTTCATTCCGGATCAGATACCGGAGGTTTTGCTGGAAGAGATGCTGGCGTTTTTTGAGCGCTAACAGGTTCAGGATTACATAGAAACCATCAGCGGCCGCGACGGTACTGATTCACCGCATCCCGTGTCTCTCGCGCGACACGTGCTGCGGCCATCGAAAAATCTTCCCCGGCCTCAGGCTTTGCATACAAGATCGCGCGCGAGGAATTAATCATAATTCCTGTGCCGTCATTCGTTTGCCCGGCTTCGACCGTGGCCTTGATATCGCCACCTTGCGCACCGATGCCCGGCACCAGCAGCGGCATGTCACCGACGATAGCACGCACCTGCGCGAGTTCCTGCGGGAAGGTCGCACCCACCACCAGGCCACACTGCCCGTGACGGTTCCACTTGGTGGCCACCTGACGTGCCACATGCTGATACAGCGGCTGGCCTTCAACGCTCAGAAACTGCAAATCCGAACCGCCCGGATTGGAGGTGCGGCACAAGACGATGACACCGCGATCCTGCCATTCCAGATACGGTTCAACCGAATCAAAACCCATGTACGGATTGACGGTCACTGCATCGGCACCATATCGCTCGAAAGCTTCACGCGCATATTGTTCGGCAGTCGCACCGATATCCCCGCGCTTGGCATCGAGCACGATGGGGATCTGTGGATACTGCGTTTTCAGGTAATCGCAAATCGCTTGCAACTGATCTTCCGCCGCAATGGCAGCGAAATACGCAATCTGCGGCTTGAACGCGCAGGCAGTCGCCGCGGTGGCATCGATGATCGCCTTGCAAAAAGTAAAGATGGCGTCGCTCTTTCCTTGCAAAGTATCAGGAAAACGCTGGATATCGGGATCCAGACCGACGCACAACAGAGAATCATGAGCGCGGATGGCAGCAGCCAGTTTGTCAGTGAATTTCACGCGGCGGGGAAGTTTGGTTACGGGAAGCCGAGATTGTAGCCTGTCATGCTATCGTCTCGCCCCATGACGCAACTCTCCCGCAAAGATCTGGTGCTGCTGGCACTGCTGACCCTGTTCTGGGGGCTGAACTGGCCAATCATGAAAATCGGTGTCCGCGAACTGCCGCCTTTGACTTTTCGCACCCTCAGTATGCTGGGTGGCCTCCTCGTCATCTGGGTCGCGGCACGGATGCAAGGAGTATCGCTGGCGATACCGGCAGGACGTACGATGACGGTGATTCGTCTGGCGATTCCAAACATGCTGATATGGCACTCGATGATCATCATTGGCGTCAAATTATTGTCCTCGGGCCGTGCCGCTATTCTGGGTTACACCATGCCGGCCTGGGCGGTACTGTCAGGCTTGATTTTTTTCGGGGACCGCATCAGCCGTTCTGCGCTGGTGGGTATTGCATTGGCGATGAGCGGCGCACTGCTGTTGCTCTCGGGTGAATTTTCACGCTTATCCGGCCAGCCACTGGGTACGGTGCTGGCGCTGATTGCTGCCGCAGGCTGGGGCTTTGGCACGGTGCTGATGAAACGCACTCAACTCGACATGCCCACGATCTCGCTGACCTTCTGGATGCTGTCGTTCACGACGGCGATCATGGCGATACTGGCGATGATTTTCGAATACTCGGCGATACGCATGCCGAATCTGATCGAATGGGGTGCGATTATTTACAACGCGGCGATCATTTTCGGGTTCGCGCATGTGGTGTGGTTCAGGCTGGCGCGCATCCTGCCACCGGTCGCCTCCAGCCTGTCAGTGATGTTCATTCCGGTGCTGGGTACTTTTTCAGGCGCCTGGCTACTTGATGAAGTACCGCACTGGCAGGACTATGTGGCGATGCTGCTGATTCTGAGCGCGATGTCGACGGTACTGTTTAAACCACGTCCCACAGAACAGTCTTGAAATTTTTTGGGTTTCAGAATCAGTCACCATTGTCATACACCCACTGCAGCAGCTGATCAAAGCCCTGACGCATGGCACTGGCATTCGGATGGTTGACCATGCAGACGACAATGATGCGCTTGCCTGATTTGGCAGTCACGTAGCCTGCAATACTCATCACATCACCAAGGCTGCCCGTCTTGATGTGCGCATTCGCTTTCACCGCACGATCGGACAGCCGACGACTCATGGTGCCATCCACACCCGCCAGCGGCAGTGAGGCCATGAACTCGGGCATGGTGGACGACTGCCATGCGCGTTGCAGCAAACGCGCGAGCGTTTGTGCTGAGATGCGCTCTTCGCGCGAGAGCCCGGAGCCGTTTTCGAGCACCATGCCCGTGGTGTCGATGCCGCTGGCCGACATCCATGACAGCACTTTGGCACTGGCTGCAGTGGCGGTGGCCGGTGTACCGCCACGTTCGGCGACCACCGACAGCAATAAATTGCGCGCCATGACGTTGTTGCTGTACTTATTGATATCGCGAATCGACTGACCCAGCGTGACCGACTGCCATTGCAAAATTTCTTTAGCGGTTGCAGGCACACGTCCTTCGCGTGTGGGACCGGTGATGGTACCGCCAATCTCGGTCCAGAGCTGCCTGACTACCGCATCAAAATATTGCACATGATTGAGGGTGTGCAGATGGAATGACAAAACTTTCTGTCCGCAGGAAATCGGATAGCTGCCGCCAAAGCGTAGGGTTTTGCCATTCAGTTCAGGCTTAAGCATCGTGCGCAGATCACCGCATTCACCCTGACCGATTGCGGGTGGCTCGACCACAAAATCTGCCATCGGCGGCTCGATTGCAAACAGCACACGCGGATTGCCTGATTCGGGCATGAGCTTGACCTGCAGTGCTTTGGCATCGAGCAGCAAGGCATCGGGCAAGGCGTTGTAAGCGCGATTAGTTTGACCATCGAAAGACGGCGTATCGTCAGGCAGTCGCTGGAAGAGACTGCGATCCATCACGATCCCGCCGCGAATCTCACGTATGCCAATCGCACGCAACTGACGCAGGAGCCGCCATAAATCTTCATACGCAAAGCGTGGATCACCGCTGCCTTCGATAATCAAATCACCCTGCAGCACATCACCGCGCTGCACACCATCGATATGCACGCGCGTGATCCAGCGATGATTCGGCCCCAGAAATTCCAGTGCGGCCTGCGTGGTTACCAGCTTCATGATTGATGCCGGTCGGAAGATCACCTGATTATTGTGCGCGACCAGTGTTTCGCCACTAATAGCACGTCGCACATCAACGGTCACTGCGTTTTCCGGAACGCCAGCTTTTTTTAGCGCCTGCAAGAAAACGGGCGGCAGGCCGTTGCTTGCTTTTGCTCCATTGGCTGCGTGCGCGGGCAGGCATGCGACGAACATCAATACCCAGACCCGGAGGGACGATTGAATAAAATATCTCGGATTTTTTGACATGAGGCCTTCAGATGTCTTGGAAAGATGACTGGCGTGATTATCCCACGTGCCTGCCAGCCGACTGCCGCCGTTTGACTCAGCGGCGCTGATTGCGTAGTCTCGCGCATCGACATACGAACTGCCTGCGCCATGATCCCTTTTTTCACCCGTGAACAGATTCAGCAGGCCCTGCCCTGCACGACGCTGATACCGGCCCTGCGTGAAGCATTTTGCGCAGCCCCACAGTCGCCGCGCCGCCATGTGCACCCCTTGTCGGACAACGGATCATCGACCTTGCTGCTCATGCCGGTATGGCAGGCGCAGGGGCATCTGGGCATCAAGCTGGTGACCGTGGTACCGGAGAATCACGAACGCCAGCTGCCCACGGTGCACGCGCTGTTCATTTTGCTCGACACCGTTACCGGGACGCCGCTGGCGCTGATGGATGGCGAGGAGCTGACGCTGCGACGCACCGCTGCTGCGTCCGCGCTGGCTTCGGATTATTTGTCGCGTGCCGACAGTCAGCACTTGCTCGTGGTCGGCACCGGACAACTGGCACCCCATATGGCGTTGGCTCACTGCGCGGTGCGCGATATTCGTCGCCTGACGATCTGGGGTCGTGATACGCAACGCGCGCATCAAACCGTGGAGAAAATTCGGGCACTGGGATTGTCGGCAGATATTGAGATTGATATCGCTCCGGACCTTACCGCAGCTTCGCAGAGCGCTGACATCATTAGCTGCGCGACGACCAGCCGAGAGGCCTTGCTGAAATCAGCAGCCGTTCGCCCGGGTACGCATATTGATCTGGTGGGTGGATTCAAACCGGATATGCGCGAAGCCGACGATGGGCTGATGTCTGCTGCGGCCTTGTTTGTCGATACCTTTGAGGGTGCGCTGGCTGAAGCCGGCGATTTGGTGCAAGCACTGCAAGCCGGTTTTATTACGCGCGCATCGGTACTCGCCGAACTAGCCGATCTGGCCAGTGGCCGTCATGTCGGACGCAGCGATGCGCAAGAAATCACGATCTTCAAATCAGTCGGTACAGCCATTGAAGATTTATGCGCTGCGGATCTGGTCTGGCAATACTTCCAAGACAATCAGAGATCGCATTGAATCGATTGATAGCCTCACTCGGCGTTATGCAGCGTTACGGATAATCGACCGGCTTCAGATTGTCAGGCAAGGGTATCCACTCGGACTCTTCCGGTACCGGCGCAAAGCACTGAGCCATCCAGTCACGCTTGGCTTGCTCGATGCGTTCCTCACTACTGGAGACAAAATTCCACACCAGATGCCGTGGTCCTTCCATCGGTTCACCGCCAAGCAGCATGACGGTTGCACCTGAATCACCGGCTTTCATGGTCAGCGGCTGATGGGGTTTGAGCACCAGCAGCTGGCCCGCAGCAAAGACACCGTCATCCCCTAAATCCAGTTCGCCACTGACGATATACAGCGCCTGCTCGTCGTACTCGGCGGGGATCAGCTGACGCGCGCCGGCAGATAATCGCAGTTGCGCATAAAAGAGCGGTGAGCGCGTCGGCAGCGGCGAATGCATGCCCATAAAACTGCCGGCCACCATGATCAGTTGTGCGCCCTCGCCCTCGGCCACAGGCAAAGCATCCGATTTCAGGTGCGTGAAATCGGGTTCGCATTCCTCATCGGCCCGTGGCAACGCTACCCAGCACTGCAGGCCGTAGAGCGATGAGAGCGAGCTGCGCTGCGTGTGATCGCTGCGCTCGGAATGTACGATGCCCCGCCCCGCGGTCATCCAATTGACTTCCCCGGCCCGGATCGGCTGCACCGTGCCTAGACTGTCTCGATGCAGGATTTCACCTTCGAGCAACCAAGTGACCGTGGCCAGGCCAATGTGCGGATGCGGGCGCACGTCCAGACCGAGGCCGGGCTTGAGGACGGTCGGACCCATTTGATCCAGAAAGACAAAAGGGCCGATCATGCGCCGGCCTGCAGCAGGCAAGGCGCGCCTGACTTCAAATCCGTCACCCAAGTCGCGAGTGCGGGGGATGATCAGTGTCTCAATGGCGCTCATCGGGCGATTCCTCATGATTTTGTCTGGATTGTAGCTTTCAGCGGGTATCGACATCCCTTGCCGGGTCTCATCCTGAGCATGAATTTCGCCAGAGTCTCGCATTACACCCCCATAAATTATCAACCAATTAACTTAAATACCCCATCCGACAGAAGTTTTCATGAATGATTCTTGAAAAAGCCCCAGCCCGTCCCTATACTTAGCACTCGTTGATGGAGAGTGCTAATAATGCTGCCATCAAGAGTTTCCCCAAGCAGGTCCCGGCGCGCCGCCCACAGCGACACGCCGGTTCGTTAATAAACATAACCCATTGTTTTTAAGGAGTATTTATGAGCCTTCGTCCTTTGCACGACCGCGTCATCGTCGAGCGTCTCGAACAGGAAACCAAAACCGCCTCGGGCATCGTTCTGCCGGAAGCCGCTGCCGAGAAACCGGATCAGGGCAAAGTCCTTGCTGTCGGTAACGGCAAAATCCTGGAAGACGGCAAAGTCCGTCCGCTGGATGTGAAAGTCGGCGACAAAGTACTTTTTGGCAAATATTCCGGTCAGGCCGTCAAAGTGGACGGCAAAGAAGTTCTCGTCATGCGCGAGGACGACATCATGGCCATCGTGCAGTAAAGACTTCCGGCGAACCGCCACTCATGAACCCGGCAAGCGCCCGGGTTTGAATCTGAAATATCTGAAGGAGTATCAATATGGCAGCTAAAGACGTAGTTTTCGGCGATCTGGCCCGATCAAAGATGGTTGAGGGCGTCAACATCCTGGCTAATGCAGTCAAAGTCACACTGGGCCCGAAAGGCCGCAACGTGGTGCTCGAGCGCTCATTCGGCTCGCCTACCGTGACCAAGGACGGTGTATCGGTTGCGAAAGAAATCGAACTCAAAGACAAGCTCATGAACATGGGCGCGCAGATGGTCAAGGAAGTCGCTTCACGCACTTCCGACAACGCCGGTGACGGCACCACCACAGCGACGGTTCTGGCTCAGGCGATCGTTCGCGAAGGCATGAAGTACGTCGCCGCGGGCATGAACCCAATGGACCTGAAACGCGGCATTGACAAAGCAGTGGCTGCCACTGTTGAAGAACTGCAGAAAATTGCGAAACCCTGCAATGGCACCAAAGAAATCGCTCAGGTTGGCGCAATCTCCGCGAACTCCGATCAGTCGATCGGTGATCGTATCGCCGAAGCGATGGAAAAAGTTGGCAAGGAAGGCGTGATCACCGTGGAAGACGGCAAGTCGCTCAACGACGAACTCGATATCGTTGAAGGCATGCAGTTTGATCGTGGCTACCTGTCGCCTTACTTCATCAACAACCCGGACAAGCAGGTCGCTCTGCTGGAAAATCCGTTCATCCTGCTGTGCGACAAGAAGATCTCGAACATCCGTGATCTGCTGCCCGTACTGGAACAGGTCGCCAAAGCTGGCCGCCCTCTGCTGATCATCGCTGAAGATATCGAAGGCGAAGCACTGGCAACGCTGGTGGTGAATAACATTCGCGGCATCTTGAAAACCTGCGCAGTCAAAGCACCAGGCTTCGGCGACCGTCGCAAAGCCATGCTCGAAGACATCGCCATCCTGACCGGCGGTCAGGTTATCGCTGAAGAAGTCGGTCTGACTCTGGAAAAAGTCACTCTGAACGACCTCGGCTCGGCAAAGCGTATCGAGATCGGCAAAGAAAACACCACCGTCATCGACGGCGCAGGCAAAGCTGATGCGATCCAGGCACGTTGCAAGCAGATCCGCGTGCAGATCGAAGAAGCCACATCGGACTACGACCGCGAAAAACTGCAGGAGCGTGTTGCAAAACTCTCCGGCGGTGTTGCTGTCATCAAAGTCGGCGCAGCCACCGAAGTTGAAATGAAAGAAAAGAAAGCACGCGTTGAAGACGCCCTGCATGCAACTCGTGCAGCGGTTGAAGAAGGTATCGTTCCCGGCGGTGGCGTTGCACTGCTGCGCGCACGTGCCAACATCAAGGTCAAAGGCGACAATCCTGACCAGGATGCTGGTATCAAGATCGTCCTGCGCGCCATGGAAGAGCCACTGCGCATGATCGTCAGCAACGCTGGCGAAGAAGCTTCCGTCGTTGTGAACAAGGTGCTTGAAGGCAAAGGTAACTTTGGTTACAACGCTGCCAACGGCACCTATGGCGACATGGTTGAGATGGGCGTTCTGGATCCGGCTAAGGTTACGCGTTCTGCGCTGCAAAACGCGGCATCGATCGCTTCGCTGATGCTGACTACGGATGCCATGGTATGTGAGTTGCCTGAAGACAAACCAGCCGGCGGTGGTATGGGCGGCATGGGTGGTATGGGCGGCATGGGTGGCATGGACGGCATGATGTAATTGCCCGGGCTTGCTCCCGCACTGAACCCGCAGCAACTAGGATTCAGTGTGAAAAAACCCCGGCTTCTTCGGAAGCCGGGGTTTTTTATTGCCTGCAAAAATCTTTGGTGACCGAACTTTGTAAGCTCTGATCGATTACTGACAGAGATCATATTTTTGTCGCACATTTGTAACGACTATCGCCTGTTATCCGGTACTCAGATATCAAGAAATAACTATCTGCCATAGTGGCCGATGGAATAAAAAAATCTGAATGAACTGGAGGATGACATCATGCTTAGCCAAGTTTGCTCAAAAGTCGGCCGTTATTCCCACGTACCAGTTACCAACCCGAAAATTCATCAAGTGCAGCGCCAGATGAACCACACTAGCAATGCAAACTCCCGACTCGTCCGGATGACGCGGGATTGCATTGCTGAGTTGACCAAAGTAGAAATCAATCCATCGCTTCAAAAAACAATGCAATCGATTCAGGACACCTATTACGATGATCTTCAGCTGATGACTGAAGAGGAGTACAACGCCCTTCCCGACCATGCGATCTGTGAGCCCGATTTCTCCTGGCAAGCCAAGGAAAGAGCGCAAGCTGTCCAGGTATACAGAGGGATAGGTGCAGTGGCCCGATTCCTGGACAATTACGATGTGCATGCGCCGGGCATGAGCCTGTGTGATGCGATCGACCCAAACCACAAAAACTATCTGATCGATTCGCTCCATCGAAGTTTTCCGCAACTCAGCTCTCTAGATCAGAGGGCGCTCGCCACCGCGATACGCCCTGATGTACTGAGCAAACTGAACCTGCCTTGCTCTTCGGAAGAGAAGCGACTGTCGAGCGCCACGCAGTTAGCAGGCACACCCCAGCTAGACGAGAATCACGTCATCGCACTGCTGGACTATTGCAACTCCGTCACCAGGAACTTTAATGCAGTCAATGATAGTAAACGCACATTACAGCTGTGCAACGTAGATACCCTGGCCTCGATTACATCTTGCCTGTCCAAACCGCTTGAGGAGGGACTGCAGATTCTTTCGATGTATCAGCCATTTATTTACAAAGGCCCGGCATGGAAGGGAATCGCACTGCTGGAACCGGCCGGACAATTCCGTTTATCACGCATACAACCCGGGATGTCGTACACGAGTCCGCACTGGTCCTCAGTCACGCATATCGAGCAAGAGAACTACGCCGAGAAAGGAGATGGCTATCGCACCTGCAAGCTCTCCATTGCCGATGCAGAAGGCGTGCACGTTCATATGTTCAATGACATATCGTCAATTCGCCAAGGTGAGGTCATGCTACCGCCCGAACCGATGTATTTCACGGAGAGTCCCAAGAGTGCAAAAAAATCCGCGGCGATTGCGATCCATGTTTATTGCACGATGAAACCGAGTCCGTCAGAAACAGAGGGCGATGCCATGGGGCCTCATGCGATTCGTGCTTGAGTTAACTAACGCTTCCAGTCGGGTGTACGCTTCTCAATAAACGCCTGCACTCCCTCTAGCGCGGCCTCATCCATCATATTGCAGGCCATCGTTTCTCCCGCCAGCTGGTAAGCAGCAGCAATGCCCATCTCCAGCTGGCGGTAGAACAACTGCTTGCCCATCGCAATCGACACCGACGGTTTGGCCAGGATACTCCCGGCCAGTGATGCAATCGCTTTGTCCAGATCTTCAGCAGGCACGACACGATTGATCAGCCCACGCTCAAGCGCTGACTGCGCATCGATGAATTCTCCGGTGAGCAGCATCTCCATGGCCTGTTTCCGTCCGAGATTGCGAGACAAACCGACTGAGGGCGTGGAGCAGAACAAGCCGTAATTAATACCAGAGACAGCAAATTTCGATTCGCTGGAGGCCACCGCCAGATCGCACATCGCAACCAACTGACAACCGGCAGCCGCCGCAATACCCTGTACGCGGGCAATCACAGGCTGCGGCATCTGCTGAATGGTCAGCATCATTTTGCTGCACTGATCGAACAGTTTTTTATAATACGCAGCCGACGGTGAGGCCCGCATCTGCTTAAGATCGTGCCCCGCGCAAAATGCTTTGCCTTTGGCAGCCAGTATGACCAGACGCGCTGTACCGTCTTTGGCTATCGTATCGAGCTCAGCCTGCAATGCCGTGAGCATTTCCTCAGACAAAGGATTGAATTTTTCTCCGCGATTAAGCGTCAGTCTGACGATACCGCCCTCGCGTTCCTGCAGCACATACGGCGTTTCAGAGGTCGTTGCGTTCTGCGTCATGATTTCTCCTCAGTCATTATTCTTCATTCTGATTCATCAACGGCATGTACTTCCTGCGGCTCGGCCAGCGAAGGTGGTGGCTGATAACTTGCGAGCAGCGCAACCCGATTGGCCGGCGTTTCCAGGCTGATGCGGCCGAGCGCACCGCTGCGGTAATCCTGCAGCAGCGTGTGCGCGGCTTTTTCAAAATCCGGATCGCCGCCTTTGAGCCGGTAGGCACGACGTAGTGCGATGCCTTCGATGACACCGACCGCGTCCGTGTTTTCCAGCGACATACCGTAACGAGCTGCCAGCAAGGCCGGATAACGTTCGAGTAGCAGGCCGGCCATGAAGGTGGCGATTTCTTCCTCGATGATCGCATTGACACCAATGGCGTGACTGGCCGCAAGCATGAGGCCGTCCGTCGGATGTTCGATTTTCGGCCACATCAGCCCGGGGGTATCAATCAATACCATGTTGTTACCGAGATAAAGACGCTGCTGGGATTTGGTCACCGCAGGCTCATCGCCCACCTTGGCGACGCGTTTTTTCAGCAGCGCATTCATCAGCGTTGATTTGCCGACGTTGGGTATGCCCATGATCATCACGCGCAGCGGTTTCAGATTCGTTCCGCGATGCGGCGCCAGCTTCAGGGCCAGCGCGGGAATTTTGGCGACATCGGCAGGCTTGCGGCAGGAGATCGCCACCGCATGCACCTGCGGCTGCTTCGCATAATGCGCAATCCAGGCGCGAGTTGCTTCCGGATCGGCAAGATCACTCTTATTGAGCAGTTTCAGGCAGGGACGCTGGCGGGCCAGACGCAGCGACTCAATCATGGGATTGCTGCTGGCCTGGGGCACACGCGCATCCAGCACCTCGATGACGAGGTCAACTTTTTCCATGGACTCCGCGGCCTTCTTGCGCGCAGCGTTCATGTGACCGGGGAACCACTGGATGGACATGGGAGGGCTGTCAATACATATTAGAACCCGTATTCTAACCGGGCCGATCCGGGGGCCGATGGGCCGGGTGCACCGGCAACGCTGTTGCTGCGTGCGGCGTACAGACCTGTCACCGGCAGGATCAGCTGGCAAATCGTCTACCCGCGCACCCCGACACGAACAAGTCGACCACAGACCCGGTCACCCCCCTTCGAAACGCACGCAAATAAGGCTCGCTGATAGCGCCGGACTTGCGGCACGCCAACTCGGTGAGTACTTCAAATACGACCATCACACTCCAAAATTTTCCCCACAGGAAAATTTAAAAAAATATTAAATTTGGATTGAAGGAAACTTTACGCATCATTTGGACACTGAAATTCATAAAAGCAATATTCGATGATCGAACAATTAACGTAAAAATTTCAGTCGAAGAGGAAAAAATGAGACCTGTCTCCAAAGAAATCGCCATGGTAAATCGTATCGACATTGAAAAAATTAGTGGAAAAAAAATAAGTGAGAAAAATACATCCGAGCGAACTTCCTCCCATGCAATATTTTTATTTGACGGACTTGACAAAGAAAGAAAAAAAGAATTGAAAAATTGATAGATTATTTTTCTGAAGATGGATTGAAAATAAGCAAGATGGGATGCTCAGCCTTTGAAAATTTCTTCGAAAAAGAAAAAAAAGAAATGATTTTTAACGCGCTAATAGAAAAAATTAAATCCGGAGTGATAGGAAGCGATACCATTATTTTTATGAATTTTCACACCCATATTGATTCCGATAAGCTGTATTTTTCTATCAAAGGTATCGATAAAAATATTCGCATTCCTGTTGAAGAAATTTATCAGTGCGTCTGGTCTCATTTTCCCGGAGATCAAAAACCAAGCTTTCACAATCTTGGCTGCAATACAGGCTACTTCTCAAAAGACCAGCAGTATTTAGATAGCCATGTAATTAACTATGCGGGCGAAAGTACGATTGGCCAGAAAGAAGGTATTAGCCAGGCAAATGAAGTGTTGAGATTTGTATCACTCAGCATAAAGTTTAACGGCAGCATGCCCGAATCAGAGAAAATCTGGCAACACATGGAAAGCTATGCAACACAAGAGATGTCAATAACGGGAAAAGGTAGTTTCATGGTTCACAAACCCATGGAATTACCTGCATCGACGATCAATGGCTACTTTAATCCGCTCAGAGGTCATAAAAATCCGAAGCTGCTGATTGAATATGCATTCCGCCACCGTCCCATGGAGCAAGTTCAAAAACTCATCGAAATTCATGACCCGAAATGCCGGCAGCTAAAAGATATGGGAGAAAGTGCAAAATCAAGGCTACTGTTTCACATCATTCCCAATCGAGTGACATGGGAGAATTTTAACCAGCACGTAGTCAATGTATCTTTTTTGGAAAAATCACTTGTACATACTGATTCATTACAAAAATTATTATTTCTTAAAGAGCATGACCTCCTTCCGAACCCAATCGGTCAAAAAAGGGCAGATCGCTTTCTTTTAGCTGCCTGCAGCGATGGTAACGCGAAATTAGCCCGGCATATTTTTGAAATGCCCGAGTTTCCTGTTTCGGATTCAGGCAAACAATCTGCGCTCTTGGATGCAATTAAGTCCAAAAACATTGAGTTGGTAGAACTCTTAATGAAGCATGCACCTGATTTTTACATCGAAGATAAGAACTCAAATACAGTATTTCATTTCGCGAGTAGCCAGCCAACTGCAGCGATTATAGAACTACTCCTGAAGCCAGACTTTCTCATGAAATTCCCTGGAGGCTCTACAGCTGAGCGAAAAAATACGAGAGAAGATCTGCTGAATTACGACAACAAGGATGGCCAGTGCCCATTAGAATTAGCCATCAAAAAAAACTATCCAGAGATAGTCAGGAATTTACTGGATGCCGGCGCCGACGCTCATAGACTCAACTCAAAAGGAAAAACTTTTCTACACCAGGCAGTCTTTCGTGGCAGTACCGCCATCGTAAAGTTACTCCTCGAAAGAGACGCTCAAACATCAGAAAAAATAAGTGATTTAAACGCACTCATGCGCAAGGCTATCCTTCGAACGGAGAATGAAATTGCAATGATGTTGATTGCACATTGTGCAGCCACAGGAAAAACCAAAGAACTTAATACGCCGGATACTTCCGGTATAACGCTGCTCATGCTTGCAGCAAAAAAGAAAGACATCAAACTGATGACAGCCCTTCTGGACGCAGGTGCGGATCCTGCCACTCGCAGTAATTCAGGCCGGAATGTATTACACAAAATCTCGAAAGAGATTGTCGCTAATCACAAAAATTCAATTGCAACAAATAAAAATTTATTTAATACAGAATCAGAAAATTTTCTTCATCAGAAAATTAGTTTTTCACAGATAGAGCATCTTGTGAAAAAACTCATCGCTCACGGAGCATCCGTGAACGATCCCGATAGCGCTGGGAATACACCGGCACTGATTGCAGCCCGGGATAAAAATATTCCATTGGTCAAACTTCTTCTTTCGCAAGGAGCGAATATCAATGCGAAAAATAAAGACGGCTATACCCTCTTGCACTACGCATTACAAAACAAAGATACAAACTTGAGTAGCTTCCTTGTTGAGAATGGAGCAACTTTCGACGCTGAAGATTCTGCTCTTTGATCTGCCATGTTACGGCCCAGAAATTCGGAAGACAAGCTGACTATTAAGGGTATTGTTTATGCCAAACCGGCAAGCACTTTTAAGTGTGCGACAACGCTGCGACCCAAAGCCGATAAATGATAGCCACCTTCAAGACAGCTGACGATGCGTCCTTTCGCATGCTGCGACGCAACTGCTAATAGCTGGCCGGTAATCCACGCGTAGTCGGCTTCGATCAGCCCCATGGATGCCAGCTCATCTTCGCGATGGGCATCGAAACCGGCGGAGATGAAAATAATCTCCGGCCGGTGTGCATGTAATGCCGGCAGCCAATCCTGCTTAACGAGTTCGCGTATCCGATCGCCTCGGGTATAGGCTGATACCGATACATTGATCAGGTGGGACGGCCGCTGCCCCTCCGGATATTCGCCGCTGTACGGGAACAAAGGCGACTGAAAAAAACTCACCATCAGCACGCGCGGATCATCGATGAATGCCGCCTCGGTTCCATTTCCGTGATGGACATCGAAATCGACGACTGCGATACGCGAGAGGCCGTGGGCCTCGATGGCGTGGCGAATAGCAATGGCCACATTATTAAACAGGCAAAAACCCATCGACGCATTGGGTGTCGCATGATGACCCGGCGGGCGGACCGCGCAAAATGCCGTACTGAATTCACCGGTAAGTACCGCATCGGTTGCGGCGACTGCTGCACCGGCAGCGCGCAGTGCAGCCTGCCAGCTGTGCGTATTGATCAGAGTGTCAGCATCGAGAGCGTAGTAGCCCCCTTTGTCCAGGGTCGGTGAATACGTCTGAATTCGATGAATCACGGCTTCCGAGTGGACCCGGCGCAAGTCTTCCGCCGCTGCCAGTGGAGCGTCACGCCGGGTGATCAGGCCCGACAGGCCGCTGGAGATGAGCTGATCCTCAATCGCCTGCAGCCGCGCCGGCGACTCAGGATGCCAGCTACCCATTTCATGCAGCAGGCAATCCGGATGAGAGAAAACCACAGTAGACATACAGGCTCAAAAAAGCAGGTGTTTCTGGACTGGCTACTACCGGATTATGCACGACGGCTCCAGCAGCACCATTCTCTGGCATTTGATCGACTATACTTGGGGTCGCCTGTTTTAGGCTGCACTTCTCGCGTCTGTCTGTCGATGAAAAATTTTTCTTTTGTATCCCTCGTCTTGATTTGTGCGGCGCTTGTTCTGGGTCCGCCCTCATATGCGCAGGTAGCCAAGCCTGGCAAGGCGCACAAGAGCCGTAACCATGAATCAAAACCGGCCGAAGAACCCGAGTTCACCAATTTTGGGCAATGGCGCGGTGTTGCCGAAGTCATTGACGAGCTCAGTGATCAGCATGGACTGCAGCGAGACACGCTCAAAGCCCAGTTTGCCAAAGTCCACTATCTTGAGAACGTCGTCCGGCTCATCAACCCGCCACCGCCGAGCAAAGTCAAAAATTGGACGGTTTATCGCGAACGTTTCATTGAACCCACGCGCTTGCGCGCCGGCGCCGCTTTCTGGAAAAAGCATGAAGTCGCGCTGAGCCGCGCGCAGCTGGAATTCGGTGTACCGGCCGAAATCATCGTGGGCATTCTGGGTGTGGAAACCATGTACGGCAAAATGACCGGCAATGTTCGCGTGGCCGACGCACTGGCCACACTGGCTTTTGCCTATCCGCCCACGGCCAATCGCGACGCGCGAATGAAGTATTTTCGCGAGGAACTCAAACATCTTTTCCTTCTGGCTCGGGATAACGACACGGATCCCCTGAGCTTTTATGGATCCTTTGCAGGCGCCATCGGTTTACCGCAATTCATGCCGGGTAGCATACGTCGGTTCGCGGTGGACTTTGACGGCGATGGCAAGATTGACTTGCGTAATTCACCCGCTGATGCCATCGGCAGCATTGCCAGCTTTCTGTCACAACACGGCTGGCGCCCCGACCAACCCTTGGTATTCCCGGCGACGGTATCCGGGCAAGCCGATGCAGGCTGGCCAGACATGCTCGGCAAGAGTCTTGAAGCGAAATTTACGCTCGATGAATTCACTCGGGCCGGTGTATCGACCAATGACAGCCTACCTAATTCGATCAGTTACGGACTGGTCGATTTGCAGGACGGTGAGCGACCAACCCTGTACTGGCTGGGCACGGCAAATTTCTTCGCTATTGCCCAATACAATCGCAGCTTTTTCTATGCCATGACCGTGATCGAACTAGGCAAAGCGGTCAGACAACAACGCCAGCACCTGTGACGACGCCTCTCCCCCGGCACACACCGCCTGACCATGAAGTCATTGCACTGACACGCGCCTGGCTGGAGCACGTCGTCATCGGCCTGAACTTGTGTCCGTTTGCCGAACCAGTGTACCGTCAGCAACAAGTTGCTTATGAGGTCAGCCATGCAACGGAAGAAAAGGGCCTGATGGATGATCTGATCGCAGCGATTGAGGGAATGATGCATGCTGATCCGGAAAAAACTGATACGGTACTGCTGATTCACCCGCAAGCCTTGCTGAATTTCGAGGACTATAACGAATTCATTGGATGGACCGAAGAATTTCTTGAAGAAAGCGGGCTGGAGGCAGTGGTGCAGATTGCGAGCTTTCATCCCAATTACCGTTTCGCCGGAACAGATGCGAATGATATTACCCACAACACGAATCGGTCTCCTTTTCCCATGCTCCACCTGTTGCGAGAGGCGAGCGTCGATGCCGCACTGATCGCGCTACCGGACGCCGCACAGCTAGTTGAAAAAAATCTAGATACGCTGCGTGATCTCGGTAAGGATGGTTGGGATGCACTGATCCGGCGCGTTCATCGTGCTGCGAAATCAGACCTGTAAGTACTCATCGATCAGCGCTTCCTGCAATCCCGTCAGCTCGCTGTTCGACGCCTTTTAGGGTCTTTGTGAGCGATCACTAACTCACCGACACCTGGAAACTTTCTCGCGCAAAGACCATCGGATAAAGAAATGCGTTTTTCGAATGGGCAATTCAATTGCTTTCTTGTCTTGCGGATTCTCAAAGCCGGGGATTTTTGTATTAACTACAATAAACTTGTAATTTAGAAATTTATCGGCAGCCGTAAATTCAGCCTTAGAGATCGCAACAAAGGATGGGGTATAGGCGAATCTTATTGAATATCGCTAATTTATTAGAAAAAACTAATCATAAACATCGGTTGCAATGGTTGGACGGGAACATTGGGGGACAGCGGCTTGTCTTAATGCAACCAACCAGCGCATTTCATTCACCACCAGTTTTAGGGAATGCACACTTAAATGACGACACAGTTTGATAATCAAGAAAGCAATCGACTCGCCGATCAGGTAGCTTACGATCCCAATAATTTGCTTGATTCGCTCATTGAGAAACTGCATCTGAAAAATGATGCCGCATTGTCACGCGCACTGGAAGTCGCACCGCCGGTCATCAGCAAAATACGGCACCGCCGCCTGCCTGTTGGCGCATCACTGCTGATTCGTATGCATGAGGTCAGCAGTCTGAGTATTCGTGAACTACGTGTACTGATGGGTGATCGTAGAGAAAAATTCCGCATCAGTGACAAACAGTTCAAACCTAAACATAACGCGTAACATCCGCCCCCTTGCGGACGCTCTGCAAGGGGGTTCTTACGGAATGCAGGGATTCGACATGACCGGGAACTGAGGCGAAAGTGACGCTAAGCGGGGAACACCCCTGTTGACAAATAACGATCACCCCTATCACAGACAATAAAAACGATCACTGCGTTTTCCGTGGTCTGAGAAATACGCAAGGCAACTTCGCAGGCTCCTGCCGCTGAAATGCCGGCAAAAATGCCTTCTTCCACCGCCATGCGGCGCGCCATCTGCTCCGCAGCGGCCTGACTGACGGTTTCAACCTGATCGACCCGACTACGATCAAAGATTTTCGGCAGATAGGCTTCTGGCCATTTGCGAATACCCGGTATCTGCGAACCCTCTTCCGGTTGCGCACCGATGATGCGGATGTCCGGATTTTTTTCTTTCAAAAACATTGACACGCCCATGATGGTGCCGGTCGTGCCCATCGCGCTGACAAAGTGAGTGACCCGACCTTCAGTGTCGCGCCAGACTTCAGGCCCGGTACCTTCGTAGTGCGCCCGCGGATTATCCGGATTGGCGAATTGATCAAGGATGATGCCCTTGCCCTCTTTTTGCATCTGCTCCGCCAGATCCCGCGCATATTCCATGCCGCCAGTTTTCGGCGTGAGAATAATTTCGGCACCATAGGCCGCCATACTTTGTCGGCGCTCAAGGCTGAGATTTTCCGGCATTAGCAAGATCATCTTGAAGCCACGCATCGCCGCTGCCATAGCAAGGGCAATACCGGTATTGCCGCTGGTGGCCTCGATCAGCGTGTCGCCCGGTTTGATATCGCCGCGCTCCTCCGCATGCCGGATCATGGACATGGCCGGCCGGTCCTTCACGGAGCCTGCCGGGTTATTACCCTCCATCTTGCCAAGGATGATGTTATTGCGTTGCCGCGCATCCTCTCCCGGGATGCGCTTCAGTTGCACCAGCGGCGTGTTGCCGATCAGGTCTTCGATTGCCAGGTAACGCATAGCGGAGTCAGCTCTTCTAAAGGTAAACAAGCTGCCATTTTAATCGCTGAACACGAGCAGCGTCGCCGGGGAGTCGGCCTGCGTCTTGCTACCTCCCCGAACTGACCGAGAGGTGAAACCACTCAGTTTTTGCCCTCCGTCGCCTTGACCGGCTCGGCCTGAGGTTTGACGGAGCTTGCCGGCTTCGCGGACACCGGTGCCGGGTTCCGCGGCTGGCCGTTCACGATCAGCCCGGCGGCTGATAACTTGACCGAATTTTTCTCACCGATCCCGCGAACCCGCTGCTCGAGATCCGCCCAGTCCCGAAAGTTGCCATTCTTTTTGCGCTCTTCCAGTATTGCTTTGGAAGTGACCGGACCGATACCTGCAATACCGTCCAGTGCAGCCTGATCAGCGGTGTTAATTTCAACAGCCGCCCAAGCCGATGTCGCCACAAAAAAAATACCTGCAATCAGCGACAAAAATTTATTGAACATTCAGTTTCTCCGTTTCAGTGGATTGGACAATTGCGACACTTGCTCTGCACCTGCCGCACGCACATTAAACGCGAAAATAAGCTGAAATTTGATTCAAAAAATCATGATTAATATGCATAACCAGAATTTCGCGCATCGCGCCGATCATCGGCTTCGTGCTGGAACGATGTGTTCGTTTGCCGGCCCACTTAAAGTATGCAGAGGCTCAATCAAGATGAGCGTCACGGAGCGGTGCCGGCGCTAGCGAGAGTGTGACGGGGATCTCGTGCAGGACGCTACACCCCGTGTTCAGGGCGCTGGCGATGGATGGTCTGATCAGCGGTCGGCGTGTGAGTAAATCATCATCCGTACTCATCGCAACCCTGCATGCGGGGTTGCGAAATCTAGCCCTGATTGATAATGGACATCTCTTCTGTGCGGCGCGGCGCGTAGCTTTCCCAATGACTACAGCCCGGACACTGCCAGTAAAACTGTTTGGCCTTGAAGCCACAATGATTGCATTGGTAGCGCGCCAGTTTCTGCGCATACCCGGCGACCAGGCTCTTGATGAGCGATAGCTCTGCGCGCCCCTCCGGCGGCGCGACCATCAGGCGTGCTTCGATGAGTTTGTCCAGTCCCAGAAGCGTCGGGGTCCGGCGCAGCTCATCACCTACCAGCTGATTCGCACTATCCGGGCCGTCTAGCTCGAGTACTGCTTTGAAGGTCACCTCCAGCAAATCAATCGAGGGGGCTTCAGCCAGATAGCCCTTGAGCAGGTTCAGACCTTCACGCGCACGATTGACTGCGCGGTAACCATCCATCAGACGCTGCGCGACCAGTGCGACGTGCGGCACGCTTTGCTGCTCAACCCGACGCCATGCGAGGAGGGCACCTTCGATATCTTTTTTGGCAAGCAGGCAATCACCGATCAGAATCATGGCCCGCACGTTATTGCGATCGTAAGTCAGGGCCTTGTCCAGCGTGCCCATTGCAATATCGGGATTGGCATGCACGAGTTCATCCTGCGCCAGCTCGCAGTGAAACTGTGCGATTTCTTTCTGATAGGCACCGGCCGCAGACTCTTGCAAGGCTAATGCCGCCTGCATGGCGCGCTTCCATTCTTTTTCGCGCTGGTAAATTTCCAGCAGCGCTCGGCGCGCCTGTGTACCGTACTGCGATTGCGCGAGTTGATCAAACGTCTCCTCGGCCCGGTCCAGCAGTCCCGCCTTCAGATAATCCTGGCCCAGTTCATAGCGCGCCTGACTAGCCAGCTCAGGGGACAAGTCCGGTCGTGCCAGCAAGTTCTGGTGAACCCTTACCGCCCGCTCGATATCGCCGCGCCGACGAAAAAGATTACCCATCGCAAAATGCAGTTCGGCCGTTTCCGGATCCAGTCGTGCGATCTCGACAAAAATATCGATCGCCTTGTCCGGCTGCTCGTCGAGCAAGGCATTGAGTGCTTTGTAATAGCTGCGCGGCAGACTACGTGATTCGGCAATGACGTGACGAATGTCAACGCGGGCAGCGATCCAGCCCAACCCGAAACAGAAAGGAATGACCAATAGCCACCAGGCTTCAAACTCCATGGCGGTATCCGGAAGAAATAAGTGAAGACATCAAAGTCCGACTTGCTCCATAACGGTATCAGGCGACGGCGGCTGGGCACGGACGCGAGCGAGCTGACTGGCCGCCTGCTGCTGTTGTTCGGCCTCTTTCTTCTGCCGCATCAGCGCCTGACGGTAATGAAGTACCGTGGTCGTCATGGCCAGCACCCCCAGCACGGCACCCGCAATAAAAAATGCCAACAACAGCAAAATGAGTGGCGCTTTCGCGGTCGCACTCCAGAAAAGGTGCAGGACGACTTCATCGGTATTTTTCAGCGCGAAGCCAAAGAACACCAGAAACAAGCCTATGGCAAACAGCCTGAATATTATCTTCATGAGCGCAGGCAGATCAGCGGAAAAATACGTAGAGACATTTTACGCCAAAAAAAATGGCACCCCGCTGGATGCCATTCGAAAAATAACAGAACCAATGCGCCTGTCAGCAAAGGTCAGCTAAGAAGCCTTACGCCACCCGCCGCCTGAAAAGACCGTCTTTAATTGTCAATGATGGGTTGCCCCACCATCGCATCTACCCGTTCCCGCAACTCCTTGCCCGGCTTAAAGTGGGGCACCCGCTTTTCGGGAACCATCACCGTATCACCCGATTTAGGATTACGCCCAATACGGGGGGGCCTGCTGTTGAGCGAAAAGCTGCCAAATCCACGAATCTCGATGCGCTGACCAGTGGTCAGCGCATCGCCCATCGCATCCAGCAAGGTCTTGACCGCGAAATCCGCATCTTTTGCTACCAGTTGCGGATATCGCTCAGCCAGACGTGCAATCAGCTCCGATTTGGTCATCAAAGACTTCCGGATCAGCTCTTGTTATCAAGCTTGGCCTTGAGCAGCGCGCCCAGGCTGGTAGTGCCGGAAGCCGCTGCCGAATCATTGGACATTTTTTGCATCGCGTCCTGAGTATCGGCATTGTCTTTGGCCTTGATCGAAAGCTGAATGCTGCGCGCCTTGCGATCGAGGTTAATGATCATCGTTTCAACCTTGTCGCCTTCTTTCAGCTGAGTCGTTGCATCTTCAACGCGATCACGCGAAATTTCGGACGCACGCAGATAGCCTTCGACCTCTTCGGACAGCTGGATCACAGCGCCCTTGGCTTCGACCGACTTGACCACGCCATGAACCAATGCGCCCTTGTCATTCATTGCGCAATAGTTGTTGAACGGATCACCTTCGAGCTGCTTGACACCCAGCGAAACACGCTCACGCTCGACATCAATGGCCAGAACGATGGCTTCGAGCTCGTCGCCCTTCTTGAACCTGCGCACGGCCTCTTCACCGGTTTCAGTCCACGACAGATCGGACAAATGCACCAGACCGTCGATGTTGCCTGCAAGGCCGATAAAGACACCAAAGTCGGTGATCGATTTGATCGCGCCGGAAACTTTGTCACCCTTCTTGTGGGTAATCGCGAAATCATCCCATGGGTTGGCTTTGCACTGTTTCATGCCCAGGCTGATACGGCGACGCTCTTCGTCAATTTCCAGAACCATGACTTCGACCTCATCGCCCAGCTGCACGACCTTGGAAGGTGCGACGTTCTTGTTGGTCCAGTCCATTTCTGAGACGTGCACCAGGCCTTCGATACCCTGCTCGACTTCAACAAACGCGCCGTAGTCGGTCAGGTTGGTCACCTTGCCGAACAGACGGGTGCTTTGCGGATAACGACGTGACAGGCCAGTCCACGGGTCGTCGCCCAGCTGCTTGACGCCCAGCGAGACGCGGTTCTTTTCCTGATCGTACTTGAGAACCTTGGCCGTGATTTCCTGACCCACTTGCAGGACCTCGGACGGGTGACGCACACGACGCCATGCGAGGTCGGTGATGTGCAGCAGACCGTCGATGCCACCGAGGTCGACGAATGCGCCGTAGTCGGTGATGTTCTTGACGATACCGGTAACAATGGTGCCCTCTTTCAGGGTTTCCATCAGCTTG
Organism: uncultured Bifidobacterium sp.; assembly: GCA_964639465.1. Lineage (GTDB taxonomy): Bacteria > Pseudomonadota > Gammaproteobacteria > Burkholderiales > Burkholderiaceae_D > Pernthalerella. The sequence goes on along the minus strand of CAZXDB010000003.1, from coordinate 10,133 downwards.
GCACGTTCTTCGCCCATTGATGCTTCGACGACAGCGCGGCGCGACAGCACCACGTTGTTGCGCTTGCGGTCGAGCTTGATGACCTTGAATTCGAGGGTCTTGCCTTCGTACGGCGTGGTGTCCTTGACCGGACGGGTATCGACCAACGAACCCGGCAGGAAGGCGCGGATGCCGTTGGTCAGAACGGTCAGACCGCCTTTGACCTTGCCGCTGACCGTACCGGTGACCAGCTCGCCCGACTCCATCGCTTTTTCGAGCGAGAGCCAGCTTGCCAGGCGCTTGGCCTTGTCACGCGAGAGGATCGTGTCGCCGAAACCATTTTCCAGCGACTCGATGGCAACAGAGATGAAGTCACCGACGGTGACTTCGAGCTCGCCGTTGTCGTTTTTGAATTCTTCGATAGGAATGAACGCTTCGGACTTCAGTCCGGCGTTAACAATCACAAAATTGTGGTCAAGGCGAACGACTTCAGCCGAGATGACCTCTCCGGAGCGCATATCCTGGCGCTGCAGCGATTCAGCAAAGAGTGCAGCAAAGCTTTCCATGCCGGATGATGCGGGGGAATTAGTAGCAATAGACATAAGTTAGGAAGGTTAGCCAACCAAAGCGGAATTGCCGGGGCTGGGTTAGGTTTTTCAACACCTTGCGACGCGTTGCGCATCACGAGGCACCGGTTACAACATTTACTGCCTTAATTGGTGCTGACTTACTTGGTACTGACTTACTTCGACATTGCCCGGTACCAGGCAAGCACCTGTTCGACCGCCTGTTCAATCGTGATTTCGGACGTATCGAGCAAATGGGCGCCTTCGGCGGGTTTCAGGGGAGCCACGGCACGCTCGGTATCGCGCGCATCGCGTTCTCGCAAATCCTGCAAAAGGGCTCGCATATTAGCAGGAAAACCTTTGCCAATCAATTGCTTATAGCGCCTGTTCGCACGCGCTTCGACACTCGCGGTCAGAAAAACCTTAAGCCCGGCCTCTGGAAAAATCACCGTGCCCATGTCCCTGCCATCGGCCACCAGGCCGGGCATCTGGCGAAACCCATGCTGCAGGTCCACCAACGCACGGCGTACCCCGGCCAGTGTCGCAATCCGGGAGGCCGCCACGCCTACCGCTTCCGCACGAATCGCGTCAGAAACCTCGCGTCCTGCCAGAAGTATGCGCTCACCTTCGAATCGCACGTCCAGCCCTGCGGCAATACGCGCCAGCCCGGGCTCGTCACCCAAATCCATGCCGGACTCAAGAGCAGCCAGCGCCGTTAGCCGGTACAGCGCGCCCGAATCCAGAAACGCGAAGCCAAGGGTCTGGGCAATCCGGCTGGCCACCGTGCCCTTGCCGGAGGCCGTAGGACCATCGATGGTAATGACGGGAACGCTGTTCATGAAGTTCAGTCGTGATGAACGATGCCGGCAAAGGCATCGAAGTAATCGGGGAAGGTCTTGGCCACGCAAGCAGGATCGTTGATGCATACCGCGGTACCCTTGCGCGCAGCGCCATCAAGAGAGGCCAGCGAAAAACACATAGCCATCCGGTGATCATCATAGGTATCGATGGTCGCAGGCTGGAGCACCACAGGCGGTGTCACCCGCAGATAATCGCTACCCTCTTCGACGACTGCGCCCAGCTTGCGCAGCTCGGTGGCCATCGCGCTGAGCCGGTCGGTCTCCTTCACGCGCCAGCTGCCGATATTGCGCAAGATGCTCGGGCCGTCGGCGTATAAAGCCGCGACCGCAATGGTCATGGCCGCATCGGGAATGTGATTGAAGTCGGCATCAATGGCTTTGAGCACACCGCCCGAACGCGCTTCGATCCAGTTCTCGCCCATCGTGATTTGCGCGCCCATTTGCTCAAGCGCTTCGACGAAACGCACATCACCCTGAATGCTGGACTTGCCTACGCCCTCGACCCGGACCGGCCCGCCAGCAATCGCGCCGGCTGCCAGAAAGTACGAGGCGGATGATGCATCGCCCTCTACGTGCAGCACGCCCGGGCTCCGATATTGCTGACCGGGTGCGATGTGAAACGCGGCCCAGTCATCGCGGCGGACCGCCACGCCGAAGCGCTGCATCAAATTCAGCGTAATCTCGATGTAGGGCTTGGAGATCAGCTCACCGACGACTTCAATGCGCAGCGCATGATCGCGCGCCATCAGCGGTGAAGCCATCAGCAAAGCGGTCAGGAACTGGCTCGAGACATTGCCCCGCACCTGCATGACTTGGGGGTTCAAATTGCCGGTGTGGATATGCAGCGGCGGGAAACCCGGTTGGCCGGTGTAGTCGATGCGCGCGCCGGCAGCATTGAGCGCATCCACCAGATCGCCGATGGGCCGCTCATGCATGCGAGGTACGCCATGCACCGTGTAATCACCACCCATGGCCGCCAGCGCTGCGGTCAGCGGACGAATTGCCGTGCCCGCGTTCCCCATGAAAAGGTCGGCAGATTGCGACGGAACTTTGCCTGCAGCACCTGTCACGATATAGGTCTGGCTACGGCCCTGCTGCTGCCATGACACGCCGAGTTTTTGCAACGCAGCCAGCATCACTTGCGTATCGTCGGAGGACAGAAGATCACGGATCTCGGTGGTGCCACTGGCCAGTGCCGCCAGCAGCAACATGCGGTTGGAAATACTTTTCGAACCCGGCAGTTGGATCACGCCGCGTGCGGCGGATCCGGGCGTCAGCGCAAGATCATGGGGATAGGTTTTCATGACATCAGTCTCCGCCCTGCTCAAATGATCGTGCCTGCTCTGCTGCCTCGATTGCAGTAATCCATGCCTGTCGCGCCGCCTGAGCGCCGCCGAATATTTTTTCAAGTGACGAACCGTCGCCCTGATCCAGCAAGGCGCGAATCTGGCTCAGTTTGGCCATATAGGCATCCAGCTCACTGAGCAAGGCCGTACGATTGGCCAGCGCAATATCGCGCCACATTTCCGGTGACGATCCGGCAATTCGCGTGAAGTCACGAAATCCGCTGGCGGCATATTGAAATAAGCGGTCTGCATCCGGACGAGCGGCAATATCGTCGACCAGTGCGTAAGCGAGCACATGCGGCAAATGACTAACCGCGGCAAATACCGCATCATGGGCCTCGGCCGACAGGTGATGCACCAGCGCGCCGCATTGCTGCCAAGCGTCCGTTACACGATCAATGGCGGTTGACGGATTCTCGGGCAAGCCGGTGAGTATCACTTTTTTACCGACGTACAAATCAGACAGCGCTGCCTCGGGGCCGTTTTGTTCACGCCCTGCAATCGGATGTCCGGGAACAAACTGGTGAATCTTGCTGCCCAGTGCCGCACGCGCCGCCAGTACGACATCGGTTTTTGTGCTGCCAGCATCGGTGACCACCGTCTCTGGCTGCAAATGGGACGCGATTGCTTGCAGCAGCGCTGTCGTTTGCGCGACCGGTGCGGCAATCAACACCAGATCAGCGCCGGCGACGGCCTGCGCCACATCGTCAGTATGACTGTCGATGATACCCAGCGATGCCGCGCGCACCAGCGTTTCACGCCGCCGGCCCACACCGACCACCTCGCCGACAGCACCCGATTTTTTCAGCGCCAGTGCAAACGAGCCGCCGATCAGACCGACACCAAAGATCGTGATTTTTCGGAAGGCTTGCATGCTCAGGCCAGCACAGATTTCAGGGCGGTGATGAAAGCCGCATTTTCCTCAGGCAGTCCAATCGACACACGCAGCCACTGCGGCAAGCCATAATTGGCGACCGGCCGTACGATCACACCCTGCTTCAGCAGCGCCAGATTGACCTTCGCACCGGCATGGTCATCGTCACCCGCACGGAACAACACGAAGTTGCCGACCGAAGGGACGTAGTGAATACCCATCTGATCAAAGGCAGCGGTCAGCTGCTGATAACCCTGCGCATTGATCTCCGCGCTCTTTTTCAGAAAGGCTTCATCCTTGAGCGCAGCAATCGCTGCTGCCTGCGCAAGCGAATTGACATTGAAGGGTTGACGCAAACGATTCATCAGATCGGTGAGTCCCGGTTGCGCAATCCCGAAACCCATACGCAAACCGGCAAGCCCGTAGGCTTTGGAAAAACTGCGCGAGATAATCAGATTCGCATGCTGCCCCACCCAGCTAAAGGCATCGTAGCGCCGTGTGGGTGACAGGTATTCGGTATAGGCCTCATCCAGCACGATGACCACATGGGACGGCACCGAGCGTATGAACGCAGCGATCTGCTCGCCATCGATGAACGTGCCGGTCGGGTTGTTCGGATTGGCGACAAAAATCAGCCTCGTATCGTCGGCGATTGCAGCGCGCATGGCAGGCAAGTCGTGTCCGAAATCTTTGGCCGACACCACAATCGCACGTGCACCGACGGCCTGCGTGGCCAACGGGTAAACGGCGAATGAATACTGCGAATACACCACACTTTGACCTGCCGACACCAGCGAACGTGCGGCGAGTTCCAGAATGTCATTGCTGCCATTACCCAGCGTAATCCAGTCCGCTGGCACACCAAATTTTTCGCCGATCGCAGCCTTCAGATCAAAACCATTCGAATCCGGATAGCGCGCCAGATCGGCCATCGCAGCGCTCATCGCCTGCTTCGCTGATTCCGGAATACCGAGCGGGTTTTCATTCGAAGCGAGCTTGACGATGCGGGACTCATCAAGACCAAACTCACGGGCGACTTCGGAGATCGGCTTGCCGCCCTGGTAAGGCGCGATGGCGCGGACGTAATCAGGACCAAAATTCATGGGAATGGCCAATCAAAAAAACAGGGGTCAGGAAGTGTGCGGATAAGAGCCCAGCACTTTGAAGAAAGCCGCCTGCGCCTGAAGCTCGGCGAGCGCTTGCGCGACTTTGGTGTCATTTGCATGACCTTCAATATCAACGTAAAAATAATAATCCCAGCGGCCAGTGCGCGCAGGACGAGATTCGAAACGCGTCATCGACACGCCATGTTTGGCCAGCGGCGCGAGCAATTCATAGACGGCACCCGGCTTGTTGGGCACCGACAAGACCAGCGAGGTCTGATCTTTACCCGATGCGGAGGGCGTCAGACGACCGACAACAAAAAACCGGGTGCGATTATGCGGATCATCCTGGATGTGCGCGTGCACGATGGAAAGGCCATAACGCGTAGCGGCCATTTCACTGGCGACCGCTGCGACGCTGCCGTCTTCACTCGCGATGCGCGCGGCCTCGCCATTGGAAGCAACCGCATGGCGCTCAATGTTCGGATAGTGTTGGTTCAGCCAGGACTGGCACTGTGCGAGCGCCTGAGAGTGCGCGCAGATGCGCATGACTTTGTCCATGCTTCCGCTGCGGGTCATCAGGCTGTGGTGCACGGGAAGTGCAACTTCGCCACTGATGGACAGGGTGGTTTGCAGCAGCAAATCCAGCGTACGATTGACAGTGCCTTCGGTAGAATTTTCGACGGGTACTACGCCAAAACCCGCCGTCCCCGCTTCGACTGAGCGGAACACTTCATCAATCGATACACAAGGCAAAGCATCCACGGCCTGACCAAACTGCCGCCAAACCGCCTGCTCGCTGTAAGTGCCAACCGGCCCGAGAAAGGCCACCGTGACACGGTTCTCCAGCGCGCGGCAGGCCGACATCACTTCACGAAAAATAGACTGTAAATCGGAAGATAACAAAGGGCCGGGATTCGTATCGGCTATGCGTGAAAGCACCTGCGCTTCACGCTCGGGACGAAACACCGGCGCATTGGTTTCCGCCTTCACGTGACCGACCTGCTGGGCAACGCGCGCACGCTCATTGAGCAAGGCGAGCAGTTGCGCATCAATGGCGTCGATCTGATCACGCAACGGTTTGAGTTTGTCGTCACTCATGGCAGCTTGCCTGTCTTTTTATAGGGTACTACGCGTGAAAATCCAACGGACGAGGAGGATGCTGCGTCAGCTCGCGTCACCCTCATCCGCCCCGTTTTCATCCTCATTGTCGGCCTCAAGGATGCGCTGCAAGCCCGAGAGTTTCGCGCCATCTTCAACCGCAATCAGCGTCACGCCTTGGGTTGCGCGGCCCATTTCACGAATTTCGGATACTCGCGTGCGGATCATCACGCCACCGGTTGTGATCATCATGATCTCGTCCATAGGCTCTACCAGCGTCGCAGCCACGACCTTGCCGTTACGATCACTGGTCTGGATCGCGATCATGCCCTTGGTGCCACGGCCATGGCGGGTGTACTCGGTGATTGGCGTGCGTTTGCCAAAACCATTCTCTGTCGCTGTCAGCACTGACTGTTGTTCGTTTTGCGCGACCAGCAGTGCAATGACGAGCTGAGTTTCTTCCAGATTCATACCCCGCACACCGCGCGCGGTACGACCCATCGGACGCACATCATTTTCATCAAAACGCACCGCCTTACCGGCATCCGAGAACAGCATCACATCATTTTTTCCATCGGTGAGCGCAGCGCCAATCAGGAAGTCGCCATCATCAAGATCAACGGCGATGATGCCGGCCTTGCGTGGATTGCTGAAGTCAGACAGGGGGGTCTTCTTGACGGTACCCAGCGAGGTCGCCATGAACACGTAACGATCTTCTGGGAACGTACTGTTCTCGCCGGACAGCGGCAGCACGACGGTAATTTTTTCCCCTTCCTGCAGCGGGAACATATTGACGATAGGTTTGCCGCGCGAGGTGCGCGAACCTTGCGGCACTTCCCAGACCTTGAGCCAGTACATCCGTCCGCGGTTGGAGAAGCACAACATGTAGTTGTGCGTATTCGCAATAAACAACTGTTCGATCCAGTCGTCTTCTTTGGTCGGTGCCGCTTGCTTGCCACGACCACCACGCTTTTGCGCGCGATACTCGGACAGAGGCTGGGATTTCATGTAACCGGTGTGCGAAAGCGTTACCACCATATCCTGTGGTGCGATCAGATCTTCGGTGCCGAGATCGGTGGCATTGATTTCGATCTGCGAGCGGCGCACATCCTTATTACCCTCGCCGTATTCATTGCGCGCGGCAATCAACTCATCGCTGATGATGGTGGTTACGCGATCCGGACGAGCAAGAATATCCAGCAGATCAGCGATCTGCGACATCACCTCCTTGTATTCATTAACAATCTTGTCCTGCTCAAGACCCGTCAGACGCTGCAGACGCATTTGCAGAATTTCCTGCGCCTGATCATCCGAGAGCTTGTAGAGTCCGTCAGACTGCAGTCCGTAATGACGCGGCAGGTTTTCAGGACGAAAGGCATTGATACCGCCAACATTTTCATCACCGGTACGGGCCAGCATCTCGCGTACCAGCGACGAATCCCAGGAGCGCGCCATCAATTCAGACTTCGCCACCGGCGGTGTCGGCGCGGCTTTGATAATGGCGATGAAGTCATCGATATTAGCCAGCGCAACGGCAAGGCCTTCGAGCACATGGCCTCGCTCGCGTGCCTTGCGTAATTCGAATACTGTACGGCGCGTGACCACTTCCCGGCGATGCGACAGGAAGCACTCCAGCATCTGCTTAAGGTTGAGCAGCTTCGGCTGGCCATCGACCAGCGCCACCATGTTCATGCCAAACGTGTCCTGCAGCTGGGTCTGCTTGTACAGATTATTCAGCACGACCTCAGGCAACTCGCCGCGCTTGAGTTCGATTACGACACGCATGCCGGACTTGTCAGACTCGTCACGGATATCAGAAATCCCCTCAAGCTTCTTGTCGCGAACGATCTCGGCGATACGCTCCAGCAGAGATTTTTTATTGACTTGATACGGCAGCTCATCAACGATGATGGCAAACCTACCGTCACGAATTTCTTCGAAATGCGTACGCGCACGCATGACCACACGACCGCGACCTGTGCGATAGCCATCGCGCACACCAGAGACGCCATAAATGATGCCCGCCGTCGGGAAGTCGGGTGCAGGGATGATCTCGATCAGCTCATCGATCGTACAAGTCGGCGTACTTAGCACATGCAGCGCACCGTTGATGACTTCAGTGATGTTGTGCGGGGGAATATTGGTCGCCATACCCACTGCAATACCCGATGAGCCGTTAATCAGCAGGTTGGGTATGCGCGTTGGCAGAACCGACGGCTCTTTTTCCTTGCCGTCGTAGTTAGGGACAAAATCGACCGTTTCCTTGTCGATATCGGCCAGCAACTCACTGGCAATTTTGTCGAGACGGCACTCGGTGTAACGCATGGCCGCCGCGTTGTCGCCGTCAATCGAACCAAAATTACCCTGACCATCGACCAGCGTGTAGCGCAAAGAAAAATCCTGCGCCATTCGCACGAGAGTGTCATAGATCGCCTGATCGCCATGCGGGTGGTATTTACCCATGACTTCGCCCACTACACGCGCACATTTCACGTACGGCCGGTTCCACACATTGCTCGTCTCGTGCATGGCGAACAAGACGCGTCGGTGTACGGGTTTAAGACCATCACGAACATCCGGCAGCGCACGGCCGACGATCACGCTCATCGCGTAATCGAGGTAACTCTTGCGCATTTCTTCTTCGAGGGAAATCGGGATGGTTTCTTTTGCGAATTGGTCCATTGGCAGACTGAAAATTTGAATCGATATCGTGCGGTGGATCCGGATGCAATCGGCGGCAACCGGCCCAAACTTGTAAACACGAAATTTTACCATGCCGGCCCCGCCTCAGAGACTTCGTTCAGGCCCTTTTCCCAGAACGGAAAGCGCTTTCGCATGAGGTGACACAGTTGTTTTTTTGATTTTTCTAAAAGCTCGTTCGCGCTTCGATGCCAGACTGTGCTGAGGCTTGGGACCGAGGTTCACTCAGGCACAGATAGCATTTGACAAATCGCGCCAAATGGCGATGACGAAAGGAATACAGGGATGCGCGTACGATCGAATCTGATAATGGCCATTCTGATGGGTACGGCTTGGCCGGTCATGGGCGCCGAGCCACCCACTGCCGTACCAGGCTACATACAAGATTCGAATGGCCGCGTTATCCTCAGCGGCACCGGCGCCTGCTGGCACAGTGGCTACTGGACACCCGCACAGGCTGTGGTGGTCGGCTGCGATGGCGTTCTCGCCAAAGCGGTGCCCATACCGCTACCCGAACCTAGAGTCGAGGTTCCGCCACCCGCCCCGCCAGCACCTCCACCCGTGGTTGAATCACCCCCTCTGGTTTTGCCGCCATCTGAACCGGTACCAGCCGCTGCCAAACGTCCACCACCCGAAAAGATCACGCTCGATACCGACACCTATTTTGATTTTGACAAGGCAAGCCTCAAGCCCGAAGGACAGCGCAAGCTAAACGAGATCGCATCCCGCCTCACCCAAATGGCGTTGGAAGTCGTCGTCGCTACTGGGCATACGGACTCGATTGGCACGGAAAAATACAACGAGAACCTTTCACGGCGCAGAGCCGAGGCGGTAAAAACCTTCCTCGAAAGCCGCGGCTTGCCAGCGGATCGGATCCACATTGATGCCCAGGGCGAAAAACAGCCCGTCGCTAGCAACACCACGCGCGATGGTCGCGCCAAAAACCGACGTGTCGAAGTGGAAGTCGTAGGCGAAAAAACCCGGGACTGAGCACAAGCAAATCCCGCCATACCACCAGCAATGTGCCCGCCGGCCCTTGCTTTCGATGCGACATATCAGACTGTTTCTAAAAGTTTCTCTCATTCATATTTTGTTGAGAGAAACTTTCTTGCGTTGAAATCCTGAATTTTGATGAAATAGCGTACCAAGCCACTAGGTCTTTCTTCCCCACATCTGCTGAACACGTTAAAATCTTGTCGTTATTGATATCAACAAAAGCTTAGTTCGTCATGGCGACCTCTTCGGCTGTGGCCTGAGCCCAAGCGTCTTTTCCCGGGAAAAAATGATGACACACCTGAACCGCAGCACCCTGCTTTTGCTCTCGCTTCTTCTCTCCAGCAGCTTCGCTTTTGCCGGCAAAGTGGCGCCCAAGGGCTACCTCGTTGACTCGGGCAATGATCCAGTCAGAAGCGGCTTCGGTCTGTGCTGGCACACCGGCACATGGACTCCTGCAGATGCGGTGGTTGAGGGTTGCGATGACATGCTCAAACCCGCACCCGCACCCGCACCTGCACCTGCACCCGAGCCTGCACCCGCACCTGCACCCGAGCCTGCACCCGAGCCTGCACCTGCACCCGAGCCTGCACCTGCACCCGAGCCTGCAC
>CAZXDB010000002.1:0-113592 GCA_964639465.1 uncultured Bifidobacterium sp. | reverse complement strand
CGCGAAGGCGGCCGTACCGTTGGCGCGGGTGTTGTTGCCAAAATTATGGACTAAACAGACGCGGGGCCACACAGGCCTTGTGTCAGATACGCCGCGAGCGAGTGTTCGTTCGCGGTACGCTCTTTTAAGGAAGCATCATGGAAAAGCAAAAAATCCGTATTCGCCTCAAGGCGTTTGACTATCGCCTGATCGACCAGTCAGCGCTCGAGATCGTTGACACGGCCAAGCGTACCGGTGCGGTTGTCAAGGGCCCTGTGCCTCTGCCCACCCGAATCCAGCGTTGGGATGTGCTGCGCTCCCCTCACGTGAACAAGACTTCACGTGATCAGTTCGAAATTCGTACGCATCAGCGCCTGATGGATATCGTCGATCCGACTGATAAGACCGTCGATGCGCTGATGAAACTCGACCTGCCGGCTGGCGTCGACGTAGAAATCAAGCTGCAGTAATTTTGGTGATTTGTGCGAGTCGGATGGCTGCAGGTACTTGTGGCGGCCTGATTCTCGCGCTATAATCGCCGGCTTCGGTAAAAGCACATATTTTATGTGTTTTTTCGTTTCAGTTTTATAAACATCAGCCCTGCCCAATCGTAGGCGGGAATGGAGAAAACAATGAGCCTGGGCCTTTTAGGTCGCAAGGTTGGCATGATGCGCATCTTTACGGATGACGGGGATTCGATCCCTGTGACTGTTCTGGATGTGTCTGACAACCGAGTGACGCAAATCAAAACGCCTGAAATCGACGGTTACACTGCCGTCCAGGTCACTTTCGGCAAGCGTCGTGCCTCGCGCGTAAGCAAGCCGGCCGCCGGGCATCTGGCTAAAGCTGGTGCTGAGGCTGGTACTGTTCTCAAAGAATTCCGTGTGGATGCTGCCAAGGCTGCTGAATTCAAGCCTGGTGATACCGTGGCTGTCAGCCTGTTTGAAGTCGGCCAAAAGGTCGATATCCAGGGTGTATCCATCGGTAAAGGCTATGCCGGTACCATCAAGCGGCACAACTTCCGTTCTGGCCGTCAGACCCACGGTAACTCTCGTTCGCACAATGTGCCGGGCTCGATCGGTATGGCGCAGGATCCAGGTCGTGTTTTCCCGGGTAAGCGCATGACGGGTCATATGGGTGACGTCACGCGTACCGTTCAGAATCTCGTGATCGCCCGTGTTGATGCTGAGCGCCAGCTGATTTTGGTTAAGGGTGCGGTTCCGGGTGCAAGAAATGGCCAGGTAGTGGTCTTTCCGGCGATCAAAGCCAAAGCAAAGAAGGGGGCTTAATCCATGGAACTCAAGCTCCTGAATGCCCAGGGTCAGTCGTCATCGAATGTCGCAGCGCCGGATACCATTTTCGGCCGCGACTACAATGAGGCGCTGATTCATCAACTTGTCGTTGCCTATCAGGCAAATGCACGCAGCGGTAACCGTAAACAGAAGGACCGCGAAGAAGTCAGTCACACCACGAAGAAGCCATGGCGCCAGAAAGGCACTGGTCGTGCTCGTGCGGGTATGTCGTCTTCGCCGATCTGGCGCGGAGGTGGTCGTACTTTCCCGAATAGTCCTGACGAGAATTTTTCTCACAAGGTCAACAAGAAAATGTACCGTGCCGGCGTTTGCTCGATTCTGTCGCAGCTCGCCCGTGAAGGTCGCTTGTCTGTGATCGAGGGTTTGTCGGTTGAGGCGCCAAAAACCAAACTGCTTGCGCAGAAGCTGAAAGATATGGGTTTGGATTCGGTGCTGGTCATCACCGATAGTCTGGATGAGAACCTGATGCTCGCTGCCCGCAACTTGCCGAACGTGCTTGTGGTTGAGCCACGTCAGGCTGACCCCATGTCGCTGGTGTTCTTCAAGAAGGTCTTGATCACCAAGCCCGCGCTGGCAAAGATTGAGGAGATGCTGGCATGAGTGCAGTCATCAAACACACTGAAGAGCGCCTGATGAAAGTATTGCTGGCTCCTGTCATCTCGGAGAAGGCTACATTTGTCGCAGAAAAGAATGAGCAAGTCGTTTTCCTGGTAACGCAAGACGCCACCAAGCTCGAGATCAAGGCTGCAGTTGAGCTTCTTTTCAAGGTTCAGGTCGAGTCTGTGCAAGTGGCTAACCGCGCAGGAAAGATCAAGCGCTCAGGCCGTTTCACTGGTCGTCGCAACAACACGCGTCGCGCGTTTGTGTGTCTCAAGCCTGGTCAGGAAATCAACTTCACCGAGGAGGCTAAATAATGGCACTCGTTAAGTTAAAACCGACATCGCCTGGGCGTCGTGGTATGGTCAAGGTGGTCAACCCTGACCTCCATAAAGGCCGCCCATTCCCGGGTCTTGTCGAGAAAAAGAGCAAGTCTGCTGGTCGTAACAACAACGGCCATATCACCACCCGTCATATTGGTGGCGGTCACAAGCATCACTACCGTATCGTGGATTTTCGTCGTAACAAGGACGGCATACCTGCCAAGGTGGAGCGTCTTGAGTACGATCCGAACCGCAGTGCCCACATTGCACTGCTGTGCTACGCCGATGGCGAGCGCAAGTACATTGTCGCAAGCAAAGGTATGGCCGTCGGTGATCAGCTGATGAATGGCTCGGAAGCGCCGATCAAGTCAGGTAACTGTCTGCCGATTCGGAATATCCCGGTGGGTACCACCATGCATTGCGTCGAAATGCTGCCCGGTAAGGGCGCGCAAATTGCGCGTACCGCGGGTGCTGGCGTTGTGCTGATGGCGCGTGAGGGTATCTACGCTCAGGTGCGGTTACGCTCGGGTGAGGTGCGGCGTATCCATGTGGAGTGCCGCGCAACCATCGGTGAGGTCGGCAACGGAGAGCACAATCTGCGCAAGATTGGTAAGGCGGGTGCTGTGCGCTGGCGCGGTATTCGTCCGACCGTTCGCGGTGTGGCAATGAATCCAATCGATCACCCACACGGTGGTGGCGAGGGCAGAACAGCTGCCGGTCGTCATCCGGTGTCGCCGTGGGGTCAGCAGACCAAAGGCAAGAAGACGCGTCGCAACAAGCGCACGACGTCGATGATTGTCTCGCGTCGCGGTAAGAAATAAGGGGTAAGACATGGGACGTTCATTGAAAAAAGGGCCGTTTTGCGACGCCCACCTGCTGAAAAAAGTCGAAGTGGCTCAGGCTGCGCGCGACAAAAAGCCAATCAAGACCTGGTCACGTCGCTCGACGATCATGCCTGACTTCATTGGCCTGACGATCGCTGTGCACAATGGCAAGCAGCACGTGCCGGTTTACGTGTCTGAAAATATGGTGGGCCACAAGCTCGGCGAATTCGCACTGACCCGTACGTTCAAAGGTCATGCGGCTGACAAGAAAGCTAAGAAATAAGGTCCGATGATGGAAACTAAAGCTACCCTCCGCAGCGCACGACTGTCGGCTCAGAAGGGCCGCCTCGTTGCCGACCTGATTCGTGGCAAAAAGGTCGAGCAGGCACTTAACATCCTCACGTTCAGCCCAAAAAAAGGGGCTGTACTGATCAAGAAAGTGCTCGAGTCCGCAATCGCCAACGCCGAACACAATGACGGCGCGGATATTGATGAACTCAAGGTCACAACGATCTATGTGGAAAAGGGCGCTGTACTGCGTCGTTTCACTGCGCGTGCTAAAGGCCGTGGTGATCGTATCTCCAAACAAACCTGTCACATCTACGTGACTGTCGGTAACTAAGGGAGTCACGATGGGACAGAAGATTCATCCAACCGGCTTTCGTCTTGCCGTCACACGTAACTGGGGTTCGCGCTGGTATGCGGGCAACAGTAATTTTGCCGACATGCTGAAGGAAGACCTCAGTGTTCGTGCATTTCTTAAAAAGAAGCTCAAGAATGCATCCGTTGGTCGTGTGCTCATCGAGCGTCCGGCCAAGAACGCGCGCATCACCATTTTCAGTTCGCGTCCAGGCGTTGTGATCGGCAAGAAGGGCGAAGATATTGAGGTATTGAAATCCTCGCTGGCTAAAATGATGGGCGTGCCAGTGCACGTGAACATCGAAGAGATTCGCAAGCCTGAAACGGATGCGCAGTTGATTGCTGATTCGATCGCGCAGCAGCTCGAAAAACGGATCATGTTCCGTCGTGCGATGAAGCGTGCGATGCAGAATGCAATGCGTTTGGGCGCCCAAGGCATCAAAATCATGTCGTCCGGTCGTCTCAACGGCATCGAGATTGCGCGTACCGAGTGGTACCGCGAAGGCCGCGTTCCGCTGCATACCCTGCGTGCAGACATCGATTACGGTTTCGGTGAAGCTGAAACCACGTACGGCATCATCGGTATTAAGGTGTGGGTCTACAAAGGCGATCGTCTGGCCAGTGGTGAGTCACCAGCCGTCGAAACGACCTCAGATGACGAGCGCAAGCGTCGTTCGCCACGTCGCGACGATGGTAAGCCCGCGGGTCGCACAACACGTACCAAGCGCGCGGATGCGCCTGCAACTGCAACGGAAGGCGCTGCTGCGCCGGCACCAGCGGCTGCAAAGCGGGTTCGCGCTAAGAAAGCTGACGCACCGGCTGCGCCAGCTGAGAAGGCAGGAGAATAATCATGCTGCAACCAGCACGCAGAAAATACCGAAAAGAGCAAAAAGGCCGCAACAAGGGCATCTCGCATGAGCGCGGCACTGCGGTGTCGTTTGGCGAGTTTGGCCTGAAGGCAACCGTCCGTGGCCGCATCACTGCCCGTCAGATCGAGTCTGCCCGTCGTGCCATGACGCGTCACATCAAGCGCGGTGGACGTATCTGGATCCGAATCTTCCCTGACAAGCCAATTTCGAACAAGCCTGCCGAAGTTCGTATGGGTAACGGTAAGGGCAATCCTGAGTACTACGTTGCCGAGATTCAGCCGGGCAAAGTGCTTTACGAGATGGATGGTGTTGACGAGGCGCTGGCGCGTGAGGCTTTCCGCCTTGCAGCGGCAAAGCTGCCCCTGGCGACGACTTTCGTTGTGCGTCAGGTTGGTCAATAAGGGGATACGAATGAAAGCATCTGAACTCCAAGGCAAGGACGCTGCGGCTCTGAAGAAAGAGCTCAACGATCTGCTCAAAGCCCAGTTTGGCCTGCGCATGCAGGTTGCAACGCAACAGCTGCAAAACACGTCGCAGCTCAAGAAAGTGCGTCGTGACATTGCTCGCGTCAAGACTGTGATTAACCAGAAGGACGGCCAATAATGAGCGCGACAGAAAAGAAAGCGTTAAAACGTACCCTGGTCGGTACCGTCGTATCAGACAAGATGGACAAGACGGTCACTGTACTGATCGAGCGTCGTGTCCGTCATCCTCTGTATGGAAAAATCATCGTGCGCTCGAACAAGTATCACGCGCATGATGAAGCCAATGTTGCCAAGACAGGTGATACGGTGGAAATTCAGGAAGGGCGTCCTATTTCCAAGACCAAGGCCTGGACGGTAACCCGCGTGGTGGAAGTGGCGCAAACGGTTTAAATAGTTGCTTGCCAGCCCGGCTGTGAATGATGCATAATGTCGGGCTGCCTTTCTTAGATTGGCGAATGCAACAAATGCAGTAAAAACTCCGTAGCTTTTTGTCAACCCAATCGACAGGGTCGCTTCAGCGAAATTGTCGACGGGACCAAGACTGACCGTTGAAGGGTGCATCGTGTATCCGGCGCGGATTAAGTTGGGAAAGAAAAATCATGATTCAAACTGAAAGCCGGCTCGAAGTAGCCGACAACACCGGCGCACGTGAAGTTCTGTGCATCAAGGTGCTGGGTGGTTCGAAGCGCCGCTATGCTGGCATTGGGGACATCATCAAGGTCACCATAAAGGAAGCCCAGCCGCGTGGTCGCGTCAAAAAGGGCGAGATTTACAACGCCGTTGTCGTTCGTACCGCCAAAGGCGTGCGTCGTCAGGATGGTTCGCTGGTGCGCTTTGATCGCAACGCCGCGGTTCTTCTGAATGCCAAGCTTGAGCCTATCGGCACCCGTATTTTCGGACCGGTCACGCGTGAACTGCGCACTGAGCGCTTCATGAAGATCGTGTCTCTCGCGCCCGAAGTTTTGTAAGGAGTCGCTATGGATAAGATTCGTACAAAAGACGAAGTCATCGTTTTGACTGGCAAAGACAAGGGCAAGCGTGGTGTCGTGACGCAGCGTGTTGATGCTAATCACCTGGTTGTTGACGGTATCAATGTCGCAAAAAAGGCGGTGAAGCCTAACCCGATGACGGGTGCAACCGGCGGCATCGTTGACAAGCTGATGCCAATTCATATTTCAAATGTCGCGCTGTTCAATGCAGCGACCGGCAAGGCAGATCGCGTGGGCATCAAGACAGTGGACGGCAAGCGCGTTCGCGTCTACAAGTCCAGTGGCGAAGTTGTGAAGGTGTAATCAAATGGCCCGTCTACAACAACATTACAAAGAAAAAGTCGTTGCCGATCTGACGGCCAAATTTGGCTACAAGTCGGTGATGGAAGTGCCGCGTCTGACCAAGATCACGCTGAATATGGGTCTGTCGGAAGCGGTCGCTGACAAAAAAATCATTGAGCATGCTGTCGGTGATCTGACTAAGATCGCCGGTCAAAAGCCGGTGGTGACCAAGGCTCGCAAGGCGATCGCAGGTTTCAAGATTCGCGAAGGTTATCCTATTGGATGCATGGTGACGCTGCGTGGCGCGCGCATGTACGAATTCCTGGATCGCCTCGTTACCATCGCTTTTCCGCGCGTGCGCGATTTCCGCGGTGTGTCGGGGAAGGCATTCGATGGTCGCGGTAATTACAACATCGGTGTGAAAGAGCAAATTATTTTCCCCGAGATTGAGTACGACAAGATCGACGCGCTGCGTGGTATGAACATTAGTATCACCACGACAGCAAAGACCGACGATGAAGCCAAAGCGCTTCTCGCCGCATTCAAATTCCCGTTCAGAAACTGAGGCTGCCATGGCAAAACTGGCACTGATTAACCGCGAACAGAAGCGCGCCGCACTGGTAAAGAAGTACGCAGCCAAGCGCGCCGAATTGAAGGCCATCATCGACGATCAGTCGAAATCGGAAGAAGAGCGTTACGACGCGCGTCTGAAGTTGCAGTCGCTGCCGCGTAACTCTGCGCCGAACCGTCAGCGTAATCGTTGCGCACTGACAGGTCGTCCGCGCGGCACATTCCGCAAATTCGGTCTGGGTCGCACCAAGCTCCGTGAAATCGCCATGCGTGGCGAAATTCCGGGTATGACTAAAGCCAGCTGGTAATAGGAGAATAAGCGATGAGTATGAGCGATCCTATCGCCGATCTGCTAACGCGTATCCGTAACGCGCAGAGCGTCAACAAAACAACCGTGGCCATGCCTTCATCAAAGCTCAAAGTGGCAATCGCCCGAGTGCTGAAGGAAGAGGGTTACATCGAGGATTTTGCGGTCGCAGATCAGGGCGGTAAGCCTGAATTGCGTATCGAGCTGAAATACTACGCGGGTCGCCCGGTCATCGAGCGCATCGAGCGTGTGTCTCGCCCGGGACTGCGTATCTATCGTGGCAAGAGTGAGATCCCAACCGTCATGAACGGCCTGGGTGTCGCCATTGTGTCTACGCCCAAAGGGGTAATGACTGACCGCAAGGCGCGCGCAACCGGCACCGGTGGCGAGATTCTTTGCTACGTGGCCTAAGGGGGAATTGACATGTCTCGTGTAGGAAAAATGCCAATTGCGTTGTCAAAGGACGTCGAAGTGACGATCACGGCAGAGAAGATTTCTGTCAAGGGTCCGCAAGGTTCGTTGTCGCTTCCGCTGACAGGTCAGGTGATCATCAAGAACGACGGCGGTACGCTTAATCTGACTCCGGCTGATGAAAGTCGTGAGGCGAATGCGATGTCGGGAACCGTGCGTGCATTGGTCAACAACATGGTCAGTGGCGTCACCAAGGGTTTCGAGAAAAAGCTGTCGCTGGTCGGCGTGGGTTTCAAGGCGCAGGCTCAGGGTGACAAGCTGAATCTGTCCTTGGGTTTCTCGCACCCAATCGTTCACACCATGCCAGCTGGTGTGAAATGCGAAACGCCGTCGCAGACTGAAATTCTCATTAAAGGTATCGACCGCCAAAAGGTGGGTCAGGTCGCCGCTGAAGTGCGCGCCTATCGCAGCCCTGAGCCCTACAAAGGCAAAGGCGTCCGCTATTCGGACGAGGTTGTGGTGATCAAAGAAACCAAGAAGAAGTAAGGGTTGACCATGGACAAGAAAGCATCTCGCCTGCGCCGTGCACGCCAAACGCGTGCCAAAATTGCAGAGCTAAAGGTAAATCGCCTTGCCGTGCATCGCACCAACATGCATATCTACGCGACTATTATCAGCCCGGACGCAAAGATTCTTGCAAGCGCGTCGACTGCCGAGGCAGAGATTCGCAAGGAGCTCGCAGGTCAGTCAGGCAAAGGCGGCAACACCGCAGCGGCTGTACTGGTTGGCAAGCGCGTCGCAGAGAAGGCATTGAAGGCCGGCATCGCTGAAGTTGCGTTCGATCGCTCCGGTTTCCGCTATCACGGTCGGGTCAAAGCAGTTGCGGAAGCAGCTCGCGAAGCCGGTCTGAAGTTCTAAGGAATAGTCATCATGGCAAAAATGCAACAAAAAATGCAAAGCGAGAAGCCTGACGACGGCATGCGCGAAAAAATGATCGCGGTCAACCGTGTCACCAAGGTGGTGAAGGGTGGCCGGATCATGGGTTTCGCTGCCTTGGCTGTGGTTGGTGACGGCGATGGTCGCATTGGTATGGGCAAGGGCAAGTCGAAAGAGGTGCCAGTTGCTGTACAAAAGGCGATGGAAGAGGCTCGTCGCAAGATGATCAAAGTGTCGTTGAAAAACGGAACGCTGCACCACACGGTTCACGGTCGCCACGGCGCCTCCTCGGTGATGATGATTCCCGCAAAAGACGGTACCGGCGTTATCGCAGGTGGTCCGATGCGTGCAATTTTCGAAGTGATGGGCGTGACGAACGTCGTTGCCAAGTCGAACGGTTCAACCAATCCGTACAACATGGTCCGCGCGACGCTAAATGGCCTCGCAAAAATGAGCACACCGTCTGAAATCGCTGCAAAGCGTGGCAAGACGGTCGAGGAAATCCTAGGCTAAGGTGATCACTATGGCAAACACAATCAAAGTCAAGCTGGTCAAGGGACTCATCGGTACGCGCGAGTCGCATCGCGCAACGGTGCGTGGCCTCGGTTTACGTCGCGTGAATTCCGTTTCGGAGCTTGAGGACACACCTTCAGTGCGCGGCATGATCAACAAAGTATCGTATCTCGTGAAAGTGGTTGCGTAAGCATCGCTTGCGAACGGAGCAAATATGGAACTCAACACTATTCAACCCGCTGCTGGTGCCAAGCACGCAAAGCGTCGCGTCGGTCGCGGTATCGGATCCGGTCTGGGCAAAACGGCAGGCCGCGGTCACAAGGGGCAAAAATCCCGTGCCGGCGGCTTTCACAAAGTGGGCTTCGAGGGCGGTCAGATGCCTTTGCAGCGTCGGCTTCCCAAGCGTGGTTTCAAGTCGCAGGCGACGCCTTTCAAGGCGGAGGTGCGCTTGTCCGATTTGGCAAAACTGCCTGTCGCCGACATTGATGTGATCGCACTGAAGCAGGCTGGGCTGATTGGCGAACTTGCGCGTGTGGTGCGAGTCATCAAAGCGGGCGAGTTGACCAAGAAGGTCACACTCAAAGGTCTCATTGCGACCAAGGGCGCCAAGGCAGCGATTGAAGCTGCTGGTGGGTCGGTAGAGTAAACGCGGAAGATTAAGAACAACGTGGCAACTTCACCAAAACTCGCGAAAAGCGCTGCAAGCGGCTTCCCTTGGGGGCGCTTGTGGTTCTTGCTGGCCGCGCTGGTGGTGTTCAGGATAGGTGCGCACATTCCTGTGCCTGGTATTGATCCTGTGCAGCTTGCCGCCTTGTTTAATCAGAACCGCGGCGGCATTCTCGGCATGTTCAACATGTTTTCGGGCGGTGCATTGTCTCGTTTCACGATTTTTGCGTTGGGGATCATGCCGTATATTTCAGCATCGATCATCATGCAGTTGCTGTCGGTGGTGTCGCCACAGCTGGAAGCGCTTAAAAAAGAAGGTGAATCGGGCCGTCGCAAGATTACGCAATACACTCGTTACGGCACACTCGTGCTCGCAACCTTTCAGGCGTTGGGTATTGCTATCGCCCTGGAGTCTCAGGCGGGTCTGGTCATTGACCCCGGTCTGGCTTTCCGTTTCACGACCGTGGTGACACTGGTGACCGGTACGATGTTCCTGATGTGGCTGGGTGAGCAGATTACTGAGCGCGGTCTGGGTAACGGGATTTCGATCATTATTTTTGCGGGTATTGCGGCTGGTTTGCCGAGCGCTCTCGGTGGATTGTTTGAGTTGGTCCGGACAGGTTCGATGAACGCCTTGACCGCCATACTCATTTGTATCGTTGTCGCGCTGGTCACTTATGTGGTTGTCTTTATTGAACGCGGTCAGCGCAAGATTCTGGTCAACTACGCGAAGCGTCAGGTTGGTAACAAGATTTATGGGGGCCAGAGTAGCCATTTGCCGCTGAAATTGAATATGGCAGGTGTGATTCCGCCGATTTTTGCGTCATCGATCATTTTGTTTCCGGCGACGATTACAAGCTGGTTCACTTCCGGTGACACGGATAGCGCCGTGGTTCGTTTCTTAAAGGATCTGGCAGCATCGATGGCGCCTGGTGAGCCGATTCATGCGTTGCTGTATGCCGCTGCGATTATTTTCTTCTGTTTTTTTTACACGGCGCTGGTTTTCAACAGCAAAGAAACAGCAGACAACCTGAAGAAAAGTGGCGCGTTTGTTCCGGGAATTCGTCCCGGCGACCAGACTGCGCGGTATATCGATCGTATTCTGACTCGCCTGACGCTGGCTGGAGCGGTATACATCACCTTGATTTGCTTGCTGCCGGAATTTCTCATCGCGCGCTGGAACGTGCCCTTTTATTTTGGCGGTACTTCACTGCTGATTATTGTGGTGGTGACCATGGATTTCATGGCACAGGTACAAAATTACGTGATGTCTCAGCAGTATGATTCGTTGCTGCGGAAGGCAAATTTCAAGGGCGGCATTGCGCCCCGTTGACTGAGAGGAATAAGCACTACATATGTCCAAAGATGACGTGATTCAGATGCAGGGCGAGATTCTTGAAAATCTCCCGAATGCGACCTTCAGGGTCAAGCTGGAAAACGGGCATGTGGTTCTTGGACATATATCCGGGAAGATGCGAATGAACTACATCCGTATTCTCCCTGGCGACAAGGTTACGGTAGAACTGACGCCGTATGATTTGAGCAGGGCGCGGATTGTATTCCGCACGAAATAATCAGTGTCATTAAAAGACGGAAAGAAAGAGGGCCACCATGAAAGTGCTCGCATCAGTAAAGCGGATCTGCCGCAACTGCAAAATCATCAAGCGCAAGGGCGTTGTTCGCGTCATTTGCACCGAGCCGCGCCACAAGCAGCGCCAGGGTTAATTAACGTTATTGATCGAGGAATAACGAATGGCACGTATTGCAGGGGTTAATATCCCCAACCACCAGCACACCGTGATTGGCCTGACGGCGATCTATGGTATCGGACGTCCACGCTCAGAGCAGATTTGCTTAGCCACTGGCGTACCAACGAATAAAAAAGTCAAAGATCTTGACGATAACGAGCTCGAAAAGCTGCGCGATGAAATCGGTAAATTCATCGTCGAGGGCGACTTGCGTCGTGAATTGTCGATGAACATCAAGCGATTGATGGATCTTGGCTGCTATCGCGGCATGCGCCATCGTAAAGGCTTGCCTTGCCGTGGCCAGCGCACACGTACCAACGCGCGTACCCGCAAGGGTCCGCGTAAAGCCGCGCAAGCGCTGAAGAAGTAATCCTGTAGCGGATTCAAGGAAAACATCATGGCAAAATCATCGAACAACGCTGCTTCTGCTCGCGTTCGCAAGAAAGTCAAAAAGAACGTTGCTGAAGGCATTGCGCACATCCACGCATCCTTCAATAACACGATCATCACGATCACGGATCGTCAGGGCAATGCCTTGTCTTGGGCGACTTCCGGTGGCGCTGGCTTCAAAGGCTCGCGCAAGTCCACACCATTTGCTGCGCAGGTTGCTGCTGAAGCTGCAGGCAAGGTGGCTGTTGAATGTGGTGTCAAAAATCTCGAAGTTCGCATCAAAGGCCCAGGCCCCGGTCGCGAGTCCGCTGTCCGCGCACTGAACAATCTGGGTATCAAGATCACCCAGATTCAGGATGTGACACCGGTGCCGCACAATGGCTGCCGTCCGCCAAAGCGTCGCCGTATCTGATTGTAGTTCTGGCAGTACCCGAAGGTAGCCCGCCGTCACTGGCGGGTTTTGTTCTCAAGACCACTGTTCGGTAGCACGCAGACCGGACTTGCGCCTGGCGGAAAATATTTCTGCTCGGGGCGTTAAACGATAAGGAAGAATCGTGGCACGTTATATTGGACCCAAAGCAAAACTCTCCCGCCGTGAAGGCACCGACCTGTTCCTCAAGAGCGCGCGTCGCTCGCTGGACTCCAAGTGCAAACTGGATTCCAAGCCAGGTCAACATGGCCGCACCTCCGGCGCTCGTACATCAGACTACGGCAACCAGCTGCGTGAAAAGCAGAAGGTCAAGCGCATGTATGGCGTTCTGGAGCGTCAGTTCCGTCGCTACTTCGCAGAAGCCGATCGTCGCAAAGGCAACACCGGTGAAACGCTGCTGAAACTGCTGGAAGCTCGCCTCGACAACGTCGTTTATCGTATGGGTTTCGCGTCCACACGTGCCGAAGGTCGCCAGCTTGTGTCGCACAAAGCGATCACGGTCAATGGCAATGTCGTCAACATCGCTTCGTATCAGGTGAAGGTGGGTGACATTGTGGCTATTCGTGAGAAAGCCAAAAAACAGGTTCGTATCGCAGAGGCCCTCTCTCTGGCCGAGCAGTCCGGTTTCCCTCTGTGGGTATCAGTAGATGCGAAAAAAATGGAAGGCTCACTCAAATCGTGGCCTGACCGCTCCGACTTCAATCAGGAAGTCAACGAGTCCCTGATCGTCGAACTGTATTCACGTTAATTTTCCGGGCATGGGCCGTC
Source organism: uncultured Bifidobacterium sp. (assembly GCA_964639465.1). Taxonomy (GTDB): domain Bacteria; phylum Pseudomonadota; class Gammaproteobacteria; order Burkholderiales; family Burkholderiaceae_D; genus Pernthalerella. Next base: position 100,553 of record CAZXDB010000002.1, on the reverse strand, counting down.
ACTCGGCCCATGCCTTTCGATATGCCATCAGCCTTATCGGTGTAATGAGCCGAGGGTATTGAAAGGACATTCATGCAAAACAATCTCTTAAAACCTCGCATTATCGAAGTTGAGCCGCTCGGTGCTGGCCACGCAAAAGTTGTGATGGAGCCCTTTGAGCGCGGCTACGGTCATACGCTGGGCAATGCGCTGCGCCGTGTGCTGCTTTCATCGATGGTGGGTTATGCACCGACAGAAGTCACGATTGCCGGTGTGGTTCATGAGTACTCTTCTCTCGATGGTGTGCAGGAAGACGTCGTTGACATCCTGCTGAACCTCAAAGGCGTGGTCTTCAAGCTGCACAATCGTGATGACGTCACGCTGACCCTGAAAAAGGAAGGCGAGGGTGCTGTGCTCGCTTCCGATATCGATTTGCCTCATGACGTCGAACTGATCAATCCGGATCATGTGATTGCCCACCTGACGCCGGGCGGCAAACTGGATATGCAGGTGAAAGTTGAAAAAGGTCGTGGCTACGTCCCTGGCAATGTGCGTCGTCTTGCAGAAGATGCGAACAAGACCATCGGCCGCATCATCCTTGATGCATCGTTTTCTCCCGTTCGCCGCGTCTCTTACGCTGTCGAATCCGCCCGTGTGGAGCAGCGTACCGACCTCGACAAACTGGTGATCAATATCGAGACCAACGGTGTGATCACACCGGAAGAAGCGATTCGTCAGTCAGCTCGTGTTCTGGTCGATCAGCTCAATGTCTTTGCTGCACTGGAAGGTACGGAAGCGGCTGCTGAAGCGCCATCTCGCGCGCCGACGGTCGATCCTATCCTGTTGCGTCCGGTCGATGATCTGGAACTCACCGTGCGTTCGGCTAACTGCCTCAAGGCCGAGAATATTTATTACATCGGTGATCTGATCCAGCGTAGTGAGAATGAGCTGCTGAAGACACCGAATCTGGGTCGTAAATCGCTCAATGAGATCAAGGAAGTTCTTGCTTCACGCGGACTGACATTGGGTATGAAGCTGGAAAACTGGCCGCCGCTCGGCCTCGATAAGTAATTTTTTCAACACCACCGGCCCGCGCCGGCCTCAGGGTCGGCGATAGAAGAGCTGGACATATAAAACTGAAAAGGAAATATCATGCGTCATCGTCACGGACTTCGTAAGCTCAATCGCACGTCATCCCACCGTCTCGCTATGCTGCGCAACATGACGGTATCACTGCTGCGCCACGAAGCGATCAAGACCACCTTGCCTAAAGCAAAAGAACTGCGCCGCGTGATCGAGCCGATTCTGACGCTGGGCAAGACCGACACCCTGGCCAACAAGCGCCTCGCGTTTAATCGTCTGCGTGACCGTGAAATGGTCGTCAAGCTGTTCGCTGAGCTCGGCCCGCGTTATGCGACTCGTAACGGAGGCTATTTGCGCATTCTGAAGATGGGTTTTCGTCAGGGCGATAATGCTCCGATGGCTTTTGTCGAGCTGGTCGATCGCCCTGAGAACACGACTGCCGTTGAGGACAGCAGCGGCGAATAAGACGCGCGTGATTCAAAAAACAAAAGCCAGGGATAGCCTGGCTTTTGTTTTTTGACTGTGGTTCGCATCACTGTCGATAATTCACTGTCCAAACAACGCGCAAGAAACAAATGTACCCATAAAAATCCGTGGCGATATTTCCATGAGCATTCTGACTGTCAAAGAGCTTTATAAGTCCTACGGTGAGGGCGATGGCCGGCTGACGGTCGTTGATGGTGTCTCTTTTTCAGTCGAGCCGGGACAGTGTTTCGGACTGCTGGGACCAAATGGTGCGGGAAAGACCACGACGCTACGACTGTGTCTCGGATTGACCATGCCTGACCGCGGCAGTATCAGGTTGGCCGGACACGACGTGCCAGTTGATGCCCGACGGGCTCGCTTGCGAATTGGTGTGGTGCCGCAAGTCGACAGTCTTGATCCGGATTTTACGGTCGAAGAAAACATTTACGTCTATGGGCGTTACTTCGGCATGAGCCGCGCGCAGGTCAAAATGCGGATTGACTGGCTGTTGGATTTTTCCAATCTCACCGCCAAGCGCCATGCGCAAATCCGCGAGCTATCCGGCGGTATGAAGCGACGCCTGACACTGGCACGCGCGCTCGTCAATGATCCGGACCTTATCTTCATGGATGAGCCCACGACCGGACTGGACCCGCAGGCCCGTCATCTGATCTGGGAGCGCCTGAAAGCCCTGCTTGCCGAAGGCAAATCGCTCCTGTTGACCACGCACTTCATGGAAGAGGCGGAGCGATTGTGTGATCGCCTTGCCGTTATCGATCATGGTCGCCTGATCGCCGAGGGGTCACCCCGTGCCTTGATTGCTGAACACATCGAATCTCAGGTGGTCGAGGTCTACGGTGACAACGCGACCCAGTGGGCGCGTGATGCATCGCATCTTGCTGATCGAATTGAATTCAGCGGTGAGACAGCGTTCTGCTACACCGACCACCCCGATTTGCTGTTGGAAAATCTGACCCAAACGGAAGGGGTGAGGTATCTTCACCGACGAGCAAATCTGGAAGACCTTTTCCTCAAATTAACTGGCCGCGATATGCGCGACTGAGGCATCGACCATTGCATCTATGAACTACCAGGTACCGAAATTCAGTCTGCGCTTTATCCCCGTCTGGCAGCGCAATTTTCTTGTGTGGCGCAAGCTCGCGTTTACCAGCGTCGTCGGGAATATCGCTGAGCCACTCATCACGCTGGTGGCCTTTGGCTATGGGTTGGGTAGCCTGCTGCAGACGATTGATGGTGTGCCCTACATCGAGTTCCTCGCCAGCGGCGCAATCTGCATGTCCGTCATGATGGCCACCACGTTCGAGGCATTGTATTCCGCATTTTCCCGCATGCATGTGCAGAAAACCTGGGATGCCCTGCTCAATACGCCGCTTGATCTGGACGATATCGTTCTTGCCGAAATGCTCTGGGCTGCCAGTAAATCGCTGATCTCGGGTCTGGCGATTCTGATGGTCCTGCTCGCTCTTGGCATCGGTTGGCATCCTGGTACCTTGCTGGTGCCGCCGCTGCTGTTTCTGATCGGAGTCACGTTTGCGTCATTGGCGCTCGCGATTAATGCCCTGGCCAAAAGCTATGATTTTTTTACCTATTACTTCACCTTGATCCTGACGCCGATGATTTTTCTCTCCGGGGTCTACTATCCTGTCACACAGCTTCCCGGGTGGTTACAGACGGCGTCAGCTTACCTGCCGCTGAGCGCTGCCGTTCATCTTGTGCGACCATTACTGCTCGGCCAGATGCCGGACCAGGTGCCACAGTCCTTGCTGTTGCTGATCGCTTATTGCGTCGCCGGGTTTTATCTGGCCACCGTACTCACACGTCGCCGCTTACTCAAATAAAATCGGGATCTAAAGCATGGAGCAGATACTGATCGTCATGACCAATCTGCCGAACGCGCAGGCCGCCGAAGCCATCGCCAGTACATTGGTGGAAGCGCGGCTGGCCGCCTGCGTCAGTCTGCTGCCCGCAGTGCAGTCGGTCTATCGCTGGCAGGGCAAGGTTGAGCGGGCCACCGAAGTGACCCTGCTGATTAAAACTACGCAGCGACATTATGCTGCGCTGGAGGCTGCGATCCGTGCCGCTCATCCGTATGAATTACCTGAGGTGATTGCATTGCCTGTGACAACAGGCCTGCCTTCGTATCTGCAGTGGGTTATCACCGAAACCACACCTGAATATCATGCCTGAGTTTTTGATTCGCACGTTCATTCGCCTGTTTGCCCTGTTGGCCGCGCTGTGGTTCGGCTCCGCAGCGGCCGAAGATCAGTTCCTTCCACCCGAGCAGGCGTTTCGTTTCAGTGCAAGGATGGCTGATGCATCAAACGTCGAAATACGTTTCAAAATCGCCGATCAGTATTACTTGTATCGTGAACGTTTCGCCTTCAAAGCGGAAGGTGCGCGGCTCGGAACGCCAGTCATCCCGCCGGGAAAAATCAAATTTGACGAGACCTTCGAGAAAGACGTGGAGGTTTACCGGCACGAAGTCGTGATCCGCCTGCCTGTGACCACCGATGCGCCATTTACACTGACCGTGAGCAGTCAGGGTTGCGCTGATAAAGGCCTGTGCTATCCACCGACCGAGTCTGTCGTCAGACTCTCCCCGACCTCCGCTGCCGGATTGCCTGTCGACGAGATGAAGCCAGCCGATGGCGCCGAAGCAGATACCGACGTGGGGCGCATTGAAGCATCACTCGCCAGTGGCAATCTGCTGCTGATACTGCCACTGTTTCTGCTGCTGGGTTTAGGCTTGTCGTTTACTCCGTGCGTATTGCCGATGGTGCCGATACTGTCGTTCATCATTGTCGGCGAAGGCCAGCATACAAGCCGTGGCCGCGGATTCATCCTTGCCCTCGCCTACACGATGGGCATGGCGCTGATATACACCGCGCTGGGCGTCGCAGCGGGCCTGATTGGCGAAGGATTATCGGCGAATCTGCAGAGCCCGCCAGTGCTCATCACCTTTGCGATTTTCATGGCCTTGTTATCTTTGTCCATGTTCGACATCTATCAGTTGCAAATGCCGCCGTCAGTTCAAATGATGCTCACCCGCTGGTCAGAGCGCCAGCGCGCGGGCAAGCTAGCCGGCGTCTTTATGATGGGTATGCTGTCTGCATTGATCGTTGGCCCCTGCGTTGCCGCGCCACTTGCCGGTGTGCTGGTCTACATCAGCCAGACCAAAGATGTCGTCATTGGAGGGAGTGCACTATTCGCCATGGCGCTGGGCATGAGTGTGCCGCTTCTGCTGGTGGGCTTGTCAGCGGGTACGCTCTTGCCTCGGGCCGGTCACTGGATGAAGGCGGTCAAACCCTTCTTCGGCGTACTGATGCTTGCGTTGGCTCTGTGGATGGTCAGTTCATTGCTGCCGAGGTGGGCGCTGATGCTGGGCTGGGGTTTGCTGGCTGTTTCGTATGGCGTCTTTTTGTTCGCTTCACGTCAGCTGGGTTGGCGTGGTCGCGCTATCAGTGTGGTCTTTCTTTTGCTCGGTGCTGTGCAGCTCGCGGGTCTCGCCACCGGCGGTCGTGACGCGTGGGCGCCAGTTGCGCATTTGTCGGGCAAGGTGCATGAGAAAACTGCGTTCACTCGCATCTATTCCGTGACAGAGCTGGATCAGGCAATCGTAGCTGCCCGGGGACGTCCGGTCATGCTGGACTTCTATGCCGATTGGTGTGTCGCTTGTTTGGAGATGGAAAAGCTGACTTTCACCGATCCTGCTGTCAGGGCAAAGATGCAAGATATCGTTTTGCTTCAGGCGGACGTTACTGCGAATAACGCGGACGATAAAGCACTGTTGAAACGATTTGCACTTTTCGGTCCGCCGGGCATTATTTTTTTCAATAGCGAAGGCGAGATGCTGCGTAATCCCCGCGTGATCGGTTTTCAGTCGTCTGAGAAATTTCTGCAATCCCTGCGACAGCTGGACAGTTCCTCGCGCGAAATAATTTCCGACACGAATAAACGCTAAAGCACCATCAGATTTGATGGCATATCCATCGCAATCGAAAGGCAGCGGTCAGGCCGCTTGTATTTCGCCGGACGTCTCATGCAGCTCAGGGCTGGAAGAGAGAGGGTGAGCGCTGGAATGCGTGGTGCGCCAAGGGTGGCGGTGAAAAGGGCTGTCAGTCAACAGCCCTTGGAAGCCTGAAGCGACGGTCAGAGTTTGCGGGCGATTTCTCTGGCGAAGTAAGTCAGTACCCCATCCGCCCCTGCTCGCTTAAAAGACAACATGGCCTCCATCATGGTCTTGTCGTGATCGACCCAGCCATTTTGTGCGGCTGCTTTGATCATCGCGTATTCGCCGCTGACCTGATAGGCAAAGGTCGGGACTTTGAATTCATCTTTGACGCGACGCACGATATCCAGATAAGGCATGCCGGGTTTGACCATCACCATATCGGCACCCTCGGCAAGATCCAGCGCGACTTCGCGCAATGCCTCATCGGAATTTGCCGGGTCCATCTGATACGTCGCCTTACTGCCTTTGCCCAAGTTGGCGGCAGAGCCGACGGCGTCCCGGAACGGGCCGTAGAAAGCCGACGCGTATTTGGCAGAGTAGGCCATGATGCGTGTATGGATGTGTCTTGCATTTTCCAGTGCATGCCGTATCGCGCCGATACGGCCATCCATCATGTCGGACGGCGCAACGATATCGACGCCGGCTTCGGCCTGTACCAGGGCCTGACGGATGAGGATCGATGATGTTTCATCGTTGAGCACATAACCCTCCTCATCCAGCACACCATCCTGTCCATGACTGGTAAACGGATCAAGCGCGACATCGGTGAGCACGCCCAGCTCAGGGAAACGCTGTTTGATTTCTCTCACGGCTCGGGGTACCAAACCGTTCGGGTTGGTGGCTTCAATACCATCAGGTGTCTTCAGTGTTGAGTCGATCACGGGGAAGAGCGCAATGACCGGGATACCCAGCGCAACACATTCTTCTGCCACGGACATCAGCAAATCAAGTGACAGTCTTTCCACGCCCGGCATCGAGGGCACCGTTTCGCGACGGTTTTGTCCATCCAGAATAAAGACCGGATAAATCAGATCGGCAGCAGTCAGGGTGTTTTCTCGCATCAGCGCGCGTGAAAATGCGTCTTTGCGCATGCGACGCATGCGAATGGCTGGAAACTGGGCAGATGGATGCTCGGACATGATGATGAGTAGAAAAAAGTTGCTGGTTGTGCGGCTCAAGGTCGTCATTTGCGTGCCGACGCCCTGAAACTTTCGGCGTCCGCAGGTCTCAGATTGTTGGGTGATTCATTCACCTCCCGCTTCTCCTCCCTGAGCGGGGCTGTGCTGCTTCAAAGCGGTTCGGCGTTAGGCCCTGGAGACACTCCCCTTTCTCCAGGGTTTTTTTATATCAGCCGGGTGGCGCATCAACGCTGCCCATCCCGATCAGATCGAGGATCTTGGCATCGGCCTCTTCCAACCCGGTACGTTTTAATGCGGAAAACAATTGAACGGAGAATGGCAGAGGACGCCCTTGTTCGTCAATATAGCTTGACAGCACTGAGTGTCCAAGACGTAGTGCATCGGCAGCTTCGCTGCGATTAAGCTTATCGGCCTTGCTTAAAATACAATGAATTGGCTTGCCGGTGGCGGCGAACCATTCCAGCATCTCGGTATCGAGCTCGGTAAAAGGGCGTCTTGCATCCATGATCAGGACCAGTGCTGCCAGCTGTTCGCGCTCCTGAACATAGCGGCCAAGCAACTGTTGCCAGTGATCTTTGGCCGATCCTGATACCTCCGCATAGCCATAGCCCGGAAGATCGACCAGAAAAGCCCGAATCTCGTCGACCCGGGTGGCATCCTTGCGGTGCTGGCCTACATGGGCGCCGCCCAGCGAGAAAAAGTTAATGTGCTGGGTTCGTCCGGGCGTACGGGACGCAAACGCAAGTTTTTTCTGGTTGCACAACACGTTAATGGCGGTCGATTTACCCGCGTTCGAGCGGCCTGCAAACGCGATCTCGGGGACTTTGTATTTTGGCAAATCCGAAAGACGATTAACCGTGGTGAAAAAACGGGCTTGCCAGAGAAGGGACATGAGGCGGTGGGCAGAGGAGGCGCGTGCGAAGAAGAGAGCGCCATTGTAGTACAATCGCAAGCTTCGAAATCAGCGTCTGACCCGTCGAAAGTGGTGCGCTCCGTGCGCATCCTGCCACCGCTCCAGTCGCGACAGAAGCTCACAGAAAATCAATCCAAAGCCCCGGGTAATTGAATGAAATCTGCCACACACTCGCTCGTGAAATTTGTGTCTCTTATCGTCCTAGCCTTTGCGTCTGTGGCGCATGCTAATGACGCAAAACCTGCTGAATCTGCAGATGCAGCCAAGGGTGCCACGCTCTATACCAATGGTGACGCATCACGCGGCGTCATGGCCTGCGTTGCTTGCCACGGTGCCGCCGGCAATTCCACGATCGCGCAAAATCCCAAACTTGCAGGTCAGCACGAGGCTTACCTGAAAAAGCAGCTACACGACTTTCAGGGTCCTGCACGCAACAACGCCATCATGACGGGTATTTCCAAGGCGCTGGACGACAATGACATTCGCAATATCGCCGCTTATCTCGATCAGCAGAAACCGGCGCCCGGCGCCGCGCGCAACAAGAGCACGATTGACCTTGGCAAGCGGATCTACCGCGCCGGTATCGCCGAGAAAAACGTCCCGGCCTGTGCCGGCTGTCACAGCCCCAATGGTGCCGGCATTCCGGCTCAATATGCCCGCGTCGCTGGCCAGCATCAGGACTACACGGTGGCGCAGCTGACCAACTTCCGCACTGGGTCGCGTGCCAACAGCGCCCAAATGACAGCCATTAGCAAGCGGCTTTCTGACGAAGAGATGCAAGCCGTTGCTGACTACATCGCTGGCCTGAAATAAGCACAGCACCGGCATTCAGGCTGTTGTGCAGTACAAAGGGGTGGCTGAAAAGTCGCCCCTTTTGTTTTTTTGCCAGCTAAGGCCGCACCGCCACCGTAAACACCTACAAGTGCACCGGATATGGTCGGCAAGTCGGCGCTATCGGCATAAAATGATGCGATATTCGAACGCTTGGCCTGACCGTTCGTAAACCCCGAGACAAAGCGCGCCCCATTCATGACGACGAGTACCGAAGGAATCATTCTGCAGACCCGTAGCCGCTGGCTATCCAATGCCGTTGAGCTGTTGTCTTCGATGCGTTTTGCGATCAGCTTGCTGACGGTGATTTCGATTGCGTCCATCGTGGGTACCGTGGTGACGCAAAACGAACCGGCCCCGAATTATGTAAATCAGTTCGGTACATTCTGGTTCGAGATTTTCGAGAATTTTTCTGTTTATTCTGTTTATTCAGCTTGGTGGTTCTTGCTGATCATGGCGTTTCTGGTGCTGTCCACTTCGCTGTGCATCACTCGGAATGCGCCGAAAATGATCAAAGATATGAAAAGTTGGCGCGAAAGCGTGCGGGAGCAGTCGCTGCGAAACTTTCATCATCATGTGGAATGGACTGCGCCACAAACCGGTGACCAGCTCGCCGCACATACCGCGCGCATGGTCGAGTCCGATGGTTACAAGGTCAAGCTCGTGCAGAAAGAAGGCGCTACCCTCTTGACCGCCAAGCAAGGCGCTGCCAACAAGCTGGGGTACATTTTTGCGCATTCCGCCATCGTGATTATTTGTGTCGGCGGTTTGCTCGATTCCAGCCTTCCGATACGCGCCCAGCAATGGCTCTTCGACAAAGAGGTATTTATCGGCAACGGCATCATCGCCGATATCCCCGAGCGTCACCGTCTTGGTTTAGGTAACTTGACTTTTCGCGGTAACACCTTCATTCCCGAGGGTTCGGCCAGCAATACGGCAATCATTCCCGTCGGTGACGGTGTGATGATTCAGGAATTGCCTTTCACGCTGCAGCTGAAAGAATTCGTGGTTGATTTTTACTCCACCGGCATGCCCAAGCTCTTTGCCAGCAACGTCATCGTGACTGATCACGAGACGGGTCAAAGTTTTCCCGCGACGATCAAAGTCAATGAGCCGCTGATTTACAAAGGACTGGCAGTTTATCAGTCGAGTTTTGAGGATGGTGGCAGCCGTCTCAAGCTGGTCGGTTATCCGATGAGCGGCCCCGGCAGTGCCTCGTTTGCGGTCGAGGGTGAGGTGGGTAAATCAACGCCACTCGTCGGCAGCAGCGGTGCAGAGTACACGATCGAATGGTCTGGATTCAGGCCCTTCAATGTCGAAAATACCAGTGTCAATGGGCAGGATGTTCGTGCGGTCAATCAGGCCAAGAGCTTCAATGAAAAATTCAGTGCGACGCTGGATGAAAAGCTGGGCTCTGCAGCGAATACCAAAAAGACCAAAGATCTGAAAAATGTTGGCCCCAGCGTGCAGTACAAGCTGCGCGACAAGACCGGACAGGCGCGTGAGTTCCATAACTACATGCTGCCTGTCATGCTCGACGGTAGCGAAGTTTTCCTCGCCGGTTTACGTGAATCACCCTCTGAAGGATTCCGCTATTTGCGCATTCCAGCCGATGATAAATATTCTGTGGCCGAGTGGATGCGTCTGCGCGCTGCGATTGCCGACAGTGCTTTGCGCGAGAAAGCCGCCGTACGTTACGCGCAAAAAATGCCGCTGACCTCCACGACCAACAAAGAATTGCGTGAGCAGCTGAAAGCGTCTTCGTTGCGCTCCATGAGTATCTTTGCCGGTGACCGCGAGTCGTCGGGATACATCGCCATTGCGCGCTTTATCGGCACGCTACCGGAAGATCAGCAGGAAAAGGCGGCCGACGCTTTCATGAAAATTCTGAACGGGAGCCTGTGGGAGTTGTGGCAAGTCGCTCGTGAAAAAGACGGGCTGGCCCCGGTTGCTGCGGATGAGAAGCACGGTCGCTTCCTGCAGGTTTCGATGAATGCACTGGCCGATACTTTTTTCTACGGCGCGCCGGTATTCCTCCAGCTCCAGGGATTTGATCAGGTGAAAGCCTCTGTGCTGCAAGTGACCAAATCACCCGGAAAGAATGTCGTTTATCTGGGCTGTCTGCTGCTGGTTCTTGGTGTTTTTGCGATGCTCTACATCCGCGAACGCCGCCTGTGGATCTGGATCCGTCCGCAGGACGGTGGCGGCACGCATGCGCTGATGGCCATGAGTTCACAGCGACGCAGTCTTGATTTCGACAAGGAATTCGAACGACTCAAAGCTCGCCTGACTTCTAAAGCCCCTTAATGAGCCACGCAAATATCTGCAGCGCGCAGGACCCGAAGGGCTGCACTATACTTGGCAGATTCGCAGTAGTACACGGAGAACAATGATGGAACTCGCCGACAAGCAAACCTATACCGAAAATCCCGGCCTGCTTAAAAGTGCCAGTGTGTTCGACTGGATTTTTGCGCTGGTGCTGGCCGCTGGTACCTTGTTTGCGCTGAATCGCTACGGCGATTTCATGGATATCTATGAAAAAGCCATCCTGCTGGCATCAGCGCCAGTTTTCATTGGCCTGGGCTGGTACTGGAAGTCTTCGCGTGTGCTGATGCTGCTGATTTTCGGATTGTCCTTGTGGGCGATTTCCCTGTATGCCGGCAATCTGGACATGGCCCAGTCGCGGTTCTTCCTCAAATATTTGTTGTCGAGCCAGTCGGCCATCCTGTGGATGAGCTTCCTGTTCGGATTGTCCACCGTATTCCATTGGGGTGGACTCCTCGCTCGTTCGGATTTTGGCGGCGCTGTCGGCAGTCGTCTGTGCTGGGCCGCAATCCTGATGGGCTTCATCGGTCTGATGGTGCGCTGGTACGAGTCGTATTTGCTGGGTACCGATATTGGCCACATTCCCGTATCCAATCTGTATGAAGTCTTTGTGCTGTTCTGCCTAATCACTGCCATGTTCACGGTGTACTACGAAGAGAAGTATGAAACGCGTCAGGTGAGCGCTTTTGTTCTGCTGATCATTTCAGCGGCAGTCGGGTTTTTACTCTGGTACATGACCACTCGGGATGCGCATGAAATTCAGCCGCTGGTACCCGCGCTGCAAAGCTGGTGGATGAAAATTCATGTGCCTGCCAACTTCATTGGCTACGGTACTTTCGCGCTGGCGGCCATGGTGGGTGTTGCTTATCTGCTGAAATCCAAGTCCATCTTGGCGGATCGTCTGCCCTCGCTGGAGGTGATGGATGACATCATGTACAAAGCCATTGCCGTTGGTTTTGCTTTTTTCACCATTGCCACCATTCTCGGCGCGCTCTGGGCGGCCGAAGCCTGGGGTGGCTACTGGTCATGGGACCCCAAAGAGACTTGGGCACTGATTGTCTGGCTCAATTACGCAGCCTGGCTGCATATGCGCCTGATGAAAGGTCTGCGCGGACAGGTGGCTGCCTGGTGGGCTATCGGCGGCTTGCTCGTGACGAGTTTTGCTTTTCTGGGGGTGAATATGTTCCTCTCGGGTCTGCATTCTTACGGCGAACTATAAAACCGTTCAAGGTCTGGCGGTCATCAGGCAGCCAGACTGCTCAGTGTCACGCTGTCACCCAATGATGGAGCACGTATGCTGATCAAGTTTCCCCGCTTCACGGAGCCGTCCCCTTCAGAGATCACGCCGCAGGCACAGGTGCAATCGCGGCGGCAGTTCCTCACGCAACTGGCCGCTGGCGGCTTGTCTGCCGGCGCTCTGGTCGACCTGGCTATCGCAAACGATGCCGCATCACGCGCACGCTTGCCCGCACGTATTAACCCCGCCTACACCGCAGCAGACAAGGCGACACCGATTGCGGACGCCACCAGCTACAACAATTTTTACGAGTTCGGTCTGGACAAGGGTGATCCGATGGTGCGTGCCGGATCGCTGAGGACTCGGCCCTGGACGGTACGTGTGGATGGTGAAGTGAAAAAGCCACTGACGCTCGATATCGACAGCCTGCTTAAACTGGCTCCCATTGAGGAGCGTCTGTATCGCTTGCGCTGTGTCGAAGGCTGGTCGATGGTTATCCCGTGGTCGGGATATTCGCTGGCCGAGCTGATTCGCAAAGTTGAGCCAACGGGGAATGCGAAGTTCGTTGAGTTCACCACCTTGGCAGACCCGGCCCAGATGCCCGGCCTGGGCAGTCGGGTGTTGTCCTGGCCTTATGTCGAAGGCTTGCGTCTTGATGAGGCCATGCATCCGCTGACATTGTTGAGTCTGGGTATGTACGGTCAGGTGCTACCGAATCAGAATGGCGCACCGGTCCGAATTATCGTTCCGTGGAAATACGGATTCAAATCAGCCAAATCCATCGTTCGCATTCGTTTTACCGAAACACAGCCTCGGACTGCGTGGAATAGCGTTGCGCCTGACGAGTACGGTTTCTATTCCAACGTTAACCCCCGGGTTGATCATCCCCGCTGGTCGCAGGCCACCGAGCGGCGCATCGGTGAAGATGGTTTCCTCACGCGTAAACGCAAAACGCTGATGTTCAACGGTTACCCGGAAGTCGCCTCGCTGTATACGGGTATGGATCTGAAAAAATTCTATTGAGCGCCATGCTCAACCCCGGTAGCCGACAGCTCTGGTGGACTAAGCAGATCTTGTTCGGACTGGCGCTGTTGCCTTTGTTACGACTGCTGTGGCTGGGCATGCACGACAGGTTGACGGCCAATCCGATTGAATTCATCACCCGCGCCACGGGCGATTGGACACTGTATTTTCTGTGCTTCACGCTGGCGATCACCCCATTGCGCCGCCTGACCGGTCAGAACAGTTTGTTACGCTTGCGGCGCATGCTGGGCTTATTCACTTTCTTTTATGCGAGCCTGCATTTCCTGACCTTCCTCTGGTTTGATCATTTTTTTGATCTCGCAGATATGGTGCGGGATGTGCTGAAGCGCCCCTTCATCGCGATGGGTTTTTCTGCTTTTGTGCTGCTGATACCGCTGGCTGTGACCAGTAACGATGCGATGGTCCGGATGCTGGGCAGACGCTGGATGCTGCTGCATCGCCTGATTTATGTGATCGCAGTGCTCTCGATGCTGCATTTCTGGTGGATGCGGGCGGGGAAAAATAATTTTACCGAGCCACTGATCATGGGCGCTATTGTCGCGGTTTTGCTCGCACTGCGGCTGATCCGTGCGCGCCGGGATTCATCGCGGACGCGATAAGCCGTCCTGACAAGACAGGTTTTTATTGCGGAATCGATTCCAGTGCAAACAGCTCCGCGGCCGTTTCCCGTCGGCGAATCAGATTGAACTTGTCCCCATTCACCAGAACCTCGGCCGCGCGACCCCGCGTGTTGTAGTTCGAAGCCATCGTCATTCCGTAAGCACCTGCCGACATGACCGCCAACAAGTCACCGGGCGTAATGGCTAGTGCACGTTCGCGGGCAAGCCAGTCACCGGATTCACAGACCGGGCCCACGACGTCATAGAGTTGCGCGTCACCGGATCGTGGTTTGACGACCTGAACACCATGCCAGGCTTCATACATCGCCGGACGCATCAGGTCATTCATTGCTGCATCAACGACAGCAAAATTTTTGGTGCTACCGTGCTTCAGATAATGCACTTCAGTCAGCAGCACGCCGGCGTTACCGACAATAGAGCGACCGGGTTCGAACATGATGGTCAGAGGTTTCTGGTCATGTTTGTCAGCGCGCCAGCGATCAATGCGTGCGAAGAGTCTTCCGAGATAGTCTGCGACAGGTACAGGCTTTTCCTGGTCATAGCAGATGCCAATACCGCCGCCGATATCGAGGTGATGCAGCGTGATGCCCTCGCTGGCCAGCTTGTCGACCAGCTCGATAATTTTGTCCAGTGCTTCCAGTAGTGGTGCGTCATCCAGCAACTGCGAGCCGATGTGGCAATCGATACCCGTCACTTCAAGATGAGACAGGCTGGCCGCCACCCGGTAGGTTGGCAGCGCATCTTCGAAGGCGATACCAAACTTGTTGTCTTTAAGGCCGGTAGAGATATACGGATGCGTTTTTGGATCGACATCAGGATTCACGCGCAGTGATATTCGCGCACGCTTGCCCAGGCTGGCGGCGACTTCATTAAGGCGATGCAGCTCGGGAATCGATTCGACGTTAAAGCACAGAATGTCATGCGATAGCGCCAACCGCATCTCGTCCCGGGTTTTTCCCACGCCGGAAAAAATGACCTTTTTCGGATTTCCGCCGGCGGCGATCACGCGTTCCAGCTCGCCGCCCGAGACGATGTCAAAGCCCGACCCCAGTTTCGCCAGCAGGTTCAGTATTGCCAGATTGGCGTTCGACTTTACTGCGTAGCAGATCAGTGATGACGTATCATCGCGGCCATGCGCCTGGCAGGCGTGGGCATAGGCGAGAAAATTTTCCGTCACGCTGGCGCTTGAGTAGACGTAGGTTGGGGTGCCAAACGCCTGGCCGATAGCGCTCAGTGCGACGTTTTCGGCAAACAGTTCGCCGTCACGATAATTGAAATGCGAAATGTTCACGGCTTCAGGGCTGGCGAGAGTTGTCGGGTTTGGAGGCCGGCTGAGCATCAAACTCGGTATCGGTTTTTGTGCTGGGTGCGGGGCGATCCGGCAAATACAGTGGACCGTATTGCCCGCAAGCGCTCAGGCCAGATAATGCGATCGCCGCTAAAATGATGCCGAATCTGTGCATGATGAACGAAAAGCTTTGTAGACCGTTTCGATGTCGGAACACTGTCTGTCGTCTGTTAAAAATCTACCGGAGTTTAGCATGAGCGAATCCGAGTTCCTGACCGCCGCCGAGTTGGTGATCAATGCCATCGAAATCGGGATGGAGCGTGCCGCCGAAGCGGCCGATGTTGATCTGGAATGCAGCCGCAGCGGTAATGTGCTTGAGATCGAATTTATTGATCAGGGCTCGAAAATCATCGTCAACACACAGGCGGCGATGCAGGAAATCTGGGTCGCTGCACGTGCCGGCGGGTTCCATTACCGCATGTCAGACAATCAGCAATGGAAGGATACGCGGGACGGATCGGAGCTCTTCGCGGCGCTGTCGCGGCTGGCCAGTGGGCAAGCTGGCGCAAATCTCGATCTCGCGCCACCGTCTTAGCACAGAAGTGTCCAGTTTTATTCAACCAGCGCTTGCCTAGAAAATCTCGCTCTGAGGCTCGTCCTCGTTCTTTTCCCCGGCTTTCTCAGTATCGTCTGATGGTGTCAATCCGACCGAGTTCACACCGCTGCCGTCGGCGAACTCGGTGTAGACGTAATCGCCCGCATACGTGGTTACCCCGCCGGGCATGGGCCTTTCCTGGACGGGCAATACCTGCAGCGCCTTTTGCATGTAGCTGATCCAGATTGGCAAAGCCAGGCCGCCACCGGTCTCGCGGCTTCCGAGATTTCTGGGTCTGTCGAAGCCTATCCATGCCACACCCACCAGTTTCGGGTGATAGCCTGCGAACCAGGCGTCGATAGAATCATTGGTGGTGCCGGTTTTGCCAGCGATGTCCGGGCGTTTTAGTGCCAGCGCACGCATTGCGGTGCCATGCTTGACTACATCTTTGAGCATGCTGTCGACCAGAAACGCGTTGCGCTCATCAATCACACGGAGATTTTCATCGCCAGCACGTTCCGGGCTGACCTGAAACAGTATCCGGCCGCTGTTATCCGTGATTTTGGAAATCAGGTAGGGATTGATTTTGTAACCGCCGTTCGCAAAAACGGCATAAGCTCCCGCCATTTGCAGGGGTGTGACGGCACCGGCACCCAGGGCCATGGTCAGGTAGGGGGGATTTTTTTCCCGGTCAAATCCAAAGCGGGTCACATATTCTTGTGCGTAGTTGACACCGATGCGGTCAAGAATACGAATCGACACCATGTTCTTCGAGCGTGTCAGACCCTTGCGCATGGACAGCGGGCCGTCATATTTGCCGTCCGAGTTCTTGGGTTCCCAAGCCTGAGAACCCGTCTTTCCGGCATCGAACACGATCGGCGCATCATTGATCATGGTCCCGGGCGACAGACCTTTTTCCATTGAGGCGGAGTAGATGAAGGGCTTGAAAGTCGAACCCGGCTGACGCCAGGCTTGCGTGACATGGTTGAACTTGGTGCGGCTGAAATCAAAGCCACCGACCAGTGATTTGATGCGGCCATCTTCGGCGCTGATCGATACAAACGCCGCTTCCACTTCGGGTAACTGAATGACGGTCCAGCCTGCGCCTTCCTGCATTACCCGAATGATCGCGCCGCGCCGTATGCGCTTATTGGCAGGCATTTTATCCGTCAGTGCGGTTGCGGCTGCGCCGAGGGCTGTGTTGGCAATCGTAATTTCTTCGCCGGATGCCAGCACGGCACGGACACTTTTGGGTGTTGTCGACAACACGGCGGCGGCAATGATGCCATCGCTGTCCGGATGTTCAGCCAGCTCGGATTCGATGGCTGCTTCTGCTTCTGATTTATTCGCCGGAATATCCATATAGCCTTCCGGGCCACGATACGGCTGACGTTTCTCATACTCGAGCACGCCACGGCGCAACGCCAGATAGGCGGCGTCCTGATCGGCCTTGGTAATCGTCGTGAATACATTCAGGCCGCGCGTATAAGCATCTTCCTTGAACTGATCGTAGACCATCTGGCGGGCCATCTCGGATACGTACTCAGCATGAATGCCAAAGTCGGTGCTGTCCATCTTGATGCGCAGTTCTTCGTCCCGTGCGTTTTCATACTGGGCTGTGGTGATGTAGCCCAGATCATGCATGCGCTGCAAAATATATTGCTGGCGTCCCTTGGCCCTCTTGGGATTGACGACGGGATTGTTGGCTGAAGGTGCCTTGGGCAAACCTGCGAGCATCGCTGCTTCTGCAATCGTAATTTCACCTAATTTTTTGCCAAAATAAATCTGCGCAGCTGAGGCAAAGCCATAAGCGCGCTGCCCCAGATAGATCTGGTTCATATACAGCTCGAGAATCTGGTCTTTAGTCAGCGTTTTCTCTATTTTCCAGGCGAGCAGGACTTCATAGAGCTTGCGTTTGATGGTTTGTTCGCTGGACAGGAAAAAATTACGTGCTACCTGCTGGGTAATGGTCGAAGCACCCTGACGACTGCCGCCGAAGGTGTTGTTGACCATCGCACGCAGAATGCCCCAGTAATCGACGCCGCCGTGCTCGTAGAAGCGATCATCCTCAATGGCCAGCACCGCTTGTTTCATGACCGGTGGAATATCTTTGTAGCGGACGAGGCTGCGGCGCTCTTCCCCGAACTCACCGATCAGCATGTTATCTGCTGAAAACACGCGCAGAGGCATTTTGGGCTGATAGGTCGCTAGCGCATCAATATCCGGCAGCGAGGGATAAGCCATCATCAGGATAAAGCCCGCCAGCAATACACCAATGAGGGCAAGGCCTCCTATCGTGCTCAGCAGGCTGAGCGCCAATTTGACCGGCGCCGGCAGGAGGAATGGGCGCTCGCCCTTGGGCGCATCCCCGTTCGGAGTGGATGAATTCATTCGGGAATAAGAGAAAGAGGCTAGGACGCCCTGATGCCCATCATTATAACGGCTGGCTTGTCGCTGGCTGCGTGTTCGCGGTGAACTTGAGATGGCAGTTAACGCCAGCCCGATGAGTGCCGTGAAATTGTCCGAAACACAGTGTTTTGTGTTCGAAAGCTTCAGTGACCTTGATTTGCGTCGGCATTTGGCAACGACCGTCTGAAGCGACTTTACATCCTGAAAAGGCACTTGTTAGCATCCGCGTCACATTTAAAAAATGACAACATCTCTCGCGCGGAGTGCGTACGCATGCTTTCTCTGGGGTCATGGTTTCGTCGTCATCAGACACCGGTGCTGGGCATCGACGTCAGTCCGGGCGGAATCCGCATCATCGAACTTGTGCGCGAGGGCAAAGGCTTTCGGGTTGCACATTTTGCGCAGGAGTCATTGCAACCTGGGGCGCTGCGCGACGGTGGTTTTGCGCAGATGGATGCGCTCACCGAATCCTTGCAGCGCGCGCTCAAGACCAGTGGCACGCGTTTGCGTACGGCTGCGATGGCCTTGCCTTCCGGGGCCGTTATTAAAAAAATGCTGATGCTCCCTACGAGCCTCTACGAAGAAGAGCTGGAAATGCAGGTGGAGGCTGAAGCCAGCCAGGCTTTGCCATTTCCGCTGGACGAAATCAGTCTTGATTTTGCAGTGGCCGGTCCATCGGCGACCAACGATGACTACGTTGATGTGATGCTGGTCGCGGCGCGCAAGGAACGCATTGATGAGCGACTGGCGCTGGCGGAGGCTGTGGGCTTGCGTCCTGTCGTGATCGATCTTGAATCACAGGCCATGGCTGCTGCGTTGACACTGATTGAATCCCAACGACAGTATCGCTCTGACACGAATGAGCCTGTGGCACTGCTGCAACTGGGAAGTGAGGGTAGTTATTGTGCAGTGATGCTCAACGATCTGGTCATTTATGAACGTGAATTGGGATTATCTCTGCCCAGAGCAGATCAGGAAAAATCACATGCTGCTGCAGACTCGCTCAGGGAAGCTGTGTGCCAGGAACTGACACGTGCATTGCAGTTGTTTGCCACATCAACCCAACACGCCGGTGTGACGCATGTTTATATCGCTGGCAGTGCTCATGTCTTGGGGCCGGATCTCGCTAATTTCGTGCAGCGCAGAGTCGGTGTGGGGGTGTCGCTGCCCGATCCTCTCGCAGGTATGGATTTGCCATCCAGTGCTACCCGCATCAACAAAGATTCGCCTGCATGGCTGATTGCCTGTGGTCTGGCATTGCGGAGTTTCGGCACATGATCACGTTTAATCTGCTGCCGTGGCGCGAAGCCAGGTGGCGAGAGCGCAAGCGTTTGTTTAACGGCTTGCTGGTCCTGTCGGGCTTGTGTGGACTGATTGTGGTGTTGGTGGTCGGTGCGGTCAATGCTGCGCATTTATCGACGCAACACAGCCGCAATACCGTGCTGCAGTCTGAAAATGCCATTCTTGATCGACGTTTGCAGGAAATAAAAAACCTGCGTCAGGATATCGATGCGCTCAAGGCCAGACAAAGTGCAGTGGAAAATCTGCAATCCGACCGCAGCCTCCCAGTGCGATTGCTTGATGAACTGACGAATCGCGTACCGTCAGGCGTGGTGCTGAAGTCGATCAAACAAACAGATCATCTGGTGTTGACCGGGATGGCGCAATCGAACGGTCGCGTTTCAGAATTGCTTCGTAATCTGGCGGAATCCTCGTCCACGCTGGGCCAGGCTGAGTTGGTCGAGATCAAGGCCGCCAGCTTGGGTCAGGGGAGAGAGTTGAAGAAAGTCTACGAATTCAATGTCACCATTGCTTCGCCCGTCATGGGTAAACAGCCATGACGCTGACTGTTCACCGCAATGGGTTCAATGGGCATGCGTTCGCTCGTCAGTTTCAGGGTTTGCAGGGGCGACATCCCGGAAACTGGCCGTTGGTCCCCCGTGCATTGTGTGGCCTCGCCGTTGCGATGCTGGTCATCATTGCGGGAGCATGGCTGGTCTGGAGCGCCCAATGGCAAGATCTGGCACTGGGTGAGGCTGAAGAAGAGCGTCAGAAAAAGACTTTTATTGAAAAAGTACGACAGGCAGGGCACCTTGATATTTTGCGAAAGCAAAAAGCACAAGTGCAGTCTCAGGTTGAAAAACTCGAACAACAACTGCCTGGCAAATCTGAAATGGATGCTCTGCTGTCTGAAATTAATCAGGCAGGTGTGAGCCGCGGCTTACAGTTCGAGCTATTCAAGCCGGGTCAGGTCAAATTACATGATTACTATGCGGAATTGCCCATAGAAATAAAACTGACGGGTAACTATCATGCGCTCGCCGGTTTTGCGAGTGATATCGCGAATTTGCAGCGCATTGTCACGTTGGATCGAGTTGCCATTATCCAGCTGCGCGATGGATTGCAAAGCTTCGAAGGCGTCATTCATACCTTCCGTTATCTCGACAAAGAAGAAATAGCACTGCAAAAAAACGAGCCGAAGATAACAAAAATCGAGGTGCCAGATGACACGCTTCGCTGCGGTAATCATCATCAGTGTGCTGGCGGGTTGCAATGAGGCGCCGGAACATGACCTGCTTACTTGGATGAGTGAAGTCCGTCAGCAGGCTCACGCACTGCCCGGCGAGTTGCCGCCGCGTCCGCCGCTTAAGGAATTTCAGTATGAGGTAGCTGATCGGCTCGATCCTTTTGATATGAGAAGAATCGCCAATACGCTCAGTACTGACCCGGATGTATCCGGCTTGGCACCGGACACGCGCAGATCACGTGAGCCCCTTGAGTCTTTTCCACTTGATAATCTGCGATTGGTGGGCAGTCTGCGCCGGCAGGGGCAGGTCGTGGCGCTGGTTGAAGCGGACAAGGTTATTTATCAGGTGAAGGTGGGTAGTCACCTCGGTCCCGACATGGGTAAGGTCATTTCGATTGGCGAAGGTTCTATCGAGCTTGAGGAAATGGTGCAGGACGCCGGCAACCGCTGGTCCAGCCGGCGCGCGCGACTAGTAATGCAGGAGAAACGCTGATGAAGTCGGGGATGGTGTGGGTACGGGGCGGGTGGATGGTGTGCCTGATGGGGCTGATCGCGGGCGTGATCACGGAAGCGCGATCAGAGCAAAATGCGATCATGGGTATCGAGGCCAGCCATACCGGATCGGTGCTGACCGTGCGCATTCCGATGCGTCAGGTACCCGCGGCACTGCCGGGCAGCTTCTCCACCGTCAGTCCGCCCCGAATCGTGCTCGATTTCCCAGACAGTCTCAATGCCACGGGACAGACGCGGCGAGTGTTTGATGCAGGTGAGTTGCGTCATGCCGATTTGGTACAGGCCGCGGGGCGCACCCGTGTTGTGCTGAATCTTAAACGTCCGCAACAGTTCAGCATGCGCGTTGCGGGTCAGGCCTTGTTGATCACACTGTCAGAGCAGAAAAATGCGACTGACGACAGTGCCCGTGCTGCGAATCTGGCGACAGAAAAAAATGCCATTGTCGACATGGATTTTCGACGTGGTGATGGCGATGCGGGGCGCATCATAATTGATTTGGCGAAAACGCAGGCATCCATTGATGTGCGCCGACAAGGCCAATCGCTGATGGTCGATTTCATGAAAACCGGCTTGCCCGACCTACTGCGCCGCAAGCTTGATGTCACTGATTTTGGCACCCCGGTCCAATCCATTACCACACGTACTGATGGCGATACGGTGCGCATGATGATCGAGCCGCGTGGCCAGTGGGAGCATCTGGCCTGGCAGACTGATCGCCGGCTGGTGCTCGAGGTGAGACCGGTGAAGCCCGATGACGGCAAAACCCCTTTTGGAAATCGCGGCTACCGTGGTGACAAGTTATCGATGAATTTTCAAAACATCGAAGTCCGCGCCTTGCTGCAGGTTATTGCCGATTTTACCGGGCTCAATGTTGTGGCGAGTGACAGCGTGAGCGGTAACCTTACCCTGCGGTTGAAGGATGTGCCTTGGGATCAGGCGCTTGACATCGTGATGCAGGCAAGGGGGCTGGACATGCGCCGTAATGGCAATGTGCTCTGGATCGCGCCCAAGGATGAATTGCTGACCAAGGAGAGGCTGGAGCTGGAACAGCGTGCACAGATTTCGGAGCTGGAGCCCCTGCTGACCGAGACCTTCCAGCTTAATTATCAGAAGGCGGATGCCTTTCGCCAGGTCTTTGGTCTTGACGGCCAAGTAGGTCGTGGCAGTATTTTGTCGCGACGCGGCAGTGCATCGGCCGAGCCCCGCACCAACAAACTGTTTGTGACCGATACACCCAGTCGGCTTGAGGAAGTACGTAAGCTGATACAGCTGACGGATATACCGACGCGTCAGGTGATGATTGAGGCGCGTATCGTGGAAGCAGACGATACGTTCAGTCGAAATCTCGGCGTAAAACTCGGCTTTGCCGATCTTCGCGGTGGGCGTGGTGCAACGCCCGGCATGAATCTGTCCGGCGGGACTCGTCTGGGGGTCACCGGAAATTATCTGGGCGTCGGCGAGCAGACCTTGCAAGCGACCGTCACCCAACAGTCCTTTATTCCGAACACGCAGTTCGTCAATTTGCCCGCCGCATCGATCAATGGCGCGGCACCGGCGAGCCTGGGTGTCAGTCTCTTTTCGGCCAGCGCCAATCGCTTTCTGAATCTGGAGTTATCGGCACTTGAGGCGGACGGCAAGGGAAAAATTATTTCCAGTCCACGCGTCGTTACTGCCGATCAGCAGCCAGCGCTGATTGAGCAGGGTGAGGAAATTCCGTTTCAGCAGGCCACCAGCAGTGGTGCCACGTCGATTCAGTTCAAGAAAGCGAATCTCAAGCTGGAGGTCACACCGCAGATCACGCCTGATGGCAATGTGATTCTGGTCGTGGATGTGGCTAAAGATTCGCGGGGTGTTGCCGTGGGCTCCAGCTTCGCGATCAATACCAAGCATGTAAAAACCAATGTTCAGGTCGAAAATGGCGGCACGGTTGTTTTGGGGGGTATCTTTACGCAGACTGAAATCGACAGCGAACTGAAAGTGCCGGTGCTGGGCGACATACCTGTACTGGGACGTTTGTTTCGAAGCACTCGCCGTACCCGAGACCAGACCGAGTTACTGATTTTTATCACGCCCCGGATCGTGGCCGATGCGCCTCTGGGACGTTGAGTCCCGGTTCACCCTGCCAGCCACCTGTCCGGGCCGCCGTCTGCATACAGCGGATGCGATAAACTGTCGTCTTTCCGGGTAAATACGCCCGATTGGCGGCAATGATGCAGAATCCGACAAACAATATTTTTCTGGTTGGCCTGATGGGTTCGGGCAAGACCACGATAGGCCGCTCGCTTGCAAAGAAACTGAATTTGCGTTTCGTCGATGCCGATCAGGAAATTGAGGCCCGCACCGGTGCCTCCATCCCGCTGATTTTTGAAATCGAAGGCGAGGCCAGTTTTCGTCAGCGGGAAGCGGACGTTATTCGGGATCTCACGGCGCAACAAGGCATTGTGCTGGCCACAGGTGGTGGCGCTGTGCTGAATGACACCAGTCGGCAGCTCTTGCGCGAGCGTGGCACCGTGGTTTATTTGCGTGCCTCGGTTGCCAGTATTCTTCAGCGTACCAGCCACGATAAAAATCGTCCGCTGCTTCAAACCCCCGATCCCAAAGCCCGGATAGAGGAGCTCTCGCGCCAGCGGTCGCCGCTTTATCAGGAAATCGCGCATATCATCATTGAAACCGGTAGGCCAAATGTTCATTCGGTGGTGCAGAATATCCTGTCTCAACTCGAGCGAAATACTGCCGGGCTACCGGTTGATAACGCGTTATTAACTCCTGCCCACAATCAAGAAGCGGCTTCTGATTCCCTCCCATGACACCGACTCATTCTGTTTTTGCTGAACTCACGGTAGCGCTGGGCGAGCGCAGTTATCCCATCATCATCGGTCGGCATTTGCTGGATCAGCCGGATTTTGCGGGTCACATTCCCGGCAAGCGGGTGGCTATCGTCACCAACACCGTCGTCGCGCCACTGTACCTCGACCGACTGACCGCTATGCTCAAGGCCGCTGGTAAAGAGTGTCTGTCAATCGTGCTGCCTGACGGTGAAGAAGAAAAAAATGTAGATAACCTGATGCGCATTTTCGATGTGCTACTTGAAAATAAATGCGATCGTAAAACGACGCTGGTGGCGCTGGGTGGTGGGGTGATTGGCGACATGACCGGTTTTGCTGCAGCCACCTACATGCGCGGCGTGCCTTTCGTGCAAATCCCGACGACGCTGCTTGCGCAAGTCGATTCTTCCGTGGGTGGCAAGACGGCGATCAATCATCCGCTGGGCAAAAACATGATTGGTGCGTTTTACCAGCCGCAATCAGTGCTCGCTGACACCGCAACGCTGGCCTCGCTGCCGCAGCGCGAGCTGTCGGCGGGTTTGGCAGAAGTGATCAAGCATGGCGCCATCATCGATGTCGAATTCTTCAGCTGGCTGGAGCAGCACATGGATCAACTGATGGCGCGTGATGATGCCGCGCTCGCGCAAGTGGTTCAGCGTTCCTGTGAAATCAAGGCCGATGTGGTGCGACAGGACGAGCGCGAATCCGGTTTGCGAGCGATTCTGAATTTCGGTCACACGTTCGGACATGCGATCGAAGCCGGTCTCGGTTATGGTGAATGGCTGCATGGCGAAGCCGTGGGATGCGGCATGGTGATGGCAGCGGATCTCTCGCATCGACTCGGTTATCTGTCGGCGCAAGACAAGTCGCGCATTACCGCGCTGGTGAAAGCCGCCGGTTTGCCGGTCGTGGCGCCGGATTTGGGTGTGGATCGCTGGCTGGAGCTGATGGAAGTCGACAAGAAAAACGAAGGCGGTCAGATCAAATTCATCCTGCTCAAGCCGTTGGGTCAGGCGACGATAACAAGCGCACCGGCCGATCTGCTCGAGGCGACTCTGACGGCCTGCGTCGGACAGGGATCATGATGACCAATTTTGAAGCACACCTAGCGCCCTATGCTACGCGCTCAGCCGCGTCGCGCGGCCGTCATTTCCCCGAAGGATCTTCCGATACGCGCAGTGAATTTCAGCGCGATCGCGATCGCATTATTCATTGCACGGCGTTTCGCCGGCTGGAATACAAGACTCAGGTTTTCGTGAACCATGAAGGCGATTTATTTCGTACACGTCTGACCCATAGCATTGAAGTCGCTCAGATCGCCCGCTCCCTCGCGCGTAATCTGCAGCTGAATGAAGACCTGGTCGAAGCCATCTCGCTGGCGCATGATCTCGGACATACGCCCTTTGGTCATGCCGGACAGGATGCGCTCAACGCCTGCATGCAAGACTACGGTGGCTTCGAACATAATCTGCAGAGCCTGCGCGTGATCGACAAGCTGGAGCAGCGTTATGGCGCGTTTGATGGTCTGAATCTGATGTTCGAAACCCGCGAGGGCGTACTCAAGCATTGTTCACTGCCGAATGCCGGCCAATTAGGCGAGATCGGCCGCCGCTTCATCGAGCGCAAGCAACCCAGTCTTGAAGCGCAGCTGGCCAATCTGGCCGACGAGATCGCGTATAACAATCACGACATCGATGATGGCCTCCGCTCCGGCTTGCTCACAACCGCGCAGCTGGATGAAGTGTCGCTGTATGCGCGCTACTGGTCGCAGGTGCAAAAAGAATTCCCGGGCATTCAAGGGCGACGCGCGATCAATGAAACAGTCCGCCGCATGATAAATGCACTGGTGGTTGATCTGATCGATACGTCCCGTGCGCGGATTCGCGATGCCGACGTGAAGTCCATTGATGATGTGCGCAACGCACCGGCTCTGATCGCCTTTTCCGACACCATGAAACAGGAAGCGCAAGTACTCAAGCGCTTCCTGAGAACCAATCTCTATCAGCATTATGTGGTCAATCGCATGACCAGCAAGGCCAGACGCATTGTCACGGATCTGTTCACTATTTTTCTCGAAGGCCCGCAACTGATGCCGCCGGATTATCAGACGACCAGCGGAAATCTGGATGAGCAGGCGCGCAAGGTGGCCGACTACATTGCCGGGATGACCGACCGTTATGCGATGCGCGAGTACCGCCGACTGTTCGCCGTCGACGAGATCTGATCAAAGCGTTGCCAGCACGCTGGCGGTGTCAGTAGCGCCTCTGTCTCGACCGAACACAGTCTGTTTCAGGTGTTGGTCGTTTCGTCAATGCGACTTTGGTGCCTTAATCCAGTGCGCGCAGCGGGTGCGCATGGGCTGGCCATGCACTCTCAAAGAAGCTTTCCACCATCGCTGGCGTGACCTCGGCCAGCGTCGCCGGATTCCACTTCGGTGCATGGTCTTTGTCGATCGCCAGTGCGCGTACGCCTTCGAGCACCTCGCCGTGTTCGAAACAACGCCTGACCATCGTTCGTTCCATACGCAGGCAGTCGCCAATGCTCATGGTGGCAGCACGCCGGAGCTGGGACAAGGTGACGGACATCATCAGTGGCGAACGCTTGCGCATGATCTCAAGCGTTTTAGCAGCAAACTCGCCGGCGTCCGCCGACAAAGAAGTCATCAGGGCCGGGATCGAATCGGCTGAAAAATGATGCTCGATAGCTTCTCGTGCTGCGGCAAGCCGGCTGGTCGTCGGATTGGCCTGCGCCGCGAACGGTGCGGCAAAGGCGGTGATCGCATTGCGCAGATCCGCCGCCGAAGATGCTAGTACCAGGGACTGCAGCGCCGGCAGTTCGGCGGCAGGTACAAACACATCAGCAAGTCCAGCATACAGCGCGTCAGCGGCAGCGACCATGTCGCCGGTCACGCCAAGATAGGTGCCCAGCTGTCCGTTGGCATGCGACAAAAAGTGCCCGCCGCCGACATCCGGGAAAAGTCCGATACCCACTTCAGGCATGGCCATTTTCGTGCGATCGGTCACGACCCGGATTCTCGCTTCCGGCCCTGCCTGAGCAATCCCCATGCCGCCTCCCATGACCACGCCATCCATCAGCGCAACATAGGGTTTGGGGTAATGGTGAATCAGGTGATTGAGCGCGTATTCCTCGGTGAAAAAGTCTTCGATCAGCGCCGCGCCTTCGCTGGCGGTCGCCTTACCCTTTTGATAGAAAAACCGGATGTCGCCGCCCGCGCAGTAGGCTTTCTCGCTGCTGCTGCGCACCATCACCTGATGAACCTCCGGCGCATCGCGCCAGGCCAGCAAAGCGTGGGTCATTGCGCGCACCATGTCCAGCGTGAGTGAATTCAGGGCGCTTGCCCGGTTCAGCGTGATAACGCCGGTGTGACCACTAACTTCGGTTAAAACAAGATCGTTCATGGAATGGGGCGGGCTGATGAAGTAAGGAAAGACGCGAGTTTATCGGGAATTGGCGGGCCGGCGCTTTGCAAGCAGGAAAGCCGATCTTTAGCGCATGAAAAAGGGGCGCAAATGCGCCCCAGGCAGAATCAATAGGAGGGCAGGTCAGGCCGTTTCGGTTTCCGGGCCGGAGTAGCGCTTGATGCCTTCATGCTGGTAGTCCTGAATCTTGTTTTTGTGTTTCAGGACCTGACGATCCAGCTTGTCCATCAGCAAGTCAATGGCCGCGTACATGTCCTGAGCTTCACTTTCGACATGCAAGTCTTTGCCTCGCAAATGCAGGTTGATCTCTGCACGCTGGCGTTTGTCTTTTTCAGTCAGGGAGTCGACGGTGAGGATGACGGTGATGTCAATAACGTTGTCAAAATGACGTTTGATGCGTTCGAGCTTGTTTTCTACATACTCCCGCAGGGCGGGGGTGAGTTCCAGATGATGTCCGCTGATCTTCAGATTCATACAGAGTGCTCCTTGGTATGGCGTCGCTGCCGTTTCTTCTGCGAACCTTTAGGATGGGTTCACAGGGCGTGCCGCAACGGTTAAAAACTCGGGAAGCTACAGGGACTTGCGCAGGTTGACCGGGGGAATTTTCAGAGCTTCACGATACTTTGCCACTGTACGTCTTGCGACGACCATTCCCTGTTCAGCCAGCATATCCGTGATTTTGCTATCGGAAAACGGGTGCTTGGGGTCCTCAGCTCCTATCAGTTGTTTGATCAAAGCGCGTATGGCTGTCGATGATGCTTCACCACCAGCTTCTGTGGCGACGTGGCTGCCAAAGAAGAATTTCAATTCAAACATACCATGCGGTGTCAGCATGTATTTCTGCGTGGTGACACGAGAAATGGTGCTCTCGTGAAGCCCCAGTGTATCAGCTATTTCCCGCAGTACAAGAGGCTTCATCGCGACCTCCCCGTGGGAGAAAAAATTGCGTTGCCTCTCTACTATCGCCTGCGAGACCCTCAGAATCGTATCGAAGCGCTGACGCATATTTTTGATCAGCCATTTAGCCTCCTGGAGCTGTGAAGCCATCGATCCTTCGCCCTTGTTCTGCTTGAGAATATTGGCGTACATCGCATTGACGCGCAGCTTGGGCATGACATCGCGGTTCAGTGTGACTGACCACCCGCTCTTTGCGCGTTTCACAATCACATCCGGTACCACATAATCCGAAGCGTCTCCCGCATACGGCGCACCCGGATGCGGATTGCAGGACTTGATTACGACTTGCGCTTCGCGCAAATCTTCGTCATCACAATCCAGTGCCTTTTTCAGTTTATTGAACTCGCGCTGGGCGAATAGTTCAAGGTAATTCTCCACCAGCGTCAGTGCCATTCGGCGGGTCACAAAAGGCACTTTCTCCATGCGCCTGATTTGTAGCGACAAACATTCCGACGCGTTACGGGCACCGACGCCTGCGGGGTCAAAACTCTGCAGCAGCTTGAGCGCGATCTGCATTTCATCGATATCAATATCGAGTTCTTCCGGCAGACGCGCATGAATGTCTTCGAGCGACTCTTCCAGGTAGCCGTTGTCATCCAGCGCCTCGATCAGTAACTCCACCAGCGCGCGGTCACGTCGGTTATCCACCGTGACTGACAATTGCTCGAGCAGATGCTCGCGCAGCGTGCATTCATGCGCCTCCAACTGAGGACGGGCATTGTCATCTTCAGGTGCCTTTGATGAGCGGGCAACATCATCAAAGCTCCACTCAGCTTCGCCGCCGCCGCTCTCTTCGCCGGGTGAGGGTGCATCGAAACCACTGTCGGCAGCAGCGCTGGCATCACTGGTCGGCTCGCCTTCAGCGGCAGACGCGGTGGGCGCCTGGCTGATGACGCCATCGCCCAGCAGGCGGATCGAATTGTCGAGAGGATCGTCGAGCCGTTCCAGCAAAGGGTTGTCGGTCAGCATCTGCTCAAGCTCCTGATGCAGTTCCAGCGTTGACAGCTGCAGCAGCCGTATCGATTGCTGCAGCTGAGGCGTCAACGCCAGATGCTGGGAAACGCGGAGCTGTAGGGTCTGCTTCATTCAGGCGCGCCCTTACATTCGGAAATTTTCGCCGAGATAAACCCGGCGAACTGACTCGTTGGTAATGATGTCCCCAGGGCTGCCTGAGGCCAGTACCGAGCCCTGATTGATGATGTAAGCGCGATCGCAAATGCCGAGTGTTTCACGTACATTGTGATCCGTAATCAGTACGCCGATGCCGCGTTCTTTCAGAAAACGTACGATGCGCTGGATTTCGATCACCGCAATCGGATCAACGCCGGCAAAGGGTTCGTCAAGCAAAATGAAGCGCGGGTTGCTTGCCAGTGCGCGGGCGATTTCCACGCGGCGTCGCTCGCCCCCCGAGAGTGACAGCGCCTGATTTTCCCGCAGGCTGTCGATCTGCAATTCTTCGAGAAGCGTATTGAGTCTCTGATCGATTTCGTTGCGCGCTAGCGGTTTTCCACCCGATTTTTGCAGTTCGAGCACAGCACGTATATTGTCTTCGACCGACAGCTTGCGAAACACCGATGCTTCCTGCGGCAGGTAGGACAGACCGCGTTCTGCGCGCCGGTGGATAGGCAAGTTCGAGATCCGCTCGCCGTCGAGCAAGATCTCGCCTGCCTCGGACGGTACCAGTCCGACAATCATGTAGAACGACGTGGTTTTGCCCGCACCGTTCGGGCCCAGCAGGCCGATCACTTCCCCGCTGACGACCTCAAGCGACACATCCTGCACGACACGCCGTGCGCCATAACTTTTTTGCAGGTGACGTACGCTCAGCGTACTGTTGGCGCTTGCGGTCATGAGTTTATTTTTCTCCGTTGCGCGGCTGTATGATGACTCGAACTCTGCCCCCGCCGGGTTTGCTCTCGCCACTGGTCGAATTGGTGACCGTATAAAACTCGGTTCGGCTGTCATAGGAGAGAAATTCACCCTCGACTTCGTCAGTGACCTTGCCGTTGTCGGTCATTTTGATTTTCGCGTTTTTGTACAGTTTGGCAATTTCGGTTTTGGTGTCGTACTCGATACGATCCGCAGCGCTGCCATCGATCCACATGTCCTTGCCACCATCACGCTTTTGGCGAAATTTGGTAACACCACCCGGCACGGCATACAGAGTTGCAAACTGATGACCCGCCGAATCTTTGCGAACCAGCATTTTGTCTGCATGCATTACCAGTGTGCCGCGTGTCAGTACGACATTACCGGTGAAGACATTGGTTTGCTTGCTTTCATCGTAAGTGGCCTGATTGGCTTCCACCTGGGTTGGCTTGTCGAAATCCGCTTTTTCTGCTTGCGCCAGAGGCAGAACCACGGCGGCGACTAGTGCCGCCAGGGTGCAAAGAATCAGGCGAGGCCGGGTATTATTTTTTATCACTGATATCCTCTAACGTTGATTGGGGGGTGGATAAATCCCGCTGACGCTGTTTTCCAGTGTCAGCTGCCGCGTTGAATTATTGGCGACCATACCTGTGCCTGACAACTGCATCCCGCCTGAATGGATGTCGACTCGTCGGTCGGTGGTCACGATATCTTTTTCCGGAAGCACCAGCATGTACTCGGAATTCACGGTCAGCGCCTGATCACCGCGCACTTGCGCGCGCTCGAGAACGACGTTGTTCATCAGGCGGACTTCAGTACGGTCGCCATTCACGGTAGCGCGCTCTGCGCGCAGCGTTGTGGGTGGCCGGTTCGGTGAGAAGTTGCGCACAATCGGCTTCTCAATCACGCTGCTTTTGTCGACCGGGTAGTGGGTCAGTTTTCGTCCCTCGATCACATATTCCACCCGACCGCGGGCGTCGAGTTTCGAGTAAGTAAAGTTCTCGGCGAAATAGTCCGGTTCCGTGCGCTGGCTTTGCGCCGTAGTGTTGCCTGATGAGCGGTTGCTAATTTCGAGCAGCCAGAAGCTGCCCGCCGCCAGCACTCCGCCAAACGCCAGCATCAGCAAAGCCGGTCGGCGCTGGTGACTGAAGAGACTCACGCCAGATACGGCGCCAGCGCCGCCTCGTAGTTGTCTTGTGCGCGCAAGATGAAATCGCACACTTCACGAACGGCACCCCAGCCGCCGCTCAGCTGGGCCACATAATGCGCCCGCGTGCGCACTTCCACATGCCCGTTAGGTACGCTGGCTGCAAAGATAACCCGGGTCATTACCGGCAGATCGATCACATCATCACCCATGAAGCCGCAATCCTGTGCGGTAAGGCCGGTGTCGGCGAGCAGGGTGTCGAATGCCGTGCGTTTGTCGTGAATGCCCTGCAGTACGGTACCGATACCCAGATCCGCCGCGCGCCGCGCGACGATCGGTGATTGTCGGGCGCTGATGATGGCGGTTTTAACCCCCGATTGCTCCAGCAGCTTGATGCCGTGGCCATCGAGGACATTGAACGTTTTGATGATCTCACCATCGCTGCCGTAACGAAGCCGGCCGTCGGTAAGGACGCCATCCACATCAAAGACCATCAGCCGGACTTGTTTTGCGCGCTCTGTCGCGGTGGGGTTGGTGCTCGACTGCATCAGATCACCTTGGCGCGCGTCAGATCATGAATATGCAGAGCGCCCACCAGCTTGCCGTCGGTGTCCGCGACCAGCACCTGATTGATCCGGTGAGATTCCATCAGATCCACCGCTTCCACCGCCAGCTGTTCGGGATGAACCCGACGTGGGTTTTTGTGCATCAGGTCGCCGATGGCCGTGCGGGAGAAGTCTTTGCCCTGCTCAATCAGGCGGCGCAAGTCGCCGTCAGTAAAAATGCCAACCACATGAAACGCATCGTCCACGACAGCGGTCATCGCCATCCCTTTGCGGGTCACTTCAAGCAGCGCCGCCGGCAGGCTCATCTCCGGACGAACAAAAGGAATGTCATCCCCGGTGCGCATCACATCCCGGACATGGGTGAGCAAGCGCCGTCCCAGTGCACCACCCGGGTGGGAGCGGGCGAAATCCTCTTCGCGGAAACCGCGTGCATCCAGCAGGGCGACGGCAAGCGCATCTCCGAGCGCCAGGGTGGCGGTGGTGCTAGCGGTCGGCGCCAGATTCAGCGGACAGGCTTCGCGGGCGACACCTACATCGAGATGCACATCCGCGAGCTTTGCGAGCGGTGATTGCGGTTTGCCGGTCATCGAGATCAGTTTGGCGCCCATGCGTTTGATGACCGGCAGGATCGCCATGAGCTCATCGGACTGCCCTGAATAGGAAATGGCTATCACCGCATCGGCCTCGGTCACCATGCCCAGATCGCCATGCGCGGCTTCGGCCGGATGGATGAACAGTGCGGGCGTGCCGGTGGAGGCGAGGGTGGCGGCGATCTTGCGGGCGATGTGACCGGACTTGCCCATGCCGGAGACCACCACCCGGCCAGTGCAGCCAAGCAGCAGCGCGGTCGCGCGGGCAAAGGGGTCGTCGGCCGATTGGGTCAGCCGATGCATGACCGCGAGGACCGCGTCGGCCTCGATTTGCAGGGTTTCTTGCGCAAGTTTTAACGCGCGTAATGCAGCAGCGTTGTCAAATTGATGCGAAGAATTTTGCTCATGCGGTACACTCATGTGCAAAGTATAGCCGAAGATCCAAAGCAAAAAACCTGCCAGACGCAAGAAAACCGGTCGGCTGACCACTTGCGCAGGATCTCGTTCTGACCCACGTCCTTTTGGCATTCTGCATCGAACACCGGGCCTGACGCTTATGTATTCAGCTCTTGAACTCACCCTGATTCTGCTCGTCGCTGCGGTGCTCGGGGTGGTGGCGTTTCGCATGATGCATTTGCCGCCGATGCTCGGCTACCTGTCGGTGGGCATCCTGATCGGCCCGCACGCGTTGGGGCTGGCTTCCAATAGCCCGGCCACGCACATGCTGGCCGAGTTTGGTGTGGTTTTCCTGATGTTTTCGATCGGGCTCGAGTTCTCGCTGCCCAAGCTGAAATCAATGCGGCGCAGCGTGTTTGGTCTAGGGATGGCTCAGGTGGTCGTCACCATTCTGGTCACCATGTTGTGCGGTGGATTGCTCGCGAAATTCCTCCCGCAGTTTTTCGACATCAGCTGGAGCGCGTCCTTTGCGCTGGGTGGGGCACTGTCCATGTCGTCGACCGCGATGGTGCTCAAGCTGCTCACCGAAAAACTCGAACTCGAGAGCGAGCATGGCCGTCGGATTACCAGCATCCTCCTGTTCCAGGATCTGGCGGTGGTGCCCTTGCTCATTCTCGTGCCCGCACTTGCACGCCCTGGCGTCAGCATGGTCGAAGATCTGGCATGGGCCGGACTCAAAGCGGTCTTCGTATTGGCGTTGCTGCTGTCGTTTGGACAAGTGCTGCTGCGTCGCTGGTTCAGGATTGTTGTTCAGCGCCGCTCGCAAGAGTTGTTCATGCTCAACCTGTTGCTGATTACGCTGGGTGCGGCGTGGATCACCGAAATGGCCGGATTGTCGCTCGCGCTGGGCGCGTTTGTGGCTGGTATGCTGATCTCGGAAACCGAGTACCGGCTACAGGTGGAGGAAGATATCAAGCCTTTCCGCGATGTGCTGCTGGGGCTCTTCTTCATCACCGTGGGCATGCTGCTCGACATGCGATTGGTAATCGATAACTTGCTGCTTGTGATGGTGCTGCTGCTCGTGCCGTTACTGATCAAGTTTGTGCTGATCGCCTCACTGGCCCGAATCTTTGGCGCATCGCCGGGCGTTGCGCTGCGCACGGGCCTGGGTTTGGCGCAGGGTGGTGAGTTTGGTTTTGTCTTGCTCAGTCAGGCGGGCGGTCTCGGACT
This sequence comes from uncultured Bifidobacterium sp., assembly GCA_964639465.1. GTDB lineage: Bacteria > Pseudomonadota > Gammaproteobacteria > Burkholderiales > Burkholderiaceae_D > Pernthalerella. The sequence continues at coordinate 66,532 of CAZXDB010000002.1, read as the reverse complement.
GGTTGATCCCAGTCTGGTGCAATTGATTCTGGCGGCGGTTGTCTTGTCGATGCTCGCCACGCCCTTCATTTTTGCCAATGCCGACCGGATTGTGATGAAACTCTCGGCCAATGACTGGATGCAACAATCACTCGCGCTTACGCGTATCGCCGCGCGCACCATCAGCGATGAAAAACATATTCTGATCGCCGGTTTCGGCCGCAGCGGTCAGAGCCTGGCGCGATTGCTGGAGGAGGAAAAAATTGCCTACCACGCACTCGATCTTGATCCACAGCGTGTGCTGGAAGCGCAGAGCGCCGGTTGGCAAGTCTCCTATGGTGATGCAAGTCGGCGTGAAAGTCTGATGGCCGCAGGTATTCATCGCGCTGCAGCGCTGGTGATTACCTATGCCGATACACCGATGGCACTGAAAACACTGCACTTTGCAAATGAGGTTGCGCCTGCCGTGCCCGCGATTGTTCGCAGTGTGGGAGAAGATGATCTGGACAAGCTGCGTGCGGGTGGCGCTGATGAAGTCGTGCCCGAGGCGATCGAAGGCAGCCTGATGCTGGCGTCCCATGCGCTCTTACTGATGGGCGTACCTCTGCGGCGTGTCGTGCAGCGCGTTCAGGCGGCTCGCAGCGAACGTTATGCATCGTTGCGCGGGTATTTTCATGGCAGCGATGATCTCGCCGATGATGAAGATCATTTGCAAGTGCGGCTGCATTCGGTGCCCCTGCATGGCAAAGCCGCGGCGATCGGCAAGACACTCTCGGCCCTGAATCTTGCCGAACTGGGGGCTGAAGTCACGGCAGTCCGGCGTGGCAAGGTCCGCCTGCCTTCGGTGCCCGACATGCAGCTCGAAGCCGGCGATGTGGTCGTGCTGCGTGGTGCCGCCGAAGCTATCGAGCGCGCAGAAAAAAAACTACTTTGACAACTACCCCTGTCGACGGAAGTTTTTGAATGTATTGCAGGCACCTTCTGTATTGAAAGTGTCAACCCGTTACGCCCGCTTCCTCTCTTTTTTTGTTGTCAGCAAAGGCGCCAGATAACGCCCGGTGAAACTCGCCGAATTTTTTGCAACCTGTTCTGGCGTGCCGCTGGCAATAATCTGGCCGCCACCCGCGCCACCTTCTGGTCCGAGATCCACGACCCAGTCAGCTGTTTTGATTACATCCAGATTGTGCTCGATGATGACCACGGTATTGCCCTGATCACGCAACCGGTGAATCACTTTGAGCAGCAGTGAAATGTCATGGAAATGCAGGCCGGTAGTCGGCTCATCGAGAATGTAGAGCGTGCGTCCCGTGTCACGCTTGGAGAGTTCCAGCGAGAGCTTGACACGCTGAGCCTCGCCGCCCGATAGCGTCGTTGCGCTTTGGCCTAGACGGATATAGCCCAGACCCACATCCAGCAGTGTTTGCAATTTGCGCGCGATCAGTGGCACCGGTTTGAAGAATGTATGCGCATCTTCGACCGTCATCTCCAGTACATCGGTGATGTTCTTGCCTTTGTACTGCACTTCCAACGTTTCCCGATTGTAGCGCTTGCCGTGGCAGACATCACAGGGCACATAGACGTCGGGCAGGAAGTGCATCTCCACCTTGAGCACACCGTCGCCCTGACAGGATTCGCAGCGGCCGCCTTTGACGTTGAATGAGAAGCGGCCAGCCGAATAGCCACGCTCTTTCGCTTGCGGCACCGTCGAGAACAGTTCACGAATCGGTGTGAAGACGCCGGTGTAGGTGGCCGGATTCGAGCGGGGTGTACGACCTATCGGTGCCTGATCGACTGAAATCACTTTATCGAAATATTCGAGCCCGATGACCTTGTCATATTCCGAGGGTTCGGCTTGTGAGCCATACAGATGACGCGCCAGAACCCGGTACAGCGTATCATTGACCAGGGTTGATTTTCCTGAGCCGGAGACACCGGTCACACAGGTCAGCAGGCCGACCGGCAGTTCGAGATCTACCGCTTTCAGATTGTTGCCGCAGGCGCCGCTGATGACCAGCTGTTTGCTGGTGTCAGGCTTGACGCGTTGCTCCGGTACGGCAATCGACAGGCTGCCGTTCAGATATTGCGCTGTGAGCGACTCGCGATGTTTGAGGATGTCAGCCAGCGTACCGTGCGCAATCACTTCGCCGCCATGGACGCCGGCACCCAAGCCCATGTCCACCACATGATCGGCACAGCGAATCGCATCTTCGTCATGTTCGACCACCAGCACCGTGTTGCCAATGTCGCGCAGGTGTTTCAGTGTGGCGATCAGCCGGTCATTGTCACGCTGATGCAAACCAATCGAGGGCTCGTCAAGTACATACATGACACCGGTCAGACCCGAGCCAATTTGCGAAGCCAGCCGAATGCGTTGTGCTTCCCCGCCTGACAATGTATCGGCGCTGCGGTCCAGTGACAGATATTCGAGGCCAACGTTATTCAGAAACTTCAGTCGCGAAATGATCTCGCGAATGATGCGCTCGGCAATTTCTTTCTTGGCACCCTTGAGCTTCAGTGTTTCAAAAAAATTCAGCGTGTCGCGCAGTGGCATTGCAGCGACCTGGTAAATCGCGCGTTGCTGAGCGCCCGTTCCGATCTTGACAAAACGTGCCTCAACCCGTAACCGGGTGCCTTCACATTCCGGGCATTGCTGCTCATTGATGAACTTGGAGAGCTCTTCCTTGACTGCCAGCGAATCGGTTTCACGGTAACGACGTTCAAGATTGACGACGACACCTTCGAAGGTATGTTCCTTGATAACCGTGCGGCCGCGCTCATTGACATAAGCGAACGGAATTTTTTCCTTGCCCGAGCCGTAGAGCACGACCTGCTGGGCTTTCTCAGGCAGGCTTTCGAAAGGGATATCGACGTCGAATTTGTAGTGCTTGGCCAGCGACGACAGCATTTGAAAATAAAACTGGTTGCGTCGGTCCCAGCCTTTCACCGCGCCTGAGGCGAGCGATAAATTCGGAAAAGCGACAATGCGTTTCGGATCGAAAAATTCAATGTGGCCGAGACCATCGCACTCCGGGCAGGCGCCCATTGGATTATTGAAAGAAAAAAGGCGCGGCTCGAGTTCTTGCAGCGAGTAGCCGCACACCGGGCACGCAAATTTGTTCGAGAAAATCTGTTCGCGCCCGCTATCCATGTCCAGCGCAATTGCCCTGCCATCCGCCAGTCGTAATGAGGTTTCAAAACTTTCTGCAAGTCGCTGTTTGATCTCGGCTTTGACTTTGACGCGATCAATGACGACATCAATCGTGTGCTTTTCCATTTTTTTCAGCTTGGGTAAATCATCAGCTTCATAAATCTTTGCCTTGCCGGTGCCGCTCTGGATGCGGAAGCGAACAAAGCCCTGCGCCTGCATCTGCTCGAACAGGTCGCCGTGCTCGCCCTTGCGATTGGCGATCACGGGCGCCAGGATCATCAGTTTGGTGTCTTCCGGCATGGCCAGCACGGTATCGACCATCTGCGATACCGATTGCGCTGCAAGCGGATTTTCCGGATGGTCCGGGCAGTGAGGTGTACCCACGCGCGCATACAAAAGACGCAGGTAGTCGTGGATTTCTGTCACGGTGCCGACGGTGGAGCGCGGATTGTGCGAGGTGGCTTTCTGTTCAATCGAGATCGCTGGTGACAAACCCTCGATCATGTCCACATCCGGTTTTTCCATCAGCTGCAGGAATTGGCGCGCATAGGCCGATAGCGATTCCACATAGCGGCGCTGACCTTCCGCGTACAGTGTATCGAAGGCGAGCGATGATTTTCCTGAGCCAGACAGCCCGGTAATAACGATCAGCTTGTTGCGCGGCAGATCGAGGCTGATGTTTTTCAGGTTGTGGGTGCGTGCGCCCCGAATGCGGATTTCTTCCATGCGCTTGCCTGCTCTTGAATACGACGGGTTGGTGCTTTTTTGCAAAAACCGCTGCCATGCGGGTGGTGCACTCACGATTGAGCGCGGGTCAACCTGTTACTATAACGGGTTTTCGATACTCGCAGATAGCAGTGCTTTTCACCGTGCTGCCCTTGCTTCTTTATGTCTTCAGCGACAGCTCTCGACGATTCCCGAATGACGGCCCTCGAAGTGCGGGCCAGCGTATCGCTGGCCTCCGTGTTCGGCTTGCGCATGCTGGGATTGTTTCTGATTCTTCCCGTGTTTGCCGTTCATGCCCAATCACTTTCGGGCGGCGATAACGCTATGCTGGTGGGTCTTGCCATGGGCATGTATGGCCTCACGCAGGCGGTAGGACAGATTCCATTTGGCATAGCCTCCGATCGCTTTGGCAGGAAGCGCATCATCCTGATCGGACTGGCTCTGTTTATCATCGGTTCGCTGATTGCAGCCGTCGATGAAAATATTTATTGGGTGATTGTCGGACGGGCAGTGCAGGGAGCTGGCGCCGTCTCCGCCGCAGTCACCGCGCTGATTGCGGACTCGACCCGAGACGAGCATCGCACCAAAGCCATGGCACTGGTCGGCGCATCGATTGGCCTGACTTATGCGGCTTCGCTGGTACTGGCCCCTTTGTTATACGCCGCGGTCGGCATGCGTGGCATGTTCCTGCTGGTGGCGCTGCTGGCGTTGTTTGCCGTCGCGCTGGTGATTTTCGTGGCGCCTCAGGCGCCGCCGCGTTCGCCTGAAACCGTGTCTTTCAAGACTGTAATTCGCGATCCGGAACTCATGCGCATGAATTTGGGTGTTTTTGCGCTGCACGCGATTCAGATGTCGATGTTCGTGGTCCTGCCCAATGTGCTCGTCAATGCAGGCGGCATTCCCATTGACCAGCACTGGAAGATTTATTTACCTGTGGTGCTGGTGTCCTTCATTCTGATGCTGCCGCCGATTTTTCTCGGTGAAAAACGCGGCCGGATGAAACAGGTTTTTGTTTCTGCAATTGCCTTGCTGCTGCTGGTTGAGATCGGCTTGCGTGCGGCGGTCATGCAGTCCGCACTGTCCTTCGAGATGGTCGTGATGCTTCTGCTTGCCTTTTTTGTTGCCTTTAATATTCTTGAAGCCAGCCAGCCTTCGCTGGTCTCCCGCATGGCACCCGCGGGCGCACGCGGTGCCGCGTTGGGCGTCTATAACACCATGCAGGCGATTGGCCTGTTTGCCGGCGGTGCCGGTGGCGGTCTGATTGCCCATTATTTTGGCGGCCCCGCCGTGTTTACAGCGGGCTGTCTGCTCATAGTCGCGTGGCTTATAATTGCAGCTTCCATGAAAAACCTGCCTCGCCGTGCGCGACGCGAGGCTGTTCCCACCTGAGTTTCCCCATTCGTTACACGTTTTCCTGACAGGAGAAGTCTATGGCATCGGTCAATAAAGTTATCGTCGTTGGCAATCTGGGTCGTGACCCCGAAACTCGCTACATGCCTAGCGGTGATGCAATGACCAATATTGCCGTGGCTACGACAGACAAATGGAAAGACAAGACCACGGGCGAACAAAAGGAGGCCACAGAGTGGCACCGGATCGCCTTCTTCGGCAAGCTGGCCGAGATTGCGGGTCAGTACCTGAAAAAAGGGTCGCAGGTGTATATCGAGGGCAAGCTGCGCACGCGCAAGTGGACCGACAAAGACGGCATCGAAAAATACACGACCGAAATCATCGCTGATTCCATGCAGATGCTGGGCAGTCGTCAGGGCATGGGCGGCGGTGCGCCAATGGATGACGGTGGTTTTGGTGGTGGCGCGCCTGCATCGCGCGCGCCGGCATCAGCACCTCGTGCGCCGACCAAACAGGCGCCTAATTTGTCCGACATGGATGACGATATCCCGTTCTGACGCAGGATCCGGCAAGGGTGACCTGATGGTCGCATTGCCCGGATCAGTTGACGCATCACTCTGAGGCTCTCATGGCCCGGCTGCCACGCCTCGTCATACCCAACCAACTGCACCACGTCATCGCGCAGGGGCACAGCGATCAGCCTGTCGTTCGTGATGACGCTGATTACCTCGCATTTCTGAACTGGTTGCGCGAAGCGGCCCGGCAATCGCGGGTAGCGATTCACGCCTACGTCCTGCTACCCAACCGCCTGCAGCTGCTGGCCACACCAGCGGATGACAAAGGGCTGAGCCGCATGATGCAGTCGCTCGGTCGTCTTTATGTGCCTTACTTTAATGCCCGCTATGGCCGTACCGGCAGTTTGTGGGAAGGTCGCTATCGAGCAACAGTGCTCGATCCGGTGGCTTACTTTGTGCCTTGCGCGCACCTGATCGAATCGCAACCGGTCAGCGCCGGACTGGTCCCGGAAGCGGCGGTTTATCCGTGGTCCAGTCATGCGCATCACATCGGCCATCGCAAAGAATCCTGGCTGACCGACCATCCGGCTTACTGGGCGCTGGGTAATACGCCGTTCGAGCGCGAAGCCGCCTATCAGCAGGTCAGTGCATCACCCCCGGACGTTGCGATGACCGAGAAGGTTCTCTTGGCCACCCGCAAAGCCTGGGCCTTGGGCTCCGAGGAGTTTTGCAGACGATTGGCCAAGCTGACGGTGCGACGATTGGCACCTGCCCGGCGAGGTCGCCCGCGGAAGGCTGGTGCAGAATCGTTGCCGGAGGACAGTCCAGCAACTGGCGTTCAAATGGCCCGATCTGTGTCTGGGCCGAGACCGGCCGTCAGGAAAAAGCAGCTGAAGGGCTAGGGGATTGAGTCTAAAGCCGCATGAAAGTTAATCTGACCCCATTTAAGCCCATGCGGTTCTGGGGTATGAATTAATTAGTATCCGACCCTAATTTTTTTGATTGCTGTCTGTATTGCATTGCACTATCCTTGTCAGCCCTTTTCACTGGCTGTGGAGCACTGCGATGAAAGCCCAAGGTTTATACGACCCGTCCAACGAACATGATGCTTGCGGCGTCGGCTTCATCGCCCACATCAAAGGCCAGAAAAGCCATTCGATCGTCGAACAAGGCCTGCAGATTCTGAAAAATCTGGATCACCGCGGTGCGGTGGGCGCGGACCCGCTGATGGGTGACGGCGCCGGTATCCTGATTCAGATTCCAGACTATTACTACCGTGAAGAAATGGCCCGGCAGGGAGTGACACTGCCCCCGCCTGGTGAGTACGGCGTTGGCATGGTGTTTTTGCCGAAAGAAAACGCATCTCGTATTGCCTGCGAGCAGGAAATCGAGCGCGCGGTGCATGCCGAAGGCCAGGTCGTGCTGGGCTGGCGCGAAGTGCCGGTCAATCGTGAAATGCCGATGTCACCGACCGTCGCAGAAAAAGAACCGATCATCCGCCAGATTTTCATCGGTCGCGGGCAGGACATCATGGTGACCGATGCGCTGGAGCGCAAGCTCTATGTGATCCGCAAATCATCGGGTCATGCGATTCAGGCACTCGATCTGTTGCATGGCAAAGAATTTTTCGTACCATCGATGTCCGCACGCACCGTGGTTTACAAAGGTCTGCTGCTAGCGGATCAAGTCGGCGTCTATTACAAAGATCTGCAGGATGCGCGTTGCGTCTCGGCACTGGCGCTGGTGCATCAGCGCTTCTCGACCAACACCTTCCCCGAGTGGCCATTGGCTCATCCATATCGTCTGCTCGCGCACAACGGAGAGATCAACACCGTCAAAGGTAATTTCAACTGGATGCGCGCGCGTGAAGGCGTGATGAAATCGGCCGTGCTCAATGAAGACCTGCAAAAGCTCTTCCCTCTGATCTACGAGGGTCAGTCCGACACCGCCTGTTTTGACAATGCGCTTGAACTGCTGGTCATGGCCGGCTATCCGATTGCGCAAGCGATGATGATGATGATTCCCGAGGCCTGGGAAAATCACACGCTGATGGATGACAACCGTCGCGCCTTCTACGAGTATCACGCAGCGATGATGGAACCCTGGGATGGTCCGGCAGCGATGGCCTTTACTGACGGTCGCCATATCGGCGGAACGCTCGATCGCAACGGATTGCGCCCGGCACGCTACATCGTGACCGATGACGATCTGGTCGTGATGGCCTCCGAAAGTGGCGTGCTCCCAATTCCTGAATCCAAGATCATCAAGAAATGGCGCCTTCAGCCTGGCAAGATGTTCCTCATCGATCTGGATGCCGGTCGCATCATCGATGACAAAGAGCTCAAGGACACCTTCGCCAATGCCAAACCTTACAAGCAGTGGATTGATTCCGTTCGCATCAAGCTCGACGATCTGAAGGTCGACGCTGAAGCGCGCGAAGCTGGCACCAGTCTGCTCGATCGTCAGCAAGTGTTTGGCTACACGCAGGAAGATCTGAAATTCTTGATGTCGCCGATGGCCGTCAACGCAGAAGAAGCGACCGGTTCTATGGGCAATGACTCGCCGCTGGCCGTCATGTCGAACAAGAACAAGCCGCTGTACAACTACTTCAAGCAGTTGTTCGCGCAGGTGACCAATCCGCCGATTGATCCGATTCGTGAAGCGATGGTGATGTCGCTGGTGTCGTTCATTGGCCCGAAGCCGAATCTGCTCGATACCAACAACATCAACCCGCCAATGCGTCTGGAAGTTGCGCAGCCTATCCTGGATTACAAGGACATTACGCGTCTGCGCAATATTGGTCAGCATACTGGCGGCAAGTTCCGTTCGTATGAACTGGACATCTGCTATCCGGCAGGCTGGGGCAAGGAAGGCGTCGAGGCGCGTCTGGCTTCGTTGTGCGCGCAGGCTGTCGATGCGGTGCGATCGGGCCACAACATCCTGATCATTTCCGATCGCAAGGTTGATGCCGCTAATGTGGCCATCCCTGCGCTGCTGGCGACCTCGGCAATCCATCAGCATCTGGTCAGCAAGGGCCTGCGTACCTCCACTGGTCTGGTCGTCGAGACGGGTTCGGCGCGCGAGACGCATCATTTTGCGCTGCTCGCCGGTTACGGGGCTGAGGCGATTCATCCGTATCTTGCGATGGACACCCTGGTCGAGATGGCCAAGGGTCTGCCCGGTGATTTGTCTCCGGAAAAAGCGATCTACAACTTCCAGAAGGCGGTGGGCAAAGGCCTGCTGAAAGTTTTCTCGAAGATGGGGATTTCGACCTACATGTCCTATTGCGGCGCCCAGATCTTCGAAGCGATTGGTCTGAACAAATCACTGGTCGAGAAGTACTTCAAAGGTACGGCGTCGAATGTCGAAGGCATTGGCGTGTTCGAAGTCGCTGAGGAAGCCCTGCGCCTGCATCAGCTGGCTTTCAGTGCCGACCCGGTGCTGGCCAATGCACTCGATGCCGGTGGTGAATACGCATTTCGTGTGCGCGGCGAAGAGCACATGTGGACGCCGGACGCGATCGCAAAGCTTCAGCATTCAACTCGCGCCAACAACTTCAGCACTTACAAGGAATACGCGCAGATCATCAATGACCAGTCCAAGCGTCACATGACCCTGCGCGGCCTGTTCGAATTCCGTATCGATCCGGCCAATGCGATACCGCTGGATGAAGTCGAGTCGGCGAAAGAAATCGTCAAACGTTTCGCCACCGGTGCGATGTCGCTCGGATCGATTTCAACCGAAGCGCATGCCACACTGGCCATCGCGATGAATCGCATTGGCGGCAAATCCAATACCGGCGAGGGTGGCGAAGACGAGAATCGCTACCGTAATGAATTGCGCGGCATACCTATCAAGCAAGGCGATACGCTGGCCTCCATCATCGGCGAAGAGCGTGTCGAGGTTGATCTGCCTTTGCTGGCAGGCGATTCGCTGCGGTCGAAGATCAAGCAGGTCGCCTCGGGTCGCTTTGGTGTCACCACCGAATACCTGACGTCAGCTGAGCAGATTCAGATCAAGATGGCACAAGGTGCGAAGCCTGGTGAAGGTGGACAGCTGCCGGGCCACAAGGTCTCCGAGTACATCGCCAAGCTGCGCTTCTCGGTGCCAGGTGTTGGCCTGATTTCACCGCCGCCGCACCACGACATTTATTCCATCGAAGATCTCGCGCAGCTGATTCACGATCTCAAGAATGTCAATCCCGCCGCGGCGATCTCGGTCAAGCTGGTGTCCGAAGTCGGTGTCGGTACGGTCGCCGCCGGTGTTGCGAAAGCCAAGGCAGATCACGTGGTGATCGCCGGACATGACGGTGGCACGGGCGCTTCGCCTTTGTCATCCATCAAGCATGCCGGCACACCTTGGGAGCTGGGTCTGGCCGAGACGCAGCAGACGCTGGTGTTGAATGGCCTGCGCAGTCGTATCCGCGTGCAGACTGATGGCCAGGTCAAGACCGGCCGCGATGTCGTGATTGGCGCGCTGCTGGGCGCTGATGAATTTGGTTTTGCGACTGCGCCGCTAGTGGTTGAGGGCTGCATCATGATGCGCAAATGTCATCTGAATACTTGCCCGGTCGGGGTCGCGACACAAGATCCGGTGCTGCGCGCGAAATTCCAGGGAAAGCCCGAGCATGTCGTGAATTACTTCTTCTTTGTTGCCGAAGAAGCGCGTCAGATCATGGCCCAACTCGGTATTCGTCGTTTCGATGAATTGATCGGTCGTGCCGATCTGCTCGACAAGTCGCGCGCCATCGGCCACTGGAAAGCCAAAGGCCTGGATTTCAGCAAGATTTTCTATCTGCCCGAGATGGCCGACAACGAGCCGCGTTATCACGTGCTGACGCAGGATCACGGTCTGGACAAAGCTCTCGATCACAAACTGATTGCCCAGGCAAAACCGGCTATTGAGCGGGGAGAGAAGGTCTCGTTTATTTCGCCGGTCAAAAACCTCAATCGCACCGTGGGCGCGATGCTTTCCGGCGAAGTGGCCAAGAAATATGGTCACGAAGGTCTGCCAGAAGATACGATCCACATTCAGTTGCAGGGTACGGCGGGGCAGTCCTGCGGCGCATTCCTCGCGCATGGCGTGACGCTGGATCTGGTGGGTGAAGGTAATGACTACGTTGGCAAAGGGCTTTCCGGTGGCCGCATTATCGTCCGACCCAACACCGAGTTCCGTGGTCGCGCGGTCGATAACATCATCATCGGTAACACCGTGTTGTACGGCGCGATTTCCGGCGAGGCTTTCTTTAACGGCGTCGCGGGCGAGCGTTTTGCGGTACGTAACTCTGGCGCCGTGACCGTGGTTGAAGGCACCGGCGATCATGGCTGCGAATACATGACGGGTGGTACTGTGGTTGTGCTCGGCGAGACAGGCCGCAACTTTGCAGCCGGTATGTCCGGTGGTATCGCTTATGTGTACGACGAAGATGGCAGCTTCGAGCGGAAGTGTAACCCGGCGATGGTGACACTGGGACCGGTCTTGTCGGCATCCGAGCAAGAGTCCACGGTTGCCCAGTCCAGCTGGCACAGCCTGACCCGCAATGGCGAAGGTCAGACGGATGAGGTGATGCTCAAGGCACTGATCGAGCGTCATTTCAAACACACCGGAAGCACCCGTGCCCGGACGCTGCTTGATGAATGGAGCACGGCGCGCGCAAAATTCGTGAAGGTCTTCCCGACCGAGTACAAGCGCGCACTGGGCGAGATGTTTGCGGCGAAGTCCGGCAAGGCTAAAGAAAAAGCCACTGCCTGAACCCTGAAATAAAACCGGCGGTGCGGAATGCATTGTCGGCAACCGAAAATAATTTGCGAGAACGTTATGGGAAAAGTTACCGGTTTTCTGGAATTTCAGCGACTGCAAGAAGCGAGCGAGGCGCCGCAGTCACGCACCAAGCATTACAAGGAATTTACGCTGCACCTGTCGGATGCCGACGCCAAAGTGCAGGGTGCGCGCTGCATGGATTGCGGTATCCCGTTCTGTAACAGCGGCTGCCCGGTCAATAACATCATCCCCGACTGGAATGATCTCGTTTACAACGGCAATTATCATGAGGCGCTCGACAATCTGCACTCGACCAATAATTTCCCCGAGTTCACGGGTCGTATCTGTCCGGCGCCGTGTGAGGCGGCCTGCACGCTGGGCATTAATGATGCGCCGGTGGGCATCAAGTCCATCGAGCATTTCATTATCGACAAAGGTTGGGAAAACGGTTGGGTCGTGCCACAGCCTGCCGCTGTCAAAACCGGGAAAAAAGTCGCGATCGTTGGCTCCGGTCCGGCGGGTATGGCTGCGGCGCAGCAGCTGGCGCGTGTCGGTCATCAGGTGACGGTCTTCGAGAAGAATGACAGGGTGGGTGGATTGCTGCGCTATGGGATTCCTGACTTCAAGATGGAAAAGTCGCACATTGATCGCCGCGTCGAGCAAATGCAGGCCGAAGGCGTGACTTTCCGCACCGGTGTGCTCGTTGGTAAAGATTTTCCGGCCGAGATTATGAATCTCGCGAAAGAGACGATCTCGCCTGAGCAGCTGAAAAAAGATTTTGATGCTGTCATCATCGCGGGTGGGGCCGAGGTGCCGCGTGATTTGCCGGTGCCCGGTCGCGAACTACAAGGTGTGCACTATGCGATGGAATTTCTACCTCAGCAAAACCGTGTGAATGCCGGCGACAATCTCAAGGATCAGATCATGGCGACCGGCAAGCATGTCATCGTGATCGGCGGCGGCGATACCGGTTCGGATTGTGTGGGTACCTCCAATCGGCACGGTGCGGCGTCCGTGGTTCAGTTTGAATTGCTGCCGCAGCCACCTGAAGTCGAGAATAAGCCGCTGGTATGGCCGTACTGGCCGACCAAACTGCGCACATCGTCGTCGCACGAGGAGGGATGTGAGCGCGACTGGTCAGTCGCCACCAAGCGCCTCGAAGGCAAGAACGGCAAAGTTGAAAAACTGATCGCCGCTCGCGTTGAGTGGAAAGACGGCAAGATGGTTGAGGTGCCGGGCTCGGAGTTCGAACTGAAAGCCGATCTGGTATTGCTGGCCATGGGTTTTGTGTCGCCGGTCAATAGCATCATCGGTGCCTTTGGTATCGACAAGGATGCGCGTGGCAATGCCAGAGCCACGACGGATGGCGAAGGCTGCTATCAGACTTCCGACGCCCAGGTTTTTGCGGCCGGTGACATGCGCCGTGGCCAGTCACTGGTGGTGTGGGCGATACGCGAAGGCCGTCAGTGCGCGCGGGCGGTGGACGAATTCCTTATGGGTGCATCGGTTCTGCCTCGTTGACCCGATTTCGTCGCTGATCTGACAAAAATGCCCATTACGGGCATTTTTGTTATGGGTAATGTTATTCTTGCAAACAATAGGTAATCAGTCGGGATGGCCCGGCTTGCACTACAATCCCATTCCCGTCTTTCTCCCGACCTCTCGTGCCCAATCTCGTCGAAATTCATGACCTGCAATTCGGCTATGGCGACCGGCGCATCCTGTCCGGACTCACCATGCAGTTTCCTCGAGGGAAAGTTATCGCGGTCATGGGCGGCTCAGGTTCGGGCAAAACTACCGTACTGCGTCTGATCGGCGGGCAGTTGCGCGCGCAGTCAGGTAGCGTCACGGTCGATGGGCAGGCGGTGTCTTCGCTCAGTACCGACGGTTTGTACCGGATGCGTCGTCGCATGGGCATGCTGTTTCAGCACGGTGCGCTATTCACCGATCTCTCGGTTTTCGATAACGTCGCTTTCCCGCTTCGTGAAAACACCGGTCTGCCGGAAGGCATGATTCGCGACCTGGTGCTGCTCAAGCTGCATGCGGTCGGTCTCTCCAATGCTGCGATGCTCAAGCCTTCACAGATTTCGGGCGGCATGGCACGGCGCGTGGCGCTGGCCCGCGCAGTGGCATTGGATCCGCAGCTGATCATGTATGACGAGCCCTTTGCCGGGCTCGATCCGATTTCCATGGGCGTCATCGCCAACCTGATTCGCAAGCTCAATGATGCGCTGGGTTCCACATCGATCCTGGTCTCGCATGATGTGCGTGAATCCTTCACGATTGCCGATTACGTCTACTTTCTGTCGCAGGGGTGTATCGTCGCTCATGGCACACCGGAACAGATGAGCGCCTCCGATGATCCCTACGTGACGCAATTTGTTCACGCGCAGGCCGATGGTCCGGTGCCGTTTCATTATCCCGGACGCTCTATTGCCGAGCAGCTCGGTCTATCGGAGGGGCGATGATCCTGGACTTTCTGGCTCGGCTCGGTGCCAGGGTGCGGGTGGGTCTCGCGGCGCTCGGTCTGTCCATGCGCACCTTTGTCGCCCTCGTGGGCGCTGCCGGTTCACTCTGGCGCAGACCGAGGCTGGTGAGCGATCAGGTGCATTTCATCGGTAATTATTCGCTGGTCATCATTGCGGTCTCGGGTTTGTTCGTCGGTTTCGTTCTGGGCTTGCAGGGGTATTACACGCTCAATAAATATGGCTCCGAACAGGCACTCGGATTGCTGGTAGCGCTGTCCCTGATTCGTGAACTGGGGCCGGTCGTCACGGCCCTGTTGTTCGCAGGTCGTGCCGGTACCTCGCTGACGGCCGAGATCGGCTTGATGAAAGCCACCGAGCAGCTGAGTGCGATGGAGATGATGGCGGTCGATCCGATGCGTCGGGTGCTAGCGCCGCGTTTTCTGGCAGGTGTGATCGCGATGCCGGTATTGGCTGCCATTTTCAGTGCCGTGGGTGTGCTGGGCGGTTATATTGTCGGTGTGAAGCTCATTGGCGTGGACGAGGGAGCTTTCTGGTCCCAGATGCAGGCCGGTGTGGATGTCTGGGCAGATGTGGCCAACGGCGTGATCAAGAGCGCCGTGTTCGGCGTGGCGGTGACTTACATTGCGCTCTACGAAGGCTATTGTGCAGACCCGACCCCGGAAGGTGTCGCGCGTGCGACCACGCGTACGGTCGTGATTGGTTCATTGATGGTGCTGTGGCTGGATTTCCTGCTCACGGCGCTGATGTTTTCCTGAGGCGAAGATGCAACGCAAATCTCTTGATGTCTGGGTGGGACTGTTCGTGCTGCTGGGTGCGCTCGCGGTGATGTTTTTGGCGCTTAAGGTCGGCAACATGAGTTCAATGAGTTTTGGATCCACCTATGCGGTCGTTGCGCGTTTCGATAATATCGGTGGCCTCAAACCTCGTGCGCCGGTTAAGAGCGCCGGTGTGGTCGTTGGCCGCGTGGAGTCGATCGGCTTTAATGACAAGACATTTCAGGCGCAGGTGACAATGCGGCTGCAGACCGAATATCAGTTTCCCAAAGACAGTTCGGTCAAGATCCTGACCTCGGGTTTACTGGGCGAGCAATACATTGGTATTGAACCCGGTGGTGATGAAAAAAATCTTGCGGAAGGTGATCGGATCAAGATCACGCAATCCGCCATCGTGCTGGAAAACCTTATCAGCCAGTTTTTGTTCAGCAAGGCTGCAGAGGGTAGCAGCGAAGGGAAAAATAAATGAGCAGGACTGTCATCATGGTCCGGTGGACGATGATTTTCATGGCGGCGCTGTGGCTGACTGCGTGTGCCAGCGTGCCAGCGGGATCGATCGCCGATCCGCGCGATCCATTCGAGCGCTATAACCGCGCGATGTTCACTTTCAACAAAACGGTCGATGACAAAGTACTCAAACCCGTGGCGACCGGCTATGTGAACGTCGTTCCGTCGCTGATTCGTACGGCCATCGGTAATTTTTTCGGCAATATCGGTGATGTATGGACGTCGGTGAACAATTATCTGCAGGGCAAGCCGCGTGACGGTACCAGCGACATTGCACGCGTTGTCCTGAACTCGACTTTCGGTATTGCCGGACTGATCGATGTCGCCACGCCAGCGGGCCTGACCAAGCATGAAGAAGATTTCGGTCAGACGCTCGGCGTCTGGGGCGTTAAGTCGGGCTCCTATCTGGTGCTGCCCATTTTCGGCTCCAGCACCGTCAGAGACGGGCTGGCCCGGCCGGTAGACTTGTACGCCGATCCAATCAATTTGATTGAGAGTGTGCGGGTGGAAAACAGCGTACGCGCGTTACGCCTCACCGATGATCGCGCGGCTTTGCTGGATTCGTCGCGCCTGTTAGAGGATGCTGCGCTGGATCCTTATCAGTTTGCTCGTGACGCTTATTTGCAACGGCGGGAGAGCCGTGTCCGGGACGGTCTTGCAGACTAGGGGGTTCCGGCAGCAACAGGGTTTGGCGCCAGATGACCGCATTGGTTATCATTTGGCTGTCGCCCTCTGAACGGATGGGCTTTACTCCTAATATTGCCGAGATCTCATGACCTTTTTCAAAGCGCTGTCCGCCCGCCTTGCGCTGACATTTCTTTTCATCGCTGCCAGCGCCAGTGCCCAGCAGGAAGCGCCGGATGTGCTGGTCAAGCGCGTCAGCGAGGAAATTCTGGATCTTGCAAAAACTGACCAGCAGATTCAGGCGGGTAATCAGCAGCGCATCATGGAAGTGGTGCAATCCAAAATCATTCCCTACGTGAATTTTCAGCGCATGACCGCGATGGCTTCGGGCCGTTACTGGCGGGAAGCTACGCCTGAGCAGCAGGCTGCGCTGATCAGCGAATTCCGGACGCTGCTGGTCTATACCTACTCGGGCGCGATCACTCAGATTCGTAACCAAAAGCTCAATTTCAAGCCGCTGCGTGCCGATCCCGATGACACCGAAGTCGAAGTGCGCACCAGTGTGGTCCAGTCGCGCGGCGAGGCCATGCAGCTTAATTACCGTCTGGAGAAGACGGCGAATGGCTGGAAAATTTATGACGTCAACATCCTCGGCGCTTGGCTGGTCGAGACCTACAAAAGCAGCTTTGCCACCGAAATCAGCAAAGGTGGCATTAACGGCCTGATCAAGACCCTGTCGGATCGTAATCGCCGGCTCGCTGTGGCGCCCCCGAAGCCACCGGCAGGCAAGAGCTGACGTATGGCTTATTTCCCAACCTCGCTGACCATGCAGGATGCGGATGCCAGTCTCCCATTGGGGTTGGCCGCAATCGCCGGTGGCACTGCCGAGATTGATCTGTCCCGTCTGGAGCGCTTTGACTCCGCAGCAATGGCCGCGCTGCTGGCCTGGCGGCGTGCCGCAGAGTCGGCGGGTGTTTCCCTGCGTATAACGGGCGCACCACCCGGCGTGCAAAGTCTGGCGAACTTGTACGGCGTATCCGAGCTGTTGCAAGGCTGAGAAGCACTGACAAAATGCCGCTGCCGGTGTCGGAGGTGTATTGCCAGCGACCGCGTTGCTTTGTTTAGCTCATTTGGTGACAGCGTCCAGATTGCACGCGCGTGTGGCGTTAACGCACGGAAAATCCCCTATAATCAACGACTTTGCGCTGCCGTCGGGCGGCGCGTTGCATTTTTACCTTTCCAGCCACGATGGCAGCCATCCAGATTGATCACGTCAAAAAGCGCTTCGGTACCCTGCAGGCGCTGGGTGGCGTGTCGCTGGAAATCGCCGAAGGCGAATTCTTCGGTCTGCTCGGTCCGAACGGCGCCGGCAAGACGACCCTGATCTCCATCATCGCCGGCCTGTCTCGGGCTGATGAAGGGCAGGTGAAGATTCATGGCCATGACGTGGTCTCGGACTATCGCCGCGCACGTCAGCGCATCGGCGTGGTGCCGCAGGAACTGGTGTTCGATCCTTTCTTTACTGTGCGGGAAACCCTGCGCATGCAGTCTGGTTATTTTGGCATCAGCAACAACGATGCGTGGATTGATGAGGTAATGCACAACCTCGATCTGACGTCCAAGGCCAACAGCAATATGCGCTCGCTGTCGGGCGGCATGAAGCGCCGCGTGCTGGTGGCGCAGGCGCTGGTGCACAGACCGCCGGTGATCATGCTGGACGAGCCCACCGCCGGCGTGGACGTGGAATTGCGTCAGACTTTGTGGCAGTTTATCGGCCGCCTGAACCGCGAAGGCCACACTGTTGTACTGACAACCCATTATCTGGAAGAGGCACAGGCGCTCTGCAACCGTATCGCGATGCTCAAGTCCGGTCAGGTGGTTGCACTGGACTCCACTGCTGCGCTGATTCGGCGCATTTCCGGTTCGCAGTTGGTGGTGCGTCTGGCCGGGGGCAGTCTGCCCCCATCGCTGGCCCACCTCGTGACCCATCCCGAGCAGGCGGCGTCTGCCGGTCAATACACTTTGCGTGTGAATCATCATGATGAGGTTGAGCCTATGCTCGCCGCCTTGCGTGCGTCAGGTGCGAAACTTGAAGATCTGCAGCTGCACCAGGCGGATCTTGAAGATGTGTTCATCCAGATCATGGGCAAATCATCATGACGGGCTTTGGCGCCTTGTTTTACAAGGAACTGCTGCGCTTCTGGAAAGTCGCGACGCAAACCCTGACCGCGCCGGTGGTCACGGCGATGCTCTATCTGCTAATTTTTGGCCATGTGCTGGAGGCGCATGTGCAGGTCTTCCCCGGCGTTTCGTATACGGCGTTTCTGGTGCCCGGGTTGGTGATGATGAGCGTTTTGCAAAATGCCTTCGCTAACTCGTCATCATCGCTGATCCAGTCGAAGATCACGGGAAATCTGGTGTTTGTTTTGCTCGCGCCCTTGTCGCACTGGGAGTTGTACGGGGCTTATGTGCTGGCAGCGATGGTGCGGGGTCTGGTCGTGGGCGCTGGCGTGCTTCTGGTCACGATCTGGTTTGCGGAACTGTCGTTCGTCGCGCCGCTTTGGATCGTGGCCTTTGCGCTGCTGGGCGCGGCCATCCTTGGGACGATGGGTCTCCTGGCGGGTATCTGGGCTGAAAAATTCGATCAGCTGGCGGCCTTCCAGAACTTCCTGATTGTGCCAGCGACGTTTCTGGCAGGCGTGTTTTACTCGGTGCATTCACTGCCGCCTTTCTGGCTGGCTGTCTCGCATGCCAACCCGTTTTTTTATATGATCGACGGCTTCCGTTACGGCTTTTTTGGCCACTCGGATGTGCCGCCGACGACCAGTCTGCTGGTCGTCTTGAGCTTTCTGGTATTGCTGGCGAGTCTGGCCATCAGATTACTCAAGACGGGCTACAAGCTGCGTCACTGATTTGAATTCATTCATTTTTGGACAAAGGCAAAATCGTGCTGCCCACACCTGAACTCATCAAAAGCTATATTGCTGCCGGCCTTGAGTGCACGCATCTCGAAGTCGAAGGCGATGGCCAGCACTTCAGTGCGCTGATTGTCTCGCCCGCATTTATCGGCAAGCGCCTGATTCAGCGTCACCAGCTGGTGTATGCAGCGCTGGGTGACCGCATGCGCGAAGAAATTCATGCGTTGTCGATGAAAACCCTGACCCCGGAAGAGCATCAGTCGTAATGGATAAGCTCAGCATCACGGGCGGCAAGCGACTGTCCGGTGAGATCACGATTTCCGGCGCGAAGAATGCGGCATTGCCAATTCTGTGCGCTGGATTGCTGACGGCTGATACGCTGGCGCTGTCGAACGTGCCGCGTCTGCAAGATGTGGCCACGATGCAGAAGCTGCTGCGCCAGATGGGTTTGTCCATTGTGGAAAACGGCGATCAGCTCGAGTTATGCGGTCGCGATATTCATACCCCCGAGGCGCCATACGAGTTGGTCAAGACCATGCGTGCTTCTATCTTGGTGCTGGGCCCGCTGCTGGCGCGTTTTGGTCAGGCCAAAGTCTCGCTGCCCGGCGGATGCGCGATTGGCTCGCGTCCGGTGGATCAGCACATTAAGGGCTTGCAGGCGATGGGTGCCGAGATTGTGATCGAGGGCGGCTACATCCACGCACGCTCGAAAAAACTACGCGGCACACGAATCGTGACGGACATGATCACCGTCACCGGCACCGAAAATCTGATGATGGCCGCCGTGCTCGCCGATGGCGAGACCCTTCTTGAAAACGCAGCGCGCGAGCCCGAAGTGACCGATCTTGCCCACCTGCTGGTGGCAATGGGTGCGAAGATTGAAGGTGTCGGCAGCGATCGCCTCTGTATCACCGGCGTATCCGCACTTCATGGCGCCAGCCATGCGGTCATTGCCGATCGAATCGAAACCGGGACGTTTTTGTGTGCGGTTGCGGCTGCCGGCGGTGACGTCGTGTTGCGTCGTACACGCGCCGATCTGCTGGATGTCGTGGTCGACAAATTGCGTGAGACTGGCGCGATACTGACATCCGGCGACGACTGGATTCGCGTGCAGATGTCAGGCCGGCCGCGCTCGGTGGGTTTTCGTACCACCGAATATCCCGGCTTCCCGACCGACATGCAGGCGCAGGTCATGGCACTGAATTGCATCGCCGAGGGCAGCAGCCGCATCATCGAAACGATCTTCGAGAACCGCTACATGCATGTGCAGGAGCTCAATCGTCTCGGTGCAGCTATTGAAATCGATGGCCACACCGCCATCATTCAGGGTGTGCCCCGTCTGGTTGGTGCGCCTGTGATGGCCACTGATTTACGAGCATCGGCGTCGCTGGTGATTGCCGGCCTCGCTGCGGAGGGGCGAACCCTGATCGACCGGATTTATCATCTCGATCGCGGTTATGACCGCATGGAAGTCAAGCTCTCCGCAGTGGGCGCTGATATACAGAGAATCCAATAATGAACCCAACCCTTACGCTGGCGCTGTCCAAGGGACGCATCTTCGACGAGACGCTGCCGTTGCTGGAAGCGGCCGGCATTCACGTCACCGAAGACCCTGAGAAATCGCGCAAGCTGATTCTGCCCACCAGCGATCCCCAGCTGCGCGTCGTCATCGTCCGCGCCTCCGATGTGCCGACCTATGTGCAATACGGTGCAGCCGATTTTGGTGTCGCCGGCAAGGATGTGCTGCTTGAGCATGGCGGTGAAGGTTTGTATCAGCCTGTTGATTTGCAAATCGCCCGATGCCGGATGTCGGTCGCGGTGCAATCCGGTTTTGATTACGCCAGTGCCGTCCGTCAGGGCGCGCGCTTGCGGGTGGCAACCAAGTATGTGCAGGTCGCGCGTGAACACTTCGCCGCCAAGGGCGTGCATGTGGATCTCATCAAGTTGTACGGCTCGATGGAACTCGGTCCGCTGGTCGGATTGTCGGACGCCATCGTCGATCTGGTCTCGACCGGTAGTACGCTGCGTGCCAACCATCTGGTCGAGGTCGAGCAGATCATGGAGATCTCATCCCGACTGGTGGTCAATCAGGCGGCGCTCAAGCTCAAGCGCGAAAAACTGCAACCCATCATTGATGCCTTTGCCAAGGCATCGCTTCGTGAAAAGTAAAGCCATGTCCGTTGTCATACGCCAGCTCGACTCTGCTGATAAAGATTTTCAGGCCCGCCTGATGGACGTGCTTGCCTTCGAGGCTGCCGAAGACGAGGCTATTGACCGCGCTGCAGCAACGATTCTGGCCGATGTGCGCCAGCGTGGCGATTCGGCAGTGCTCGAATACACAAACAAATTTGATCGTTTGTCAGCGACCGACATGCCGATGCTCGAAATACCGCGTGCAGAGCTCAAGGATGCGCTCAACAGCCTTGCGCCGGAACGCCGGGCTGCGCTGCAAGCGGCGGCGGATCGCGTGCGCGTTTATCACGAACGGCAAAAGAAGGAATGCGGCTCCGATGGTTTCACCTTCACCGAAGCCGATGGCACGGTGCTCGGACAAAAGGTCACGCCACTGGACAGGGTTGGTATCTATGTCCCGGGTGGTAAAGCGGCCTATCCGTCATCGGTACTGATGAACGCGATTCCGGCGAAAGTCGCGGGTGTGGCTGAAGTCATCATGGTCGTGCCGACACCGGATGGCGTGAAAAACCCGCTGGTGCTGGCGGCGGCTGAAATCGCCGGTGTTGACCGTGTTTTCACCATTGGGGGTGCACAGGCGGTTGCCGCGTTGGCGTACGGCACTCAAACCATTCCACAGGTCGACAAGATCGTCGGGCCGGGTAACGCCTATGTCGCGGCCGCCAAGCGCCGGGTATTTGGTGTGGTCGGTATCGACATGATTGCCGGACCCTCCGAGATTTTGGTGCTCGCTGATGGCAGCACCGACCCCGACTGGGTCGCGATGGATCTGTTTTCACAGGCCGAGCATGATGAACTTGCTCAATCCATTCTGGTCTGCCCGGATGCTGCTTATCTGGCGCGCGTGGCCGACAGCGTCAATCGTCAGCTCGACGATATGCCGCGCAAAGCGGTGATTCGCACCTCACTGACTAATCGCGGCGCGATGATCAAAGTGCGCGACATGGACGAAGCCTGCGATATTGCCAACCTGATCGCCGCCGAGCATCTGGAGATTTCCGCCGACGAGCCTCAGCGCTGGGCCGACAAAATCCGGCACGCGGGTGCGATGTTCCTGGGCCGCTACTCGTCCGAATCGCTGGGCGATTATTGTGCCGGCCCGAATCACGTACTGCCCACGTCGCGTACCGCGCGCTTTTCCTCGCCGCTGGGTGTTTATGATTTTCAGAAGCGCTCATCGATATTGCACGTCAGTCAGGCCGGCGCGCAAACGCTGGGGCGCGTTGCGGCCGAGCTGGCCTATGGCGAAGGCTTGCAGGCCCACGCGCGTTCTGCCGAATTCCGGATGAAATGAGCCGACTGTGTCCGTAACCAAGAACATCATTCGTGACGATGTGCGCTCGTTGTCGGCTTATCATGTGCCGGATGCGTCGGGGCTAGTCAAGCTTGATGCGATGGAAAATCCGTATACCTTGCCGCCCCAGCTGCAGCATGAGCTGGGTCAGCGGCTCGCAGTCGTCGCCCTGAACCGTTACCCTGTCCCTTCGTATGCCGGTCTTAAATCCGCAATTTGCAGTCAGCTGGGCGTGCCGGCCGGTTTTGATGTGGTGTTGGGCAATGGCTCGGACGAGCTGATCGCCATCGTCTCAGTTGCCTGCGCTAAGCCGGGTGCGAAAGTGCTGGCGCCGCTGCCCGGTTTTGTGATGTACGCGATGTCAGCCCAGCTGGCCGGTATGGAGTTTATTGGCGTGCCGCTCAAAGCCGATCTGACGCTCGATCTCGAGGCGATGCTGGCGGCTGTACGCGCGCACCGGCCCGCTATTACCTATCTGGCCTATCCGAACAACCCTACCGGCAATCTGTTTGACAACGATGCGATGCTCGCGGTGCTGCGCGAAGTGGGTGACAGCGGCGTGGTGATTGTCGACGAGGCTTACCAGCCTTTTGCCGGCACCAGCTTTATGCCGCGCTTGCCCCTGCATGACAATCTGATCGTGATGCGTACCGTTTCCAAGCTCGGGCTTGCTGGTATACGGCTGGGTTACATGTCGGCAGCGCCTGCCTTGCTGGCCGAATTCGACAAGGTGCGCCCGCCCTACAATATCAATGTATTGACCGAGACTACGGCTGCTTTCGTGCTGGAGCACCGCGCGGTGCTGGATCAGCAGGCCGAGGCCATCTGTGCCGAACGTGCCGCGCTTGCGACGGCACTGGCGGCGATGCCCGGTGTTCATGTCTTTCCCTCCGCCGCGAATTTCATCCTGTTGCGCATCGAGCGTGCGGGGGTCACAGGTACCCAGGTCTTCGATCGCCTGCTCTCGCAAAAGGTGCTGGTGAAAAATGTCGGTAAAATGCACGCTCTGCTGGAAAACTGTTTGCGGGTGACCGTCAGCACGCCAGCTGAAAATGCGCTCTTTCTGGCGGCGCTGCAGTCCAGCCTGAATCCCTGATACCACTCATCATGTCCATGCCACGTACAGCAGAAGTCGTTCGCGACACCAGCGAGACCCAGATCCGGGTTGCGATCAATCTCGACGGTACCGGTCAGCAAAAGCTCAACACCGGCGTACCTTTTCTCGACCACATGCTGGACCAGATCGCACGCCACGGGCTGATCGATCTCGACATCGAAGCCAAGGGCGACTTGCACATCGATGCCCACCATACCGTCGAGGATGTTGGTATCACGCTGGGACAGGCCTTTGCGCGCGCGATCGGCGACAAAAAGGGCATACGCCGATACGGCCATTCGTATGTGCCGCTGGATGAAGCGTTGTCGCGGGTCGTGGTTGATTTCTCTGGCCGCCCTGGACTCGAATTCCATGTGCCTTTCAAGCGCTCGATGATTGGCTCGTTCGATGTGGACCTGACCCATGAATTTTTTCAGGGCTTCGTCAATCACGCGAATGTGACGCTACACATCGATAACCTGCGCGGCGAGAATGCGCACCATCAGTGCGAAACGGTATTCAAGGCGTTTGGCCGCGCGCTGCGCATGGCTGCCGAGCTTGATCCGCGTGCTGCCGGCACCATTCCTTCCACCAAAGGCAGTCTCTGAGCGACGTTGGCCGCGCATACTGCGGCTGACTGACGTGCCACTATGTGCCAATACGCGCCCATGTCATGAACAAGATCGTCGTCGTTGATTACGGTATGGGTAACCTTCGCTCGGTCGCTCAGGCCTTGATGCACGTGGCGCCCGAGGCGGATGTTCGTATCTCGGGTGACCCCGAAGTACTTCGTGATGCGGATCGTGTCGTGCTGCCGGGCCAAGGTGCCATGCCGGACTGCATGCGATCCCTGCGGGAATCCGGGCTGTTCGACGCGCTGATGGAGGCGGCCGGGAGCAAGCCCTTGTTCGGTGTGTGCGTGGGCGAGCAGATGCTGTTCGATGCGAGTGAAGAGGGCGATGCGCGCTGCCTTGGGCTGATGCCCGGCAAGGTGGTGCGTTTTCAGCTTGAGGATCAGCTGCAGCCCGACGGCTCGCGCTTCAAGGTGCCACAGATGGGCTGGAACCGCGTTCAGATCCGGGGCAGCCATCCGATGTGGGCAGGCGTGGCTGACCACAGCTATTTCTATTTCGTCCACAGCTACTATGCAGTGCCCGAAAACCCCTCGCATGTGCTGGCCGAGAGTGTCTATGGCGCCCCATTTTGCTGCGCCGCAGGAAGAGATAATATTTTCGCCACTCAGTTTCATCCTGAAAAAAGTGCATCGGCTGGTTTGCAGTTGTACAAAAATTTTGTACATTGGAACCCGTAATTTGCATCACCGGCGCCCATCCTCACTCAACCTTTACTTAACCTCTCTCAGTCAGTAGCCATGCTGCTCATACCTGCTATCGATCTCAAAGACGGTCACTGCGTACGCCTCAAGCAAGGCGACATGGACCAGGTCACCGTCTTTTCCGAAGACCCCGCCCAAATGGCCCGCCACTGGCTGGAGCAGGGTGCACGCCGCCTGCATCTGGTTGACCTGAATGGTGCATTTGCCGGCAAACCGAAAAACGAGCCGGCGATCAAAGCCATCCTCGCAGCGGTGCGCGCTTATGCAGAGGAGCATGATATTGATGAAATCCCGGTGCAGCTGGGCGGGGGAGTCCGTGATCTCGACACCATCGAACGTTATCTTGATGGCGGTATTTCTTACATCATCATCGGTACGGCTGCGGTAAAAAACCCCGGCTTTCTGCATGATGCCTGCAGTGCGTTTCCCGGTCAGATTATCGTCGGACTCGACGCGAAAGACGGCAAGGTCGCCACTGATGGCTGGAGCAAGCTTTCGGGTCATGAGGTCATCGATCTGGCCAAAAAATTCGAAGACTATGGCTGCGAGGCGATCGTTTACACCGACATCGGCCGTGACGGCATGATGAAAGGCGTGAACATCGAAGCCACCGTCAAGCTCGCGCAAAGCATGACCATTCCTGTCATTGCCTCGGGTGGCGTGCATGACATCAAGGATGTCGAGGCACTGTGCGCGGTGCAGGATGAGGGAATCGAGGGTGTGATTTGCGGTCGCTCAATATACGAAGGCACACTTGACCTCGGACTGGCACAGCGACGTGCCGATGAACTTTCAGGCGAACTCGACCCAGACACGGAAGAGACTGAAGACTGACATGACCCTCGCCAAGCGCATCATCCCCTGTCTGGACGTGACTGCCGGGCGGGTCGTCAAAGGAGTCAATTTCGTTGAGCTGCGCGATGCCGGTGATCCGGTTGAAATCGCGCGCCGCTATGATGAGCAAGGCGCGGATGAAATCACCTTTCTCGACATCACGGCGTCTTCGGACGATCGTGATCTTATTTTGCACATCATCGAAGCGGTCGCCTCGCAGGTCTTTATTCCGCTGACCGTCGGCGGTGGCGTCCGCGTCGTTGACGACGTGCGTCGCTTGCTCAATGCCGGCGCCGACAAGGTCAGCATGAATACCTCGGCAGTCACCAACCCGCAACTGGTCGCCGATGCCGCTGATAAATACGGGTCTCAGTGCATCGTGGTGGCGATTGATGCCAAGCGCTCGGAGACAGGGCGTTGGGAAGTGTTCACTCACGGTGGCCGACGTGCAACCGGGCTGGATGCGGTTGACTGGGCGCGCAAAATGCAGTCCCTGGGTGCGGGTGAAATTCTGCTCACCAGCATGGACAAGGATGGTACGCGTTCGGGTTTTGATTTGCCGCTCACGCGCTCTGTCTCTGATGCGGTGTCGATCCCGGTGATTGCATCGGGTGGCGTCGGGTCCTTGCAGGATCTGGCCGACGGCATTACCGAGGGTCACGCCGACGCTGTGCTGGCTGCGAGTATTTTTCACTATCAGCAGCACAGCATTCAGGAAGCCAAGCAATTCATGGTGGGACTGGGCATACCCATGAGGCTGTCATGATTGCGCGTGCCAAATGGCTGAATCGGGTTCACTGGGACGAGCACGGGCTGGTGCCTGTCATTGCACAGGAAGCCGGTACCAACGAGGTGTTGATGTTTGCCTGGATGAATCGCGATGCCCTGGCGAAGACGGTTGAACTGGGTCAGGCGGTCTACTGGAGCCGTTCACGAAAAAAACTCTGGCATAAGGGTGAGGAGTCCGGCCATTTCCAGGAAGTGCAGGAGATACGGGTCGATTGCGATCAGGATGTCTTGCTGCTGAAAGTGAAGCAAGTCGGCAATCTGGCCTGCCACACGGGGCGACATTCCTGCTTCTTTAGTAAATTCGAGCACAATGACGAGGAGTCGGACTGGGTAGAAGTTGATCCGGTACTCAAAAACCCTGACGATATCTATAAAAAATAATATGAGCGACGTTCTTACGCGCCTGGCCCAGGTCATTGAATCACGCAAGCCTGAAGCGGGCGGCAATCCTGAGACTTCCTATGTCTCTCGCCTGTTCGACAAAGGTGATGATGCCATTCTGAAAAAAATTGGCGAGGAAGCCACAGAGACTGTCATGGCTGCCAAGGATGTTCGCTCAGGTGCCGATGCCAGCAAGCTGGTCTATGAATGTGCCGACCTGTGGTTCCATTCGCTCGTCATGCTTGCCCGTTTTGACTTGAATCCGCAGCAGGTGTTGGATGAACTAGCACGTCGTGAAGGTTTGTCAGGCATTGAGGAAATGGCCAACCGCAAGCTGAAAGAGCGCGAGCACGACGAGCGCAAATCCTGAGCCGCCGTCCCGAGCCATAATCCGCGGCCTTTTTCGCGCCCGGCCTTGATGTCTGGGTACGATACCGCCGTAAAGCACAAAGAAAGTGAGACACCGCATGGATAACTGCATTTTTTGCAAGATTGCTGCCGGCAAGATCCCATCGAAGACGGTCTATGAAGATGATGATGTGATTGCTTTTCACGACATCAATCCGGCGGCCCCCGTACATCTGCTCATCGTGCCGCGCGAGCATATTCCGACGCTGGCTGATGCCAATGAGAAGCACACTGCATTGTTGGGTAAAATGATGAGGCTCGCGCCGAAACTGGCGTCTGAACTGGGCGGTGGTTATCGGGACACGGCTGACGGTCCGACAGGTGGTTTCAAAACACTCGTCAATACGGGCCCTGATGGCGGTCAAGAGGTGTACCATCTTCATTTGCACGTGATGGGCGGTACCCGACCTTGGCGTAGCGAGCGTTGAGTGTCAGGGAATCGTTTTGGCAGTGAAATAATTTATTCGATGAGAGCCTGCGGGTTCGGCTAGGAGATAACAATGGGTACGTTCAGTATTTGGCACTGGGTCATCGTGCTGGTGATTGTGATGCTGGTATTTGGCACCAAGAAATTGGGCAACATCGGTGGCGATCTCGGCAAAGCCGTCAAAGGGTTCAAGGATGGCATTAAAGGCGCCGAGGATGACAAAGACGCTGCACCCTCGCAGGTGACAGACAAAGCCACCATTGATGTCGAAGCCCGCGAAAAATCCAAGAGCTGATACCGCTTTCCTTCAGCGATGGTGATCTTCCAGGTCGCCTCGCCTTCTCCCTGACTTCCTGTCCCCATGATTGATCTGGGTCTTACCAAAATCGCGCTGATCGGTGCGGTCGCGCTGGTCGTGATCGGACCCGAGAAGCTGCCGGCAGTGGCACGCATGGCGGGCACCCTCTGGGGGCGTGCGCAGCGTTACATCAGCAGTGTCAAGGCCGAAGTCAATCGCGAAATGCAGATGGAGGAGCTCAACAAGATGCATTCGGGCTTCATGAATGCCACCTCCAAAATCAACCAGACCGTCAGCCAGAGTCTGGCTGATGTGCAGCAAAATTTTACGGAGGCCGGCGAGTCATTGACCGAGGCAATGGCCGAAGCCGATCAGGCCTACACGGGTCACAGCGAGGCCTTGCGCGTTCCGACCGATGAGGACCTTGCCGAAAAACGCCGTGATTTCAGAAAGAAAAAACTGTCGCAGACCTCATCTTTACCGATCTGGTACAAGCGATCGACAGGCCGCAGGACGCGGGTGATGTCGGGCGCGGCCCGCGTCGCTCGCTATCGCCCGAACATCGGCAAAACGATCAGGTTTTTCAACTAACGCATGGCTGACAACAATTCTCCCGGTATGCAGGAGACCTTCATCTCCCACCTGATCGAGTTACGCACCCGACTGGTTCGTGCGTCAGCGGTCGTGCTGGTGGTGTTCATTGTGCTCTTCGCGATCTGGCCGGGTGCTGCTGCCGTTTATGATTTCCTCGCGCAGCCGATGATGAATGCGCTACCCGAGGGTTCGAAAATGATTGCCACCGGCGTCATCACGCCTTTCATGGTGCCGATGAAAGTGACGATGATGCTGGCCTTGATGATCTCGCTGCCCTGGGTGCTTTATCAGGCCTGGGCATTCGTGGCGCCGGGGCTTTATACCCATGAAAAACGTCTGGTCGCGCCGCTGATCATCTCTTCTTCAGCGCTGTTTTTTCTGGGCGTGGCTTTTTGCTACTATTTTGTGTTTGGCACGGTTTTCAAATTCATCAACGAATTTGCGCCGAAAACGATTTCGGTGGCACCGGATATTGAAAATTATCTCGACTTCGTATTAACCATGTGTCTTGCGTTCGGACTCACGTTTGAAGTGCCGGTTGTCGTGATTGTGCTGGTGCGCATGGGTTTGGTGACCGTAGAAAAACTCAAATCGATACGGCCTTATGTTATCGTGGGCGCCTTCGTGATCGCGGCAATCGTTACCCCGCCTGATGTGATGAGCCAGCTGTTTCTGGCTATACCCTTATGTCTGCTTTACGAAATGGGTTTGCTGCTGGCGCCTTTGTTTGTTAAATCGACCCAGGCGCCCGAAGAGGCTGTCTGATAGAGGCTCTGGCAAACAGCCGCTAGCGTCGTTGCACCGCTTTGCCGTACCAGTGTACTGTCTGCAACGGCGCGCCTAGCCAGCGGTTGTTTGTCAGAGCCTCTACGCTTTTAGGGCGTGGGTCCGGCAGCCCGCAGCCACTTTACCAGGGGCGCCGATGCCTTGAAATCGGCCATCAGTAAATCTGGCAGCTTTTGTGGTGCCAGCTTTTGGATATCCACCTCCCGCCAGGCCACAAAGCTTTTCAGTTTCAAAAATTCCGGATGCGGTGCGTCGGCGTCGAAGCCTTTGGGCAAACGTATCAGTTTGTCTTCCTGTTGCAGTCCGCCGAAAGCCGTATTCAGCCCCTTGTCCCGCAGCAGTTTCTGAAACCCTGACGCATCATCAACGACGTGCTGACGAACCATGCGCAGGCGGTCTGCCGGAGGCCGGTACTCACCGCCAGCGGATAACAAAATACCTCGTGCATCAATATGGAAATAGTAGGCGGGGCCACCGCCCTGGCTGGGCTTTTTGAGCCCGCTGGCAGTGATTGCGGCCGAAAAAGTCGTTTTGTAAGGCGGTTTGCCGCGTGCAAAACGCAGATCACGATTCACCCTGAACAGGGCTTTTTTCGGATTGCAATGAGTAATCGTCGTATCAAAACGCGTGATGCCGGCAATCAGCGTTTCAACCAGTATCAGCAGTTCGCCGCGCAGAATGTCATAGCGCGGTTTGTTCATCACGAACCAAGCGCGGTTATTGTTTTCCTCCAGCTCTGACAGAAACTGAATCAGGTCGCGCAAGTGCATGTGGCTTACTCGGCTTCCACGGGTCGGCGCGACTTCGAGCGCGGCCTGCGTCCCACGGTGATGTCGAGTTCGGCCTCCCGCGATTTGCGCAAGACAGTGACGCGCACTTTGTCACCCGGCGTGAGCTGGGCGATGAGATTGAGCATGGACACGGTATCGGTCACGGGCTTGTCGGACACCGACAACAGGATATCGCCGGGTTTCACACCGGCTTTGTCTGCCGGGCCGCCCCGGAGCACACCAGCGATGATGGTTCCTGAAGATTTTTGTAAACCAAAACTTTCGGCGAGTTCCGGTGTGATGTCTTGCGGCTCAACGCCGATCCAGCCACGGACGACTTGTCCGTTTTTGATGATGGCATCCATCACTGTTTTTACCGTTGTCACCGGTATCGCAAAGCCAATACCGAGGGATCCGCCGCTGCGGGTGTAAATCACATTATTGATGCCGAGCAGATGACCCTCGGTATCGACCAGCGCGCCGCCGGAATTGCCCGGATTGATGGCCGCGTCGGTCTGGATGAAATTTTCGAAGGTGTTGATGCCCAGATGGTTTCGCCCAAGCGCGGACACGATGCCCATGGTGACCGTCTGTCCGACGCCGAATGGATTGCCGATGGCCAGAACCACATCGCCGACTTGTGCCTTATCGAGTCTACCCAGCGTGATCGACGGCAGATTTTTCAGGTTGACTTTGATGACCGCGAGGTCTGTATCCGGATCCGAGCCGACCAGTTTGGCGGGAATTTTTCTGCCGTCGGCCAGCGCGACTTCCATTTCCTCAGCGCCTGCGATCACATGGTCGTTCGTTAAAATGTAGCCTTCCGGGCTAACAATGACGCCAGAGCCGAGGCTGAACTGCTTTTCGTCCTGCGCACCCGGACCATCGCCAAAGAAGCGCCGGAAGAAAGGGTCATTGTTGAACGGATGCCCTTGGGAGCGCGCTTCCTTCGTGGTAAAGATGTTCACCACGGCGGGCATTGCGCGGCGTGCAGCCTCACGGTAACTGCCCTGCACTGACAATAGCAGCGGCCCCGTCGCTTCCTGGACGGGTACCGGTTTTGATTCCAGATGAATGCCGGCACCACCGCGCGACAGCCACTCAGGCTTGAGTGTCGCTACAATGAACCAGAGCGCAAGTGCCACAGTGACGGTTTGCGCAAACAAGAGCCAGAGACGACGCATAACAGGTATGGAAATGAGCGTAACTAAAGTGAGCCGGACTGTGCTGGAACAGCATCTCGCCAGCACGTTGGATATTAACCGTTTTCGCGACTATTGCCCCAACGGCTTGCAGGTCGAGGGACGCGATCAGATTCAATATGTGGTCACTGGGGTGACCGCCAGTCTTGCGCTGATCGAAGCGGCGATGGAAAGGGGCGCCGATACGGTGCTCGTTCACCATGGGTATTTTTGGAAAGGTGAAGATCCGCGGGTGATCGGAGCTCGGCAAAAGCGTCTCAGACTACTGTTGGCCAACAACATCAATCTGTTTGCTTACCATTTGCCGCTTGATGCGCATCCGATACTGGGTAACAACGCACAGCTTGGCGAGCGGCTCGGTTTGCGCCCTGATGGTCGCTTCGGTGAGCAGGATCTCGGATGGCTGGGTAGCGCTTCGGCGGAGATCGCCACCGTCGGTGATCTGGCGCAGGTCGTGGAGCAGGCGCTGGGACGCAAGCCGATGCTGATCGGAAGGCCGGATCAGCGGGTGGGACGGATTGGCTGGTGTACGGGGGCAGCCCAGAATGCACTGGCCGATGCGATTGCTGCGGGTGCCAGCGTTTACCTGAGCGGCGAGATTTCAGAACAAACCGTACACCTCGCGCAGGAATCGCAAGTTGCGTATCTCGCCTGCGGTCATCATGCGACCGAGCGCTACGGCGTGCAGGCACTTGGTCGACATATAGAAAAACAGTTCGGCATTCGGCACGAATTCATCGAGGTACCGAATCCCGTCTGAATTCAATGGCATTCTGAGTACAAATGTACCCTTCGGTGGGAACTAAACCTGCAGCTTGTACACCGAACCTTTCGTTTGCTGTCAGGTCCGCCATTTCATGCTCCCCATTGCATCGTCCCCTCAGTGCCGAGTTATGGTTGTCGAAGATGACGTCGTCACACGTCGTCTGTTGTGCAATGCGATTGACCTGGAGCCGACGCTGATGCTCAGCGGTGCTTTCGGAACGGTTATTGATGCGTTGGAGGGGCTGGAGCGCGAACCTGTTGAGTTGTTGTTAACCGATCTCGGTTTGCCGGATGGCTCGGGTCTGTCGATCATCCATCATTGCCGTCGTATTTGGCCCGAGGCCGACATCATGGTGATCACCATGTCCAGCGATGAGTCGCAGGTACTGGCTTGCATCGAGGCCGGCGCATCAGGTTACGTGCTCAAAGAAGCGGGGCATGTCGATATTGTTCGCGCGCTTCTGGATCTCAGGGCCGGTGGCTCACCTATCAGTCCGGTCGTCGCGCGCAAAGTCCTGGCGCGCATGCGCACTACGCGAAGGTCGGACGATGACGGCACTCTTAATGAAATGTCTGGTCTAACGCGCCGCGAGAGCGCGATACTCGAACTGATCTCACGTGGCGGCAGTTTCGCCAAGGTCGCTGAGGCACTGAGCCTGTCTGTCAGCACGGTGCAAACCCACGTCAAGCGTATTTACGGCAAGCTTTCCGTGCACTCCCGCTCTGAGGCGGTGTACGAAGCGCACCGGCGCGGCCTGCTGCGTTTCGAGTCTGAAGCCGATGTCAAGCCCGCACATTCCGAGCCGTCTGCATCTGGGCAGGCAGGCGCTGTCGAGCGTTGAGACAGCGTTGATCAACATCAGCACGCTGTTATCAAATTAAAAATCTAAACGATGTTCGCCGCATGTTTGCTGACTTACCGGCAGCTTCGAGGGGTGCTTCCACAAAAGGCGGGTTAGCTCCGTTATAATCGAGGGTTTCTGGAATTTCCAACCTTTGTTTGCATTTCTCTGATCGGGACTGAGTTATGAGTGACGAAAATCAGGTCGACCCGGGTCGACGTGGCCTGCTGGTTGCAACCGCTGCTGCAGGTGGCGTGGCCGGACTCGCGGCCGCCGGCGCATTTATTTCCACGTTTGAGCCTTCCGAGCGCGCTAAAGCCGCTGGTGCGCCTGTCGAAGTCGATATCGCTGATCTTAAACCTGGCGAGATGAAAACCGTCGAATGGCGCGGCAAGCCTGTGTGGGTCGTCAAGCGCACGCCGGATATGGTAGCCGCGCTGAAAACGACCGACGCCCAACTCGCTGACCCGAAATCGGAGCGCAACCCTAATGAACTGACGCCAGAGTATGCGCGCAACGAAACCCGCTCGATCAAGCCCGAAATTCTGGTCGCTGTGGGCATCTGTTCGCATCTGGGTTGCTCGCCAACCACGAAGTTCCAGACGGGCGCGCAGCCCTCGCTGCCGGATGACTGGGCGGGCGGTTTCCTTTGCCCATGCCATGGATCGACGTTCGATCTGGCCGGTCGTGTTTTCAAAAACAAACCTGCACCGGATAATCTCGAAGTACCAAGACACATGTATCTGAGTGACACACGAATCGCAATCGGCAGAGACGAGAAAGGCGAGGCTTGATCATGGCTTTTGTTGAGAAAAAAGTGCCGGCCGATGCGCCGATCGCGCAAAAGGCGCTGGGCTGGGTCGACTCCCGTTTTCCGCTAACGAAGTTGTGGGAAGACCAGTGGGGCAAGTACTACGCGCCCAAGAACTTCAACTTTTTCTATCTGTTCGGTTCGCTCGCCGCTCTGGTACTGGTAATTCAGATCGTCACTGGTATTTTCCTGGTGATGAACTACAAACCGGATGCGCAACTCGCCTTTGCTTCAGTTGAATACATCATGCGCGAAGTGCCCTGGGGATGGCTCGTACGGTATATGCACTCGACCGGTGCCTCGGCATTCTTTATCGTGGTCTACCTGCACATGACCCGTGCGCTGCTTTATGGTTCTTATCGTAAGCCCCGTGAACTGATCTGGCTGTTTGGTGTTGCCATTTTCCTGTGCCTGATGGCTGAGGCGTTTTTTGGTTATCTGCTGCCATGGGGTCAGATGTCCTATTGGGGTGCGCAGGTGATTGTTAACCTGTTTGGTGCGATTCCGTTCATCGGCCCGGATCTGTCTCTGTGGATTCGCGGCGATTATGTGGTGTCTGACGCCACCCTGAACCGCTTCTTCGCGTTCCATGTGATTGCCATCCCGCTGGTGCTGCTCGGACTGGTGGTAGCCCACCTGATCGCCCTGCATGAAGTGGGCTCGAACAATCCTGATGGTATCGAAGTCAAGGAAAATCTGGGTCCGGATGGGCATGGTGTCGACACCATTCCTTCACATCCTTACTACACCACCAAAGATATATTCGGTGTGTCGGTTTTCCTCACGATTTTCAGCGCAGTGATTTTCTTTGCGCCAGAGTTTGGTGGCTACTTCCTCGAATACAACAACTTCATCCCGGCTGATCCGCTAAAGACGCCGTCGCATATTGCGCCAGTGTGGTACTTCACGCCGTTCTACTCGATTCTGCGTGCGGTCACCTCACAGTTCATGTCAGCGCTCATTTTGTTCGCTATTGCGTATGCTGCGTTGATTGTATTTCGTACGCGCTTGCCCCAGATGATCAAGAACGTTGTCGTGGGTGCGACTGTGGTTATTGTCATTGGCATGTTGGTGTTTGATGCCAAGTTCTGGGGTGTGGTGTTGATGGGCGTCTCTGTTCTTATTCTTGCTGGTCTGCCTTGGCTCGATCATTCACCAGTAAAGTCCATTCGCTACCGTCCGGATTGGCACAAGATTGTTTATGCCGTGTTTGGCATTACCTTTTTAGTGCTCGGTTATCTCGGTGTTCAAGCGCCAACCGCGATCCGTACATTGGTAGCGCAGATCGGCACCCTTATCTACTTCGGCTTCTTCATGCTCATGCCGTGGTGGAGCGCTATGGGCGAGTTCAAGCCAGTGCCCAAGCGCGTGAACTTCCAGCCGCACTAAGCCGCAAAGGAACAAGAATGAACATATTAAAAAAAGTAATGGCGGTAATGGTGCTTGCGCCGGTTCTTGCTGTGGCCTCTGACGCTGGTCACCCTTTGGATCGTGCGCCGGATCGCAGTAGTGATTTGACGGCGCTGCAAAACGGCGCCCGTCTGTTTGTCAACTATTGCTTGAATTGTCATTCAGCATCGTTGGTTCGCTACAACCGCTTGCGCGATATCGGTTTGTCAGACGAGCAAATCCGTGACAATCTTCTCTTCACCTCCGACAAGGTCGGTGATCTGATGAAAAGCAATCTGAGCGTGACCGATTCGAAAGCCTGGTTTGGTGCCGCGCCGCCTGATTTGTCACTGATCGTTCGGGCTAAGTCCTCGGGCGAAGGTTCGGGCGCGGATTATGTTTACACCTATTTGCGGACGTACTATGCCGACGAAGACCGTGCCACGGGGTGGAACAACCTCGCCTACCCGAATGTGGGTATGCCGCACGTACTCTGGGAGTTGCAGGGTATTCGCAAGGCGAAGTTCGTTGACGAGAAGGATCCGCATGACGCGTCCAAAACCGTGCATAAATTTGTCGGTTTTGAACAGGTCAAGGCGGGCAAAATGACTTCACAGGAATACGACACGGCAATGGCTGATCTCGTCGGTTACATGGATTGGATGAGCGAGCCGGTCAAAACCAAGCGGCAGCAGATTGGCGTCTGGGTTTTGTTGTTCATGTCCCTGCTGGTGCTGCTGACATGGCGTTTGAACGCCTCGTTCTGGAGAGAAGTCAAATAGTAGCCCTGTATTTTCAGCTTGCTGTGATCGCCGCCCAAGCGATCAACGGACTGGGCAGAAAAGCAGATATAGATGCGTGGGTGAGGCGGCGTGCTGCCTCACCCTCTTTGTTTCAAAGGAACTGACATCATGATGGTCCTCTATTCGGGTACAACCTGCCCATTTTCACAACGATGCCGCCTCGTCTTGTTCGAGAAGGGAATGGACTTCGAAATCCGCGATGTGGACTTGTTCAACAAGCCTGAGGACATTTCGACCATGAATCCTTATGGCCAGGTACCTATTCTGGTTGAGCGGGAGCTGGTGTTGTATGAGTCGAACATCATCAATGAATATATTGATGAGCGTTTTCCCCATCCGCAGCTCATGCCTGCCGATCCCCTGATGCGTGCTCGTGCCCGTCTGATGTTGTTCAATTTTGAAAAAGAATTGTTCGTTCATGTGCACGCGCTGGAAAATGAAAAATCACGGTCAGCCGAGAAAAGCCATGAGAAGGCGCGTAGCGAAATCCGTGACCGCCTGACCACGCTGGCACCGCTATTCCTCAAGAACAAGTACATGCTGGGCGAGGAATTTTCGATGTTGGATGTGGCCATCGCCCCTTTGCTCTGGCGCCTTGACCACTACGGTGTGGAACTGTCCAAGACGGCAGCACCATTAATGAAATATGCGGAGCGCATATTCTCGCGCCCTGCTTACATTGAAGCACTCACACCCTCTGAGAAGGTGATGCGGCGCTGACGGCTGCAGCCGGCGGGCCTTGGGTCCGCCGCCTGTGTCGGTAGGGCTGTTGGTACGTCATTCTGCTCCGACATTTTTTTGGGTGTACCTCTCTGATGTCAGAAACTTCGACAAAACCTTATCTGTTGCGTGCACTGTACGAGTGGTGCACTGATAACGGCTACACCCCGTATATCGTGGTGGTAGTGGATACGAGTACGCGGGTACCCCCCGAATTTGTGAAGAATGGCGAGATCGTTCTGAACCTCAGCTTCGATGCGACCGCAAACCTGAAGATTGATAATGACGTTATCTATTTCAAGGCCCGTTTCGGCGGTGTTGCGCGGGAAATTGAAGTGCCAGTCGGGAATGTCAGCGCCATCTATGCGCGGGAAAACGGTCAGGGCATGAGTTTCGAGGTGCAGCGTGAAGAAGAGCGCGCGAGCAAGAAAAAGCCGCGGAGTGAGCGAGCGAAAACCTCAGGACCCAAAATATCGCCCTTGCTTTCTGCGGTACCGCCGGTCCCGGCAGATACTGAGGCATCGTCCGGCGACGACCAGCCGCCTGACCCGCCACCCAAAGGCGGCAAACCAAGACTGACACGGATTAAATAACGTATAATTTCGGGTTTCCAGTGGCCGGCTTAGCTCATCAGGTAGAGCACTTGATTTGTAATCATGGGGTAGCGGGTTCGAGTCCTGCAGCCGGCACCACAGTACATCAATCGTCGTTATTTCCAACGGCGTCACTTCCCTCCCGCGGTTCATTGCGAAGCCCAGCGGATATCACGCCGGTAGAGCACCGGCACAACTCCGTTATAGCAGCGCCGAGCGTCAGCGTGGAGTCCGGCGGCGGTCAACGCCCGAGAAGGGTGAATTCACATGCCGCGTGATAGGGACGTTCAGCAGTGATTTGGCGTGCATGTCGAGCACGTTGATCGCGACAGTGGCGTCCCTGCTTTCGAAACCATTAGCCAGAAGGCTATGCCTGAGAATCCCGATGACCTCTTCGTAGGCCTGGAGCGTGAGGTTGAGGCCGGCGTAGCTGAGCTTCGGTAAGTTGGGGCTAAATGTCGAGGTGGTATGTCCGAGAGCCAATGCCACCAACGCCACGTTGCATTCCAACACCTCATGTGTGGACATGCCCTCAAAGAAGCGCCGCAAAGATGGGGTAGTTAGCATCCTGGTGGTGATCTCTTTCACCACACTGGTGAGCAGTGGCGGGCCGCCATACTTTTCAAAGAGGTTTGGTATTGGATCCGCCATCGCCGACCTCGATGGTTACAATTGTCATTACTTTGGGTTAGCACAATCCTCAGCCGGGGGCGCCACGGCCACGATGCCGGTTTCCGGAAAACGGTTTCTTAACCGGCTTTGAGGTGATCTGATGAGCCAGGCATCGAGCCATTTGGCGGCAAGCTCACGTAAAAAAGCCCAGACCGAGGTCTGGGCTTGTTTCCTGCATGAACATCGTCAGCAGCACTTCGGCACGCGACCGTTACCGCCGTAACGCGCATCCTGACGCTCTCGGAAGAATGCCTCGTAGCTCATTGCGGGCTGGTCCGGGTGGTTTTCCTGCATGTGATTAAGGTAATTATCGTAATCAGGCAGGCCCACCATCAGCCGGGCAGTCTGCCCGAGATAGGCACCAAATTTTCCGAGTTCTCCGAACATTTCGTCTCCTTTGGGCTCAAGTGCTGGCCGCGCCGACGGGCACCGCTGGCGCCTCTTCCGAGGTGGGTTTGTCTGATCGCAGCGCCTGCAGGCAGGCGCGGATGCTGAAGAACAGGATCGACAACACGACCGCCATGAAAATTGCCGCCAGCGTCGCATCAATATAGTCATTCATGATGATTTGCTGCATCTGCTCGGGTGATTTTGCCGGCGGTAGAACTTGCCCCTCGGCTGCCGCGGTTTTGAATTTTTCCGCGTGGGCCAGAAACCCGATACGCGGATTTTCATGGAACAGCTTTTGATAACCGGCCGTCAGCGTACAGATCAGTAGCCAGACGGTGGGTACCAGCGTGACCCAGGCGAATTTTTCGCGCTTGAGTTTAAATAGCACGACCGTACCCAGCATCAGCGCAACGGCGGCCAGCATCTGATTGGATATCCCGAACAGCGGCCACAGGGTATTGATGCCACCCAGCGGATCGACCACGCCCTGGTACAGGAAGTAGCCCCAGGCACCCACGCACAACAGGGTCGCCATCGTACCGGCCACCAAGCCCGGCAATGCTTTAAATGGTGGCACCAGAGTGCCAATCAGGTCCTGCAGCATGAAGCGTCCGACGCGCGTACCTGCATCGACGGCGGTCAGAATGAACAGCGCTTCGAACAGGATGGCGAAGTGATACCAGAAAGCCATCATCGCCTGTCCGCCGAAGACGCTGGAGAAAATCTGCGCCATACCGACTGCGAGTGTCGGTGCGCCACCGGTGCGGGAAATTATGGTTGCTTCGCCAACGTTAGCTGCAGTTTGCTGCAACATCTCTGGCGTGATGATGAAGCCCCATTGACTGATCGCTGCTGCCGCGCTTTCGGGGCTGGTGCCGATTAGTGCGGCGGGGCTGTTCATCGCGAAGTAAACGCCCGGCTCGATGATGCTTGCGGCCACCAGCGCCATGATCGCCACAAACGATTCCATCAGCATGCCACCGTAGCCAATGTAGGGCGCATGCATTTCGTTCTCCAGCAGCTTGGGCGTCGTGCCCGAAGAGATCAATGCATGGAATCCGGACACTGCGCCGCAGGCAATGGTAATGAACAAGAATGGAAAAAGTGTTCCCGACCATACCGGACCGGAGCCATCGATGAACTTTGTGACGGCGGGCATTTTCAGATCAGGCGCCACAAACAGGATGCCCAGCGCCAGACCAACAATTGTGCCGATCTTCAGGAAGGTCGACAGGTAGTCGCGCGGTGCCAGCAGCAGCCACACGGGCAACATCGATGCGACAACGCCGTAAGCCAGCAGCATCCAGGTGAGTTGCTGACCATTGAAAGTAAACGCAGGACCCCAGACCGGATCGGCAGCCACCTGACCACCGACGACGATCGAGAGCATCAGCAAGATGAAGCCGATGATCGATACCTCACCCACCTTGCCGGGCCGCAGGTAGCGGCTGTAAATACCCATGAAAATGGCAATTGGTATCGTGGCGCCTACGGTGAAGGTACCCCACGGGCTCTCGGCCAGCGCCTTGACAACGATCAGCGCAAGCACGGCCAGCAGAATCGTCATGATCATGAAGGTGCCGAAGAGGGCAATCACACCGGGCACGATCCCGAGTTCGGATTTGATCATGTCACCCAGCGAACGGCCATCACGACGGGTCGAGATGAACAGAATCATGAAGTCCTGCACAGCACCCGCGAGAATCACGCCCGCCAGAATCCACATCATGCCGGGTAAGTAACCCATTTGCGCAGCCAGTACCGGACCCACCAGCGGGCCTGCCCCGGCAATTGCGGCAAAATGGTGGCCAAACAAGACGTGCTTGTTCGTCGGTACGTAATCGAGGCCATCATTGAGCCGCACCGCGGGCGTGGCGCGATTCGCATCCAGCTGCATCACATGTGTGCCAATGAAGCGCGCATAGAAACGGTAGCCAATCAGATAAACCGCGACGGCAGCGACCACAATCCACAGCGCGTTGATGGTCTCGCCGCGCGACAGTGCCACGGTACCCAGTGCAAAAGCACCCAATAGCGCCAGCGCTATCCAGCCCGCTTGTTTGACGATAGAACTCATGAACATCTCCGAGTCACTTAGAACCTATCTCGTTAGGCCGCTTGCGGCGTTGGCAGTATCTTGTCGTACGTCTTGTACTGCTAGCGGGACTGCCGCCTTGCTATTGACCTAACGAGACAAATTCTTGCTTATGGTTAATAAAAGAAAACGGCGGATTATAACCCTGAAGACCGGTACCTTTTCTCCCTGCATATGCATGAAAATTCCGATACCGATGACTGAAAAATACAGTAGCGTGCTTTTTTGAAATCGTGATTTCTGAGCCCTGTAAAAATCAGCTTGAGCATTCGTTTTTGTTAGACTCCATCAGCGCCTTGAAAGAAAAAATAATGATCGGAGAAATCTTTTGAAAAATGCAATCCAACATGCGGCTGAGCAGCTGATCAGGCAGCGGCTCTCCCTGACACCGATCGTGGCGCTGCCCGAGAATATGGCGCCGCACACCGTCACCGAGGGTTATGCGATTCAGTCAGCGATTAATACGCGGCTAATCGATGCCGGCCTGGGTGACTTGGTCGGCCACAAGATTGGGTGCACGACGCCGGTGATGCAGGCCTTCGTGAATATTAATCATCCGTGTGCCGGGCGTATTTTTAGCAAAACGGTCATGCACGAACACGGTCGTGTACCGCGTCATGGTTTTGTGAAAATCGGCATGGAGTGTGAGATTGCAGTCCGCCTGTCCCGTGATTTGCCGCCACAGTCTTTGCCCTACACGCGTGAAACCGTTGCACCGGCGGTCGCTGAAGTGATGGCGGCCATTGAGCTGGTGGATGAGCGCTATGAAAACTATCGGACGCTGGGTATACCCACCCTGGTTGCCGATGATTTTTTCAATGCCGGTTGTGTATTAGGCAAGCCGGTATCCGACTGGCGTCATCTGGATCTTGCTGCGCTGACCGGACGCGCCATCATCAATGACATCGAGATGGGGCGGGGTGTCGGCGCCATGGTGCTGGGTCACCCCCTTAATGCGTTGGCCTGGCTGGCTAACGCGCAGGCCGAACATGGTCTACCGGGCCTCAAGGCGGGCGAGTTCGTGATGCTGGGCAGCGTAGTCGAAACACAATGGCTCAATGCTGGCGACCGGGTGCAGATCGAGATCAGCGGCCTTGGGTCAGTAAAGCTCGACATTCTGTGATCATGGCTGGCGCTCAGTGACATTGCTGGCAGGGTGACAGAGTTG
Organism: uncultured Bifidobacterium sp.; assembly: GCA_964639465.1. Classification (GTDB taxonomy): domain Bacteria; phylum Pseudomonadota; class Gammaproteobacteria; order Burkholderiales; family Burkholderiaceae_D; genus Pernthalerella. The sequence goes on along the minus strand of CAZXDB010000002.1, from coordinate 25,087 downwards.
TGGGCCGATCCCCAAGGGTCCCTCGGCCTGTTGTTCTGCATGGTAAATTCGCAAGGTTTTGACGAAATGGAGAGGTAATGCGGACAGATATGATGCGGCGAGATGTCATGCGTCGATACGTGATGGGTGGAAACAGGCTGCAACGGCTTGTGGCCGGACTCGTCCTGATTTTTTCTGTGGTTCTGCCCGTCGCGGCGGAAGACCGCGTCGAGCACGGCGATTGGACTTCGCAATTTATGGAAGGGATGGGCGAGGCGAGCACCCATGAAAATGGTCAATCCCTGTTTGGCATGTTGTGCGGTGATGACAGCTGTCGATACTATTTTGGTAATGGCCTCGATTGCGAGTCCGGCGTCAATTACCCGCTGATGCTGACCACCGATGAGGGTGCCGTTCCGGTTGAAGCAGTGTGTGAGCCCATGGCTACTGCCAATGGCGAGGTCATGCTTTACTGGTTTGCCGAAACACCGTATCTGAATGAGGCGTTTACGAAAACGCCGTCGATAGGGTTCGCTTTTCCACTGACCAATGGTGAATTCAAGCTGAGCCGATTCTCAATGAGTGGCTTTACCGATGCGGTCGAACGCATGGTAGAGGTGATGCGCGCGGCTAAACCGCAAGAATCGACGCAGGAGACCGATCAGCAAAGTGAACCACAGCCTGACCGCACCTGAGTTTCTCTGCGTCGGCGTTCAAGCGTCGTCACCTGACGGAGAAGTGCAATGAAGGTCACTGTGGCCGGTCGGCCTTGAGTCCTTGCCACTCCGGCGCCAGTGCCTGTTCGATCGAGAACAGATCAAGCACCCGACCGACCGTGTGATCCACCATCTCGGCCACTGTCCGGGGCCGTTGGTACAGCGCCGGTAGTGGCGGGAAAATGATGCCGCCCATTTCGGTCACTGCGGTCATATTGCGCAGATGCGCCAGATTGAACGGCGTTTCTCGCACCATCAGTACCAGACGGCGGCGCTCCTTCAGCATCACATCGGCAGCGCGCGTGATCAGGTTATCGCACATGCCGTGGGCTACCGAGGCCAGCGTTTTCATCGAGCAGGGTGCAATCACCATGCCATCGCTGTGAAAAGAGCCGCTGGCCACACAGGCGCCGATATCGCGCACGCTGTGAACGACATGGGCCAGCGCTTCGATCTCTTTGCGTTTGAGATCAAGTTCATGGTGCAGATTGAGCGCAGCGGCATCGGAAATCATCAGATGCGTTTCCACACCCGGCGTTTCTCGCAGCTGCTCAAGTAGCCTCACACCATAGACTGCGCCTGATGCACCCGTCATGGCGATCACCAGGCGTTTCATCGCTGATCAGCCTTTGAGCAGTGTTTTCAGTTCGCCAGACTCGTGCATTTCGCCAATGATGTCCGCACCACCAATGAACTCGCCTTTGACATACAGTTGCGGGACGGTGGGCCAGTTGGAAAAGTCCTTGATGCCCTGACGAACTTCCTCGTCTTCCAGTACATTGACCGTCACCAGATCTTCGACGCCGGAGGCCTTCAGCAGCTCGATGGCGCGGCCCGAAAATCCGCATTGCGGGAACTGCGCAGTACCCTTCATGAACAGCACCACAGGGTGGCCAGTCACGGTCTCTTTAATCCAGGATTGAACGTCGCTCATAAATCCTCAGTAAGTAAGTTGAAACAACATTGCCATTATAGGGAAAAAGCGACATTCCCTCCCGATCGCCCCTCTCGTCAGGTTGACCTCATCGCTTCAGCCGAGCAAAGGCATCGGCCATGGCCGAGCCGGCAGGTGCAGCTTCCCGCTGCGGTTTCATCCTCGGTTCGGGCGCAGCGCGGCGCGAACGGGGTTCGCCTCCGATCGCAGGCGGGCTGTCTGACAGCCGCAGGGTCAGCGCAATCCGTTTGCGTTTGGGGTCGACTTCCAGCACTTTGACCTTGACCACTTGTCCGGCCTTGACCACGGTATGTGGATCTTTCACAAACTGGTCAGACAGCGCGGAAATATGCACCAGACCATCCTGATGGACACCAATATCCACAAACGCACCAAAAGCAGCGACATTCGTCACCACACCTTCGAGAATCATGTCCGGCCGCAGATCGGAAATCTCTTCGACACCTTCCTTGAAACTGGCCGTAACAAATGCCGGCCGCGGATCGCGCCCCGGTTTGTCGAGCTCCTTCAGAATATCCGCTACGGTAGGCACGCCAAATTTTTCGTCAGCGAAGCGTTTGGCATCCAGCGATTTCAGCAGCGCACTGTCACCCATCACGCTTTTTACATCGCGCTGTATGTCTGCCAGAATTTTTTCCACCAGCGGATAGGATTCCGGGTGGACGGCTGAGGCATCGAGGGGATTGTCGCCATTCATGATGCGCAAAAATCCTGCCGCTTGCTCGAAGGTTTTGTCGCCCAGTCGGGGTACGCTGCGTAGAGCTGCGCGCGAGCTGAACATGCCGTTCTGGTCACGGAAACTGACAATGCTTTGCGCGACCTGACCATTCAAACCAGACACCCGTGCCAGCAGAGGTGCTGACGCGGTATTCACGTCCACACCAACGGCATTGACGCAGTCTTCGACGACGGCGTCGAGCGTGCGTGCAAGGCGGGTCTGCGACACATCATGCTGATACTGACCGACACCAATCGATTTCGGATCAATCTTCACTAGTTCAGCCAGCGGATCTTGCAAGCGGCGCGCGATGGATACCGCACCGCGGATTGAGACATCGAGTTCAGGTAATTCACGCGACGCAAATTCGGAGGCCGAATACACTGACGCGCCCGCTTCGGAGACCACAATCTTGTTAAGTTTGAGCTCAGGCTGCAGGCGGATCAGATCTTGCGCGAGCTTGTCGGTTTCGCGCGATGCGGTGCCGTTACCAATTGAGATCAGTGCGACCTGATGCTTGCGTGCCAGCAGAGCGAGGGTGTGCAGTGAACCATCCCAGTCATTACGGGGCTGATGCGGATAAATCGTTGCTGTATCCACCACCTTGCCGGTCGCATCAACAACCGCAACTTTTACGCCCGTGCGCAAGCCGGGATCGAGCCCCATCGTCGCACGCGGCCCTGCCGGTGCCGCCAGCAGCAGATCTTTCAGATTGCGTGCAAAAACACGGATCGCTTCGGCTTCAGCTTCTTCGCGCAAGCGCGTCATTAGCTCCGTTTCCAGGTGCATGAAGATTTTCACGCGCCAGGCCCAGCGCACGGTGTCCATCAGCCACTTGTCGGCAGGCCTGTTTTGCTGGCGCACGCCAAAGCGTGCAGCGATTTTGCTTTCGCAGGGATTGGGTGGCGCATCCCATTTCGGTTTCTCGGCCTCGCTGTCGAGTCGCAGGATGACCGTGAGCATTTCTTCGCGCCGACCCCGCAACAGCGCCAGTGCACGGTGTGAGGGAATGCGGGAGAGGTTCTCCGAATAATCAAAGTAGTCCGCAAACTTTTCACCGGCCTCCTGTTTGCCGTCGATGACTTTGGATTCGACCACGCCATGGCTGGTCAGGTACTCGCGGATGTCTTGCAGCAGTACCGCATCTTCGGCGAAACGCTCCATCAGAATTTGTCTTGCGCCATCCAGTGCTGCCTTGTTATCGGCAACGCCGGGATTGTCACCCTGTTCGGTGGTGAAAGGCGGGCGTAAATATTTCGCAGCTTCCGATTCAGGATCCAGCGCGGGATTCTCGAGCAGGGCATTGGCCAGCGGTGCCAGTCCGGCTTCCATCGCAATCTGTGCTTTGGTGCGGCGTTTGGGCCGGTAGGGCAGATAGAGATCTTCCAGCAGGGTTTTGTCCTGCGCGAGACTGATGGACTTGAGCAAATCGGGCGTCATCTTTCCCTGCTCTTCAATCGAGGCAATGATCGCGGTACGACGACTTTCGAGTTCGCGCAAATAACGCAGACGCTCTTCCAGCAGACGCAGCTGGATATCGTCCAGTCCGCCCGTGGCTTCTTTGCGATAACGGGCGATGAAGGGCACGGTCGCACCCTCGTCCAGCAGTGCAATGGCCGCGGCGACTTGTTCATGGCGTGCAGCGAGTTCGACAGCAAGTCGTTGTTCAATGGTTGGCAACATCGGAAGTATGGGCAGAGGGGTTGATGAATAAGGTCTGTAAAAATATGAAAACGGGTGGGGATATTTATTTTTTGTCCAGTGAGACCGGTCGTCGGCCACCGGAGACGCGTTCAATGCCGGCCAGATCTTTCCAGCTCTGCACGTCGCTCCAGCCAGCGCGTGTGAGCTGCATGCGCACCGCAGTAGCCTGATCATAGCCATGTTCCAGCAGCAGCCAGCCATTGGGATTCAGGTGGGCGGGGGCGCCGTCGATGATGACTGAGAGCGCTGTCATGCCATTGGCACGATCGGTCAGCGCAGAGGCCGGCTCGAAGCGCAAATCGCCCTGCGTCAGATGGACGTCGCTGGCGGCGATGTAAGGTGGGTTACTGACAATCAAATCGAACGAGCTATCAAGTACATCAAACCAGTCGCTGCGCAGAAACTCAATTTTCAAACGATGATGATCGGCATTGCCTCGCGCGACGATCAGTGCCGCCTCGCTGATGTCAGTCGCCGTGATCTGCGCATCGCGGCGCGTGTGCGCCAGGGAAATCGCGACGGCGCCTGAGCCGGTACCCAAATCCGCAGCGCGGCCTGCTTGCGGCAATCTTTCGATCGCAAGCTCTACCAGCAGCTCGGTTTCGGGCCGCGGGATCAGCACATCGGGCGTGACCGAAAAGCGAAGACCATAAAATTCGCGTTCACCCGTCAGATAAGCGATTGGCTCGCCCTGCATGCGTCGCAGCAGCAGGCCACTGATTTCGTTAACCTCTGCTGCGCTCAGTGCATCGTTTTCACGAATGACCAGCTGAACCCGCGAGCATTGCAGCGCATGCGCCATCAGAATCCGTGCTTCCCGCGGGTCGATCAGTGCGAGCCTGAGCAGATCGCGAATCGTCATGCGGTCGGCTTGCTCCGCAGTGCGATAAAAATCAGTGCAACTGCCAGAATGACGAACCAGGCCAGTGCCCACTGTGGAATGGACAGACCGAGGATGGGCTCGTAGGCGGTGGTGCACAAGCCATCCGCCTGAAACAGCGAAGGCAGCCAGCGTGCGATAAAAATTTTGTTCAGTGATGTCTCCAGTGGATCGATGCCACAAGAGATGGTGGGATGGGCTTTGATCCACAGATGACGTATTGCGATACCAGCGCCGGTGATCGACGCCAGTGCCGAGAGCGCAGCACCTGCCCGCAACAGGGTGGCTGGCAGAAAGAGCGTAATCAGACACAGCAAAGCGACGGCGGCAAACGCATAGCGCTGCAAAATGCAGAGTGGGCAGGGCAGCATGTCGAGCACCAGCTGCAGATACAGGCCGACACCGAGCATCGCGATGCAGGCGAGGGCCACGAAAAGTAGCAGCGGTTTGGCAAGTTTCTCGATATGCATATTGAGGCCTTAAAGAATATTTGATGTCCGGTGGATGCGTCGATTGGGTCAACGGATGAGAAAATTTCCCCGTCAGTCTGCCAGTGCCGCCAGTAACTCCGCCTGATGCTCAGCCATCAGTGCATCGGTTAATTCGTCCAGATCGCCTTCCATCAGCATCTCCAGTTTGTACAGCGTGAGATTGATGCGATGGTCGGTCATTCGACCCTGAGGAAAATTATAGGTGCGAATGCGCTCGCTGCGGTCGCCCGACCCCACCAGCGATTTGCGCGTGGCTGCTTCGGCAGACTGTTGCGCGCGCAGTTGCACATCCTTGATACGCGTGGCCAGCACCTTGAGTGCCTGTGCCTTGTTTTTATGCTGACTGCGGTCATCCTGACATTCGACCACGATGCCACTGGGTAGGTGGGTGATGCGTACGGCAGAATCCGTTTTGTTAATGTGCTGCCCGCCTGCACCCGAAGCGCGATAGGTGTCGATGCGCAGGTCTGCCGGGTTGATATCGACTTCGCCAATCTCATCGGCCTCCGGCATCACAGCGACCGTACAGGCGGACGTATGAATTCGTCCCTGCGCCTCGGTGGCGGGCACACGCTGAACGCGATGCCCGCCAGATTCGAATTTGAGTCGCGAGTACGCACCATGACCGACGATGCGCACGATCACTTCTTTGTATCCGCCCAGCTCCGAAGGTGATTCTGAGACCATTTCCACCTGCCAGCGTCTGCGCTCGGCAAAGCGGGTATACATGCGCAGCAAGTCGCCGGCGAACAGCGCCGATTCATCGCCACCGGTACCGGCGCGTATCTCAAGGAAGATGTTGCGATCGTCATTTGGATCTTTGGGTAGCATCATTTTCTGCAATTCGAGTTCCAATGCGGCAGTGCGCGTTTGCGCAGCATCGATCTCTTCCTGAGCGAAGCTTTTCATGTCCGGATCGCTCATCATGTCTTGTGCTGCGATCAGATCGGCCTGTGCCTGCGTCCATTGCGCGTGCAGGGCGACCAGCGGCTCGAGTTCGGCATGTTCGCGTGTGAGCTTGCGGTAATGCTCCATATCGGCTGTTGCGCCCTCCTGATTCAGCAGGGCGCCGACTTCTTCAAGCCTTTGGGTTAGCTGATCGAGCTTGGAAAGCAGGGAGGGTTTCATGCGAGGTTCATGCAGAATTCAAGGAGGCTTCAGGAAACGCCGGCATCAGGATGCCAGGTGACGCGGACAGCAGCTGAAAAAGGCTTCGCTAGCGCTTGGTGCGGAACAACTGTGGCAGCCACTGAGCCAGACGCGCGCGTTCGTCGGCATCGGCCTGATGCAAGGCCTGTTGCGGGCCATGGAGGAATTTGGCGGTCAGGCCCTTGGACAGTGCTTCGAGTACAGCTTCGATATCTTCGCCGCGCGCCAGCAGCTTGCGCGCGCGTTCGAGTTCCATCTGGCGCATCTGTTCACTGCTCTCTTGCAGATCCTGAATCAGCGGCACGATCGCGCGGCTGTCGAGCCAGTTCATGAATCCCTGTACTCGGGTTTCGATAATGGCTTCAGCCTGCGCGACAGCCGACTGGCGATTTTCCATACCGATTTGAACCGCCGCACCCAGATCATCGACGGTGTACAGGAAGACGTCATTCATCCGAGCCACTTCGGATTCGATATCGCGTGGCACGGCCAGATCGACCATCACCATCGGCTTGCGGCGTCTGGCCTTGATCGCGCGCTCGACCATACCCAGTCCGATGATGGGCAATGAGGATGCGGTACAAGAAACGACGACATCGAAATGCGCAAGCTGGTCAGACAGTTCTGCCAGACGCATGGTTTTGCCACCCAGCCGGTTCGCGAGTTGCTCGGCGCGCTCGATAGTGCGGTTGGCAATGGTGAGTGTTTTTGGATGATGCGCAGCAAAGTGCGTTGCGCACAATTCGATCATTTCACCGGCGCCGATGAACAGCACATGTTGATCGGCCAGCTTGTCGAAAATTCTTTCGGATAAACGTACCGCTGCTGCTGCCATCGACACGCTGTGGGCGCCAATGTCGGTCGTCGTCCGTACCTCTTTGGCGACGGCGAAGGTGCGCTGAAACATTTGATGTAAATACGTGCCGAGACCGCCGGCGGCTTCGGCCTGACGGATTGCATCTTTCATCTGCCCGAGAATCTGTGGCTCACCAAGCACCATGGAATCCAGCCCTGAGGCCACACGGAAGGCATGACGCACCGCATCGTGCTGCGGCAGCGCGTACAGATAAGGCCGAAGTTCAGCGTAAGGCAGCTTGTGATAATCAGCGACGAAATGGGCGGTTGCATCAATGGCCGTCTCGATCTGGCCGTCATTGGCGCTGGCGCCGTAGATTTCGGTGCGGTTGCAGGTCGAGAGGATCGCGGTTTCGTGCGACTGCTGCCCTGTCTGGCCAAACCACGCGCACGCAGAAGCCACTGCCTGACCAAGCTGGTCGGCTGGGAAGGCCACTTTCTCGCGAAGCGAGACGGGTGCCGTGGTGTGATTGAGCCCTACGGCGAGCAGTTGCATTCGGGTTGCCGGGAAAGGTGTTAGTCCATGGCTATTATAGCTGCTGGCCGATGGCGTCTAGGCTTTGATTTGCTCCAGCCGGTAGCCGTAACTGTAGACCGGTGCCAGCCGAAATCCCCGCTCGGGCTGCAGGCCCAGCTTGGTGCGTACCCGGGACACATGGGTATCCATGCTGCGCGATGAAAACTCGGCATGTTCGGGCCAGACCGATTCGAGGATGAATGCCCGCGACAGCGGCCGATCCAGGTGCCGAAAGAACAAGAGCGCCAGCCGAAATTCTTTTTGCGTCAGCCGCAGGGGCTGGCCGTCCAGGCTGAGCTGCTCTGCGCGCGTGTCAAATACATAGGGCCCAAATTTCTGCTCGGCGCCTGGCGCGGGCATGGCCGCACGAAATCGCTTTTGCAGCACATGAACTCGGGTCAGCAGGTCCGTGCGCCGCAGTGGTTTGATCAAATAATCGCAGGCGTGATGGGTTAGCAGGCCGTTCAGCGTATCTACTGATGCTGCATCGGTCACCAGTAGCATGGGTACCAAGGGCGAGCGCTGTTCCGCCGCTTCCTTAAGGCGAATGATCTCGATGCCAGGCTGACTGTGTACCACCATCAAATCAATCTCGCCTTTGCGCAAGCTGTGGAGCATCGCCTCCAGCTCAGTAAAGCGCTGCACCGTAGCCGCTCTTGCTGAGAGCCACGCGACCAGTTGATCGCCTTGCGCAGTATCGTTATCGAGGAGGGCGATTTGCATGAGAGATGGGGGAGGTGTGGGCGCGCGAACACCAGGCGACAGATCATATGAATCACGAAGGCGGATTCACTGGCCGTCGTTTGAGGAGGCACTATTCCTGCATTTTATGCTTTACCGGCTGTCGTTTTTGATTTCCGGTTGCACTATTAAAAGTCCGCTTCAGTTTCATTGTAACGATAGCTTCCTAGGGCAGCTTTGCAACGACCCCCTCCCGATGCCGATCCTGCCAAGTGAATTTGTTGCATCTGCGACTCATCGACTTGCGTCCGGCAAAGCATGCGCTATTGCTGCTTCATGATTTAAAAATTAGCATTTTAAAAACTAATGACCTGTGAGACGTAACGCAAAGAGGGCTGAATTGACCAAGGATTATTTCAACCTGAATGGCCCGCATCGCCTTGACTGCCCTACATGAAGCGGTCGATGTTGATCTCCGCTCTGGGCGTTGGAGTGACGTCGACGCCGCCGGAATTGCAGGCAGTCGCTCACGCCTCGCGCTCCGCGATCTTTGCGGCGGCACTGTTCAGTCTGTTTCTGAACCTGCTGATGCTGGTGCCCTCACTTTACATGCTACAGGTGTACGACCGCGTACTTTCCACCGGCAGTGTTCCGACCTTGCTTGTACTGACGCTCATCACTGTCTTTTTGTTCATGGTGTATGGCGGTCTCGAGTGGGTGCGTTCCCAGATCATGATTGTGGCCAGTATCCGTTTCGACGCGATGCTGGGGCCGGCAGTCCACGATGCGATATTTACCCGCACGATGATCAGCGCCGGCCAGCACGCGAGTGCGCAGCCGCTGGATGATATTGACCGTGTCCGGCAGTTCGTCACCGGCAGCGGTTTATTCGCGTTGCTGGATGCGCCCTGGGTACCGCTCTATGTCGGGCTCATGTTTCTGTTTCACTGGTGGATAGGCGTTGCGGCGTTGGTGTCGATTGTGGTGCTCGCCGGGCTGACTCTCTGGACCGAGCTGGCGACTCAGCACCTGCTCAAGAAAGCAGGCAGCGCCAGTCAGGCGGCGAATCAGCAGACTGCATCGCATCTTCGTCATGCCGAAGCCATCACGGCAATGGGTATGTTGCCGCGCTTACGTCAGCGTTGGCAGCACGAACGAGGTGATGCGCTGGATGCTCAGCATCGTGCCAGCGCGCGTGCCGGCCTGATTGCTGCAATCTCGAAAACCTACCGCCTCACATCGCAATCAATGATTTTGGGACTGGGGGCTTACCTCGCCATACAGCGGGAGATTTCGCCCGGTATGGTGATTGCGGGATCGATTCTTCTCGGACGCGCGCTGGCACCGATCGATCAGCTGATCGGCAGCTGGCGCAGCCTCGATACCGCCCGCAGCGCTTATCAGCGCTTGCGTGATTTGCTGGGCGCGCATCAGCCGCCACCAGAGCGCATGGCTTTGCCGGACATTCGTGGTGAGTACCGGCTGGACAAATTGACGGTCGCACCCGACAGCGCGCGCCCACCGGTCATCAACTCGCTTTCTCTGCACATACCGGCGGGAACCCAGGTCGGCATCATCGGTCCCAGCGCTGCCGGCAAGTCGACGCTGGTGCGCGCGCTACTCGGTCTCTACTCACCATCGGAAGGCGCGTTAAGGCTCGACGGTGCGGAGCTCATCCAATACGAACGCGGCGTGTTGGGCGATGCAATGGGTTATCTGCCTCAGGATGTCGAACTGCTGGAGGGGACTATGGCTGAGAACATCGCGCGCTTCGGCGAAGTTGATGCTGAGTCCGTGGTGAGGGCGGCGCAGCTTGCCGGCGTTCACGACATGATTCTTGCGCTGCCTGCGGGTTACGAGACGCGGCTTGATGGTCATCGCACCCTCTCAGCCGGGCAGCGCCAGCGTGTTGCGCTCGCACGTGCGGTGTATCGCGATCCCAAAGTCGTGATTCTGGATGAGCCCAATTCCAATCTCGACGAGGCAGGCAACGCAGCGCTTGAGAGAACGCTCGCTGCACTGCGCAGCACGCAAGCGACGGTGATCATCGTTACCCACCGCAGCCGGGTGCTGGCGCAACTGGATGCCGTGCTGTTGCTGATTGACGGCAAGCTGTCGCTCTACGGCACACCCGATCAGGTCGCCGCAGAGCTGAAGCATCGTGCCGTTGGACTGGCGCCGGGTGCCACTGATGTCAGAGGACGGAGGGCCGTTGCATGAACGCATCCGACGATGCTGAGATTTTTCGTAACCCGGCCAGTCCGGCAATCACTGATCCGACGCGCACGCACAATACCGGTCGTGAGGAACGCCGGCTGAAAATTATTGGTGTGGTCATTGTGCTTGTACTCATCGCTGTTACAGGTGTCTGGTCAGTGAGGGCACCCCTGGCCAGCGCGGCGATCGGCAGCGGTGTGGTGACGATCGAGAACCACCGTAAAGCGATCAGTCATCTGGAAGGTGGCATCGTGCGCGAAGTCCGGGTGCGCGAGGGACAGCAAGTCAGCAAGGGCGATGTACTGCTGACGCTGGAGGAAGTGCAGGTGCGCGCTCAGCTGGAACAGGTGCGAGCTCAGTGGATTGTGTCTGTGGCGCGTGAAGCGAGACTGATAGCGCAGCGTGATGGTTTGGCAAAAGTGGTGTTTCCCCCCTCGCTAATGGCGCTGGCTGGTGATCTGCGCGTCGGCGATGCGATGCGGGTGCAGGAGCAGACTTTTCGTGCGCGGCGTCTGGCTCAGCAGGGAGACATGATGCTGCATGAGCGTCAAATCACTCAGCTGCGGCAGAGAGGCGCCAGCCTGCAAGAGCAACGTCTGATGCGCGAGCGCTTGTTGTCATCGTTCGAGAAAGAGCGGGACGATTTCGAAGCACTTGCCAATGAGGGCTATATCGAGCGCCAGCGTGTGCGCGAAATGGAGCGCAATGTTGTGCTCAATGACGGACAGCGTGCCGCACTGATCAAGGATATCGCTTCCAATGACGCCGAGATCGGCGCGATCCAGATCAAAATACTGCAGCTGGAAAAAGACCTCCAGCGCGAGGTCACCCGAGAGCTGGCTGAGGTGCAAACGGATATTTTCACGCTGACGGAGCGTCAGCGCGCGTTGGAGGATACGGTCAAGCGCATCACCATCGTCGCACCTGAGGCGGGACGCGTGCTGGCGCTAGCGGTGCACTCACCGGGCGAGGTGGTCCGACCCGGTGCGCATTTGCTCGACATCGTTCCGGTACAGCAAAACCTGATTGTCGAAGCCCGCTTGTCGCCTCAGGATGTGGATCAGTTACGTGTCGGGCAGATGGCTGAGGTGCGGTTCAGCGCGTTTCGTCAGCGCGATATGCCGATGATTCAGGGTCAGCTGATGACGCTCTCTGCTGACCGTCTGGTGGAGGATGTCAATGGCACGAAGCAGTCGTACTATCTGGCCCACATTCGTGTTACCGACAAAGGTATCGCGGATCTCGCGCAGCTGAATCTGGAGCTTGTACCCGGCATGCCGGCCGATGTACTTGTCACGACCGGGCAGCGCACTTTGTGGCACTACCTGACGGCGCCGTTGTCGGATTTGATGGTGCGGTCGCTCAAGGAGGAATGACATGCCTCCCGCTTCCGTGATTCACCGCTGCTTTGTTCTGGCACTCGCCGGCCTGCTCTGGTCGACGGTAGCGGCATCAGCGGATCTGCTGACGCTGTATCGGGCTGCCGCCAGCGATAACCCGTCGCTGAAAATCCGTACCTTGTCTGCCGAGCGCATGGAAGCGGAAGCGCGGGTTGCGGAAAGTCGGCTGTATCCGCAAATCAGCTTGCAGAGTTCCTATTCACACAATGATTATCAGGCCGGCGCGGCCAGTGCGAATTTCAACGGACAGCGCACGATTTTGATGTTGCGTCAGCCGCTGATTGACATCGCCTCAATTCGTCGTCGTGACAGCGCTCTTGCGGCCATCGGTCAGGCCGAGAGTGAGGCGCGGCAAACCCGTGCTGAATTATTTGCTCAGCTGGCCGATCAATATCTGGTCCTTCTGCAGGCTGGTGATGAAATCGAGCAGCTGCAAGGCGAGAAGCAGGCAGCGGCGCGCAACGTCGAGCGTTTGAAGGCGATGCGCGCGCGCGAAATGGCGCGAGTCAATGATCTGGCGGAAGCGATTGCCTGGACTCAGCAGCTGGTGATGCAGGAAATCGATGCGATGAACAAGCAAGCAGCTGCTCGCGTCAGACTGCGCGAGTTAGCGGGTATCGAACCCGGCGCGTTACTGATGATGAACCGGCAGAGCTTTCCTGCGGTCCCCGAGTCAGAGCAGCACTGGGTGGACCAGGCGCTGGCCCTGCATGCCGGATTGAGTGCGCGACGTCATGCGATCGAGGTCGTGCGGCAGTCGGCGGCCGCGGCGCGCGCCGAGCATCTGCCGCAACTGGTCGCGTTTTATCAGCGTAATAATACGAATCAGGATATTGATAATTCGCCCCGACCCAGGTTCAGCGTCGATTCGATCGGCCTTGAATTGCGGATTCCGATTTACGAGGGCGGGCGTACCAGTGCCGCCGCGCTTTCGGCACAGCGTCAGCTGGACATCGCGACCGAGCAGCTGGAAGGGATCACACGTCAGATTGAGCGCGAGGTCCGCCTGACCTGGGCGAGTGCGGTGGCCAACCGTGCGCGTATTGACGCCACCGATGCGACGACGGAGGCACTGACGCAGACCGTGAGGGCGCAGGAGCGAGGCTATGAACTGGGGGTGGTCACGATCATACAGGTGCTGGATGCGCGTAAACGGCTGCTGCGCGCACGCGCAGATCAATCGCGCTCGCGCTATGACTATCTGCGTGACCTGATTGCCTTGCGCATCCGTGCCGGCACACTGACCGAAGCGGATGTTGCGGATTTTAACCGGTGGTTCGGGCCTTAGTCGTCATGAGTGCTGCGCCTCGGCTTCAGCGTGTCCTGCGTTACGCGGCCTATGGCATTGTCCGATTATTCACAGACATGATTAAACAGCTGCTCGGCGCGAGATCCTGGTGTGGCGGCGACAAACGCAGTCGCGCCCGCCTCTTCGTAAACGAGCTTGCCTGTCCCCATCGCCTGTCCATGGCGTGAGCTGCCCAGCACACGCCATTTGCGGGCGCGGCACTGGTACTCGACCGCATACAGCACCGAGCGATAGCGCTGACCAGACGAGTCGGTGGCGTCATCATGCAGGTTATGCAAGTCCCAGACGAAGGCGGTATCACCCATCTTGCGGGTGCGCAGACTGTCGAAATACATCACGCTTTCCTCGCTTTCTGCGTAACGTACCCAGTGCTGGGCCAGTACTGGCGCGGCACAGCACAGGATCAGCAATGTCAGTATTTTTTTCATGTCGACGCGGGTCCGGAAAATGAATGGGGCCGGTGCATTGTATGATGCGGCGTCCAATGTCTGGATTCTTGAGATGAAGCCCACACTGTTTTCTGCCTTCCTTCTGATGCTCTGTTTGCCGCTGGCTGCGCTGGCGGGGGACCTTCACTACGATTGCTCGGGCAAGCGGCGCTTTGAGCATCGAGGGGCGGCTTCTACCGTACCGGCCGATGCGCGCCATCGTTATGTGGTTCAAAGCCAGAAGATGGAGGGCCTGGACTGCAAGCTCAGCGATGAGCTCATTGCCTGCATGGGTCTGACGCCCGAGAAGGCGATGCGCAAAGTGGTGATCGATCGCGTGGCTGCAACCGTCAGCGATACGCTGGAGATGCCCACGTCGCTGCTGATTTTCGAAGGTCGCTGCCAGTAATTATTCCCCTAGCGCTCTTGTCCTCTCCATCCACCCTCATTATCGGCGCAGGCGTTGCCGGCGCCAGCATCGCCCGGCAGTTTGCCAGTCGAGGCAGGTCAGTCACTGTGCTGGAGCGAGAGCAGCCTGCCTGCGGCGGATCCGGTAACCCGGTGGCTGTGGTGCGGCCCGAGCCAGGTGGCGCCGATAACCCGATTGCCGAATTCTCTGCCGCCGGCGTGGACTGGCTGCGTCACTGGCTCGCTCGACATGGCGCTAAGGTACCGCACGCATTTTGCGGGGCATTTCGGATGACGCGCGATCAGCGGCGTCATGACAAGTTGCGAGCCTACGCAGCGACGCGCTCGGACAGCGAGATTGCGGAAGTCGTCGGCGCGGCAGCCGCGCAATTGTGCGGTGTGGTACCTGCCAGCCCGGGATTTTTTTTGCCGAATGCCGGCTGGCTGGATCCTGTGGCGCTTGTTCATGCATTGCTCGATCATCCGCTGATTAATTTACGCACTCATGCTGAAGTAACGCGTCTTGATCGGGGTGCTGATGGCTTTTGGCAGCTGAGTTTGCTTGATGGCGAAATGTTTTCTGCGGATCAGGTCGTCATGGCGACGGCCTACGCAACGCAACTGAGCCCGGTGTCCTTGGCGGTGGATCGGGCCCGAGGCCAGTTATCCGTGTTTCCCGAACAGCCGCAGCGGCCGATTCAGGTGATCGTCTGTCGCGACGGCTATGTCACGCCAGCTATCGGCGGAATGCATACGATAGGCGCAACGATACAGTACGAGGATGAAGATCCTGCCGGTCGCAAGAGCGATGACCTGGAGAATTTCCAGCGCCTACAGCGCTTGCTGCCCGGGTTTGTGAATAACCCTGACGTATTGCAAAGCGGCCGCGTCGCCTGGCGCGCGACCACGCGGGACAGGCTGCCTCTGGTGGGCCAAATCGCTGCGGGTCTGTATGTAAGCGTGGGACATGGTTCGCGCGGCATTGCTTGCGCACCGCTATGCGCTGAATTATTGGTCGCAGAGTTGTGCGGCGAGACCTTGCCGATGGCACCGGAGTGGCTAAAGCGACTGGATCCTTTGCGCTTTGGTCAACGCTGATGAGCCGCGTTGATAAGCCTTAGCCGAACAGGCGGGCCAGCTCGGCACCGGGCTCGTCAGCACGCATGAATGCTTCACCGACCAGAAAGGCGTGAACGTTGACATCACGCATGCGTTTGACATCATCGGGAACGAGAATGCCGGACTCGGTGATCACCATTTTGTCGGGAGAAATGCGCGGCAGCAGATGGATTGTGGTGTCGAGACTGGTTTCGAAAGTGCGCAGGTTGCGGTTGTTAATACCCAGCATGGCCGTTTTCAGTCGGAGTGCGGCAGTCAGTTCATCAGCATCATGCACTTCGACCAGCACGCCCATTCCTAGTTCATGCGCGCAAGCTTCGAGTTCTGCCATCAGGCCATGATCGAGCGCCGCGACGATGAGCAGTACGCAATCCGCACCCCAGGAACGCGCCTGATAAATCTGATACGGATCGACAATAAAATCCTTGCGTAGCGCAGGGATCTCACAGGCGGCGCGCGCTTGTTGCAAGTACTCGGGCGCGCCCTGAAAAAAATGCATATCGGTCAGAACGGACAGGCAAGCGGCCCCGTGCTGCGCATAGCTTTGCGCGATCTCGGCTGGCTGGAAATTTTCACGCAGAACGCCTTTGGAAGGCGAGGCTTTTTTGACCTCGGCAATCACGGCGGCTTTGCCCGCGGCGATTTTGTTGCGCAGGCTGGCTTCGAATCCACGGATCTGCGCGCGTGATGCGTGGTCAGACTCGACATCGCGGCGCAGGCTCTTCAGATCCTGATGTTTTTTGGCAGCAGCGACTTCGTCAGCTTTTACATCGAGGATTTTTTTTAGTATGTCGGACATGAGAGTGATGGCGCTAATTGTTTTGCGGGTCTTTACGAAGTGCCCAGCTTGCGCGTGAATTGCGCGAACTGATCGAGTTTGGCGCGGGCAGCGCCGGACGCGATGGTTTCTCGTGCCCGACTGACGCCTTCGGCAATGCTTGCGGTGGCACCGGCTGCGTAAAGTGCGGCCCCCGAATTCAACAGGACAATGTCGCGCGCAGGCCCGGCCCGATTATCAAGTGCTTCAAGGATTTTTTCCTTGGACTCCGCAGCACTGGCGACCTGCAGCTGGCGACTGGAAGTCATTTGCACGCCGAAGTCTTCGGGGTGGATGTCATATTCGCGGATTTCTCCGTTGACCAGTTCGCCCACCATGGTTGCGGAACCGAGTGAAATTTCATCCATATTGTCGCGCGCCCAGACCACGACCGCATGTTTTGCGCCCAGTCGCTGCAGCACACGTGCCTGAATACCGACCAGATCGGGATGGAATACACCCATCATGATGTTAGGCGCGCCCGCAGGATTGGTCAGCGGGCCGAGGATATTGAAAATGGTACGTACCCCCAGCTCTTTACGTACCGGTGCTGCATGCTTCATCGCTGCGTGATGGTTGGGTGCGAACATGAAACCGATACCGGTCTCCGCGATGCAAGCAGCCACTTGTTGTGGTGTGAGGTGGATGTGCGCCCCCAGCGCTTCCAGCGCATCCGCACTGCCCGATGATGAGGAGACGCTGCGCCCGCCGTGTTTGGCCACACGCGCCCCGGCAGCCGCCACGACAAACATCGTGGCGGTTGAGATGTTGAAAGTGTTGGCGCCATCGCCCCCGGTACCGACGATGTCGACCAGTTTGTCGGCGTCTGGCACCTCAACTTTTGCGGCAAACTCGCGCATCACTTGCGCAGCCGCTGCGATTTCACCAATGGATTCTTTTTTGACACGCAGTCCCATGGTGAGTGCTGCAATCATGACGGGCGACATGTCGCCGCCCATGATTTGGCGGAACAGCGCCAACATCTCATCGTGAAATATTTCGCGATGCTCAATGATGCGCAGAAGCGCTTGTTGCGGTGTCAGTGTCATGGGCCGCCTGCGATTCAGGTATTAAGGAAGTTTTTCAAAAGCGCATGCCCATGCTCGGAGAGAATGGACTCCGGATGAAACTGCACGCCTTCGACAGCGAATTCTTTGTGGCGCACACCCATGATTTCCCCATCGTCGGTCCACGCGGTGATCTCAAGACAGTCCGGCAGTGTCGCTCGTTCAATCGCGAGCGAATGGTAGCGAATGATGGTGTAAGGGCTAGGCAGGTCTTTGAAAACGCCCACGCCCGTATGCGTAATCGGTGAGGTTTTACCGTGCATGACTTCCTGCGCGCGAACCACCTTGCCGCCGAACGCTGCACCGATGCTCTGGTGGCCGAGACAGACACCCAGGATCGGCAGTTTGCCCGCGAAATGTTTCAGCACCGGCACCGAAACACCCGCTTCATGCGGCGTGCAAGGGCCGGGCGAAATGCAGATGCGTGATGGTTTCATCGCCTCGATCTGCTCCAGGCTGATTTCGTCGTTGCGATAGGTGCGGACCTCTTCACCCAGTTCGCCAAAATACTGTACGAGGTTGTAGGTGAACGAGTCGTAGTTGTCGATCATCAGCAGCATGTCAAATTTCCCCGTCCAGTCCGTTTTGCACCTGCTCTGCCGCTCTTAATACGGCGCGCGCCTTATTTTGGTTCCGGCCGCTTCGCTTAACCTGCACTGCGTACAGGTTAGCCTCCACCGAAATAATTCGCGCTAGTCCCTGAATTGTCATCACAGTTCCCCATCAAGGCCGTCTTGCACCTGCTCTGCCGCTCTTAATACGGCGCGCGCCTTATTTTCTGTCTCCTGCCATTCCATTTCGGGGATGGAGTCAGCGACGATGCCGGCCGCAGCCTGTGCGTACAACATGCCGTCCTTGATGACGCCGGTGCGAATGGCGATGGCGAGATCCATTTCGCCGCCAAAGGACAGATAGCCGCAGGCGCCGCCATAAATGCCGCGTTTGACGGGTTCGAGTTCGTCAATGATTTCCATGGCTCTGACTTTGGGCGCTCCGGAAAGGGTGCCGGCCGGGAAGGTCGCGCGCAGCACGTCGAGATTCGACATCCCATCTTTCAGCGTGCCTTCGACATTAGAGACGATATGCTGCACGTGCGAATATTTTTCGATGATGAATTTGTCAGTCACGTTGACGCTGCCGATGTCGGCAATGCGGCCGATGTCGTTGCGCGCCAGATCAATCAGCATCACGTGTTCCGCGATTTCCTTCGGGTCAGCCAATAATTCGGCCGCCAGTTGCTGATCTTGTTCAGGCGTAGCGCCGCGCGGTCGTGTACCGGCGAGGGGGCGTATCGTGACTTTTTTCTTCTGATCCGGCGTGGTTTCGTTACGCACCAGGATTTCAGGAGAGCTGCCTACAATCTGCATGTCGCCGAAGTTGTAGAAGTACATGTACGGCGAGGGATTCAGCGAGCGTAGCGCGCGGTACAGCGAGAGCGGCGAGTCCACATAGGGCTTGCGTATGCGCTGACCGATTTGCACCTGCATCAGATCGCCCGCCATGATGTATTCCTTGGCGCGGGCCACGGCCGCCAGATAATCGGTTTTCGAAAAATCGCGAACGGCTTCGGTGCGCACCGAACCTGAGGTGACGGGTGCATCGACGGTGCGGCGAAGCATTGCGCGCAGGTCTTTCAGACGCTGTTTTGCGCGCCCATAGGCCTCAGGCTGTCGAGTATCTGCATAAACGATCAGGTAGAGCTTGCCGGAGAGGTTGTCGATGACGGCCAGCTCTTCGGTGAGCAGCAGCTGTATGTCCGGCAGTTGGAGATCGTCGCGCGGCGCAGTATCGGCCAGGCGGTGTTCGATGTAGCGTACCGCGTCATAGCCAAAGTAGCCGGCGAGGCCGCCGCAAAAACGGGGCATGCCGGGACTGACAGCGACTTGGTAGCGGGATTGGAATTCTGCGATGAAGTCCAGCGCATTGCCACTGTAAGACTCGATTACTTCGCCGTGTTGAACTACCTCGGTTCGCTGACCGTAGGAGCGCAGCAGCGTACTGGCGGGCAGGCCGATAAATGAGTAGCGTCCGAACCGCTCACCGCCCACGACGGATTCCAGCAGAAACGTATTTTTGCCCTGATGTTGTGTTTGCGCGAGCTTCAGATACAGCGAAAGCGGCGTTTCGAGATCAGCGAACGCTTCGGCAAGCAAAGGGATGCGGTTATAGCCCTGAGCGGCCAGCGATTTGAATTCAAGTTCAGTCATGTTTCTCTCCGGGCCGCTATTGTAGGCGAGCGGCGAGGTGTCCAAAAAACCGCCAGCCCACAGGGGACCGGCGAGAGGCAGCGGTATCAGTCGATACGGGGTTGCCAGCGTCGCCACAGCCAGGCCTCAAAGGAACCCGGCGGGATGAGCTTAGTTTTTTTGACAAGAAACATCGTGGTAGGCATCAAGCGACCAGCAGATCGGCCGCAATAAACAAGGTCTCGACTATACCATCCGAATCGATGCTCTGGACGGGCTGTCCGTGGTTGTAGCCATAAGGTACCGTCAGCGACCGGCAGCCGGCGGCGCGCGCAGCCTGTGCGTCATTCGATGAGTCCCCGATCGCCACCACCTGATGGGGGCGAAGACCGAAATCCCCGCAAACCGTTTGCATGGGCAGCGGGTCCGGCTTTTTCTTCGGCAGCGAATCCCCGCCATAAATCACCTCGAAATACGGCAAGAGCCCTTTTTTCTCCAGCAGCGGGCGGGCAAAGGCGATGGGTTTGTTGGTGACGCAGGCCAGTCGCAAACCCCGGGTTCGCATTGCGGAGAGACCTTCTTCCACGCCGGAGTAGACGTGGCTGTAATCGCCATTGATGGTGAGATAGTGTTTCTGGTAGCTGGCCATGGCCTCGGCAAAACGCCTGTCGACATCAGCGCCATTGAAATCGACGCCAAGCACGCTGCGCATCAGATGTTCTGAGCCCTTGCCGACAAATTCGGTGATGGTCTCGATACTCAGGGGCGGTAAGCCGATGTCTTCGCGCATGCGATTGATCGCAACGGTGAAATCCGGCGTGGTGTGGACCATGGTGCCATCCAGATCGATGATGGCGGCCCGAATGCCTTGCAGCGGCAGTGGTTTCCTCATACGGTGGCCAGTTGCTGGCGCATGCTGTCAATCACGGCCTTGTAATCCGGCTTGCCGAAAATAGCCGAGCCGGCGACGAATGTATCTGCGCCTGCTCTGGCCGCTTCGGCAATATTTTCGGGTTTGATGCCGCCATCGACTTCCAGCAGAATGTCGCGTCCGCTGGCGTCAATCAGCCGGCGTACCGCCGCGATTTTCTTCAGCGACTCGGGTATAAATGACTGGCCGCCAAATCCGGGATTGACCGACATAATGAGGATCAGGTCGAGCTTGTCCATGACGTGCTCCAGATGATGCAGTGGCGTCGCGGGGTTGAAGACCAGACCGGCTTTGCAGCCTTGGTCGCGAATCAGCTGCAGGGTCCGGTCGATATGCTCCGAGGCTTCCGGATGAAAGCTGATGATGTTGGCACCGGCTTTTGCAAAATCGGGAATGATTCGATCGACTGGTTTTACCATCAGATGCACATCGATCGGTACCTGCACGTGAGGACGGATGGCCTCGCATACCAGCGGACCGATTGTCAGATTGGGAACATAATGATTATCCATCACATCGAAATGGATGATGTCAGCGCCCGCGGTCACGACGTTGCGGACTTCTTCGCCAAGGCAGGCAAAGTCGGCGGACAAGATGCTCGGAGCGATGCGGTAGGTCGTCATGGCGTTTCCCCTGTTAGCAAGCGGGGAATTCTACCTTGATGAGCCCGCTTGCTTGCCATGCGGGCGAAATTGGTGTGCAATCGACAACTCGTCAGCAGAGAATGACGGCACTTGCAAACTTAAAGGAAAGAAGCTCAGAACATGGCTGCATATGAGATGACTGTCACGGTGCGTACGCAGTATCTTGAGGACCAATCGAACCCGGACGCTTCGCAATATGTCTTTGCCTATGCTGTGACGATCAAGAATACCGGAAGCGTCACAGCGCAGCTGATTTCGAGGCGCTGGAGGATTACGGACGCCAATGACCACGTGCAGGAAGTCCGCGGGCTCGGCGTGGTCGGCCATCAGCCTTTGCTGGCGCCCGGCGAACAGTTCGAATACACCAGCGGGACCTCACTTGCCACACCGCAGGGAACCATGCGCGGCGAATATTTTTGTGTCGCCGAGGACGGCGAGCAGTTCGAATCCAAAATACCTGAATTTGTTCTCTCTCTGCCGCGAACACTGCATTGACAAGAGTGCGGAAGGGAATGCGAACCACGTGCAGTCCGCCCGCGTCACACCGGGCTGCTCCCAGTGTGTGCCGTGCGAGATAATAGGCATCGCTGCATTGGCGGCCCGAGGAAACGGGCGCTCAGTCATCATCGTCTTTGCGTCCGGAGAACATGGTCCACCAGACAATGAATACCAATAAACCCAGCGCGAGTCCCGCCTCAAGAAATAATAACCACATAAAATCGTGCCTCGTCTGAAAAAAAACCTAAGCCAATACTCCAGTGTAACTGCGCTTTTGCTCGCGGCGGCCTTGTTGCTGAGTGCCTGCGTTACGCCACCCCAGCCATCAGCACCACCCAGGCCCACGCCCACGCCTTCGGTTACGGTGCAACCTCCGCCCAGAGCGGAGGCGATCAAGCCAGCAGACTATTTGCGGGTGGTCAGTTATGAAGAATTGCCGGGCTGGGCTGAGGATGACCTCACCCAACTATGGCCAGCCTTTCTTGCTTCGTGCGAGGTGATGATCCGGCGCGTTGGTTGGCTGGATGTCTGCACCGATGCCCGGCAGTTAAGTGGCGCGGACGGCGCGGCGATAAGACATTTTTTTGAATCCCGGTTTCTGCCGCATCAGGTCCGCAACCTGGATGGTAGCTCGGCAGGGATGGTTACCGGGTATTACGAGCCTCTGTTGCGCGGATCGCGGACACGGGGCGGCCTGTTTCAGACGCCTCTGTATCGTCCCCCGAGTGATCTGCTGACAGTTGATTTGGGTGGTCTGTACCCTGAGCTAAAAAATATGCGGCTGCGTGGCCGGCTGTCCGGTAACAAGGTCGTGCCCTACTTTAGCCGCGCCGAACTCGAACAAAAAAGGCTGCCTCAGGGTACAGAGCTGGTATGGGTCGATAACGCGATCGATGCCTTTTTCCTGCAAGTGCAGGGCTCGGGTCGCGTTTTGCTGGACGAAAGCAAAGAAACCATCCGCATGGCCTATGCAGATCAGAACGGTCATCCTTACAAATCGATAGGCCGTTATCTGATTGATCGGGGCGAACTCAAGCTTGAGCAGGCATCGATGCAGGGTATCAAAGCCTGGGCAGCCGCCAATCCCCATCGTTTGCAGGAACTGCTGAACGCCAACCCTAGCGTGGTCTTTTTTAAAGAAGAGATGATTACCGACGCCAGTAAGGGGCCACGCGGTGCTCTGGGTGTGCCGCTGACGGGGCGGCGCTCGGTTGCGATTGACCCTCAATTCATCACACTCGGCGCCCCCGTATTTTTATCGACAACCCGACCCAACAGCGATCAGCCCCTGCGCCAATTGATGATGGCGCAGGATACGGGGGGTGCAATTCGCAATCCCGTGCGCGCTGATTTATTCTGGGGTTTTGGTCACGAAGCAGGTGAGGCTGCCGGGAAAATGAAACAGTCGGGTCAGATGTGGTTATTACTCCCCCGAGCCCTGTCTGTTGTGCCCTGATCTGCCCGTAGCGTTACTCTGATCGCTGATTTTGGGTGGTCGCCAAAGAGCTCTTGCTTTGCGGGTCAGATCGCGCATGAGCTGAGGAGGTAAGGTTTCACGCGGCATCGCGGGAATTGGGTGGTTGGGTTGGATGGAATCCAGCCAGACCAAAAGGCAGGCATCCAGCGTTCCATTATGAAGTTCGAACCAACTCATTAAAAGCCGTGTGCCCGCGTGCCGCCCCTGCTGGAGTTGCCCACCCATGACTTGTGCGTGAGCGCGGTGCAAGCCGCCGAGTACCCGTGCGTGTTGCTCTACATGACAGCGTGCTGCAGGGAAGTGATGCGCGTCCATTAGCTGGTTTTCGAAAGCAAACAATTGTTCTAGCGAATACAGGACATCGGTGAATACCGCGGGCACGTCTGCGTCGGCGCACACGGCCAGACAGCACATGTGCTGACGAAGCTGTGCGTAGTGATGATCGAGGGCGTGCAACTCGGATTGCATGGCGAGGCAGTCAAAGTGCTGAACGGAGTCTAATCAGATTCAACATAGCGACAGAACCGTGCATGTCAAGCCTGAAAAGTTCGGATCTCAACCGAGACAAGTAAAATCATGGCATTCGATCAACGCGACACAATGGAGACAACAATGAATTATGAAAATATCCTCGTCGAGACTCACGGAAAAGTTGGGCTGGTAAGACTGAATCGACCCAAAGCCTTGAATGCGCTCAATGATCAGTTGATGGATGAGCTTGGACACGCAATGCTGGCCTTCGATCAGGATGCAGCAATTGCCTGCATGATTGTGACTGGCAATGAGAAAGCATTTGCTGCCGGCGCCGACATCGGGGCGATGGCGAGCTATACCTTTGCGGATGTTTACAACGGCGATTACATCACGCGGAATTGGGAGCAGATCCGTCGGGTACGCAAGCCGATTATTGCTGCAGTTGCTGGCTATGCCCTCGGGGGTGGGTGCGAGCTCGCGATGATGTGTGATTTCATTATTGCTGCCGACAACGCGAAATTCGGCCAGCCGGAAATCAAGCTCGGCACGATTCCCGGTGCGGGCGGAACGCAGCGACTGCCGCGCGCGGTGTCCAAAGCCAAAGCAATGGATATGTGTCTGACCGCGCGCTTTATGGACGCCGCTGAGGCGGAGCGCGCCGGGCTGGTCTCCCGCGTGGTCGGCGCGGATCGTCTGATGGATGAGGCGCTGGAGGCGGGAGCCATCATTGCTGCGATGTCGCCGCCTTCCGTGATGATGATCAAGGAGGCGGTGAACCGCGCCTATGAATCTTCATTGTCTGAGGGTATACATTTCGAGCGGCGCTTGTTTCACAGCACGTTCGCGACAGAAGATCAGAAAGAAGGAATGAAAGCGTTTATAGAAAAACGCTTGCCAAGCTTCCGCGGACTTTGATACATTACGGCTCCCGCGCAAAGCTGTTTTCAAAAAGGCCATAAAAAGCCTCAGCAGTTTGCGGGAGTGCCAGTTAGGTAGTTAGATGGGGCCCGAAAAAAGTGTGCAGCAGGCGCTTGACGGGGGAAAGAAAGCTCCTCATAATAGCTGGCTCTGCAGTTGATGGGCAAAACAGCCCGACAGCGCAGGCGGGTAGAAAAATAGTCGGCGAAATGCTTGACGAATTTCACAAAACCCCGCATAATTCCGCTTCTTTGCTGATCGAACACAACGCTTCGATGGCGCGGCGAAAGCCGGTGAAATTGCAGGTTCTTTAAAAATTAACAGCCGATAAGTGTGGGCGCTTGATGGCGTGCGACGATGAAGCTTTGGCGACATCGTAATACTTTAAAAATCAAGTGCTCACGAAGAAATATAGGAAGGTTCGCAAGAACATTCCTGTCAGTATTTTGAGTGAGCGACGGTTCTTAGGAACCTGCCAGAAATGGCACAAAACAGAGATTGAACTGAAGAGTTTGATCCTGGCTCAGATTGAACGCTGGCGGCATGCCT
>CAZXDB010000001.1:121332-127698 GCA_964639465.1 uncultured Bifidobacterium sp. | reverse complement strand
GCCTGCGCCGGGAGCGAGTGGGGAGTTCGGATCGCATGCGATACGCCCACGTAGCAGTCATCACATGCAGGTGATGACGATTTTGAAGCCAACCGTTCTTAAAACGTCATCCCGGCGCAGGCCGGGATCCAGCGTCGTTCATTGTGTATCAGATGATTTTGACAATGAAAAATAGAGAACTACTTAAGTAGCTGCATCACCCGAATTATTTTTTGTGGAGGAGACTATGAAATTACTGAAATCGCTCATGGTGAGCGCACTGCTGCTCACCGCTGCCAGCGCCGCGACGGCGCAGCAATTCATACCCATGCTGTCGTATCGTGTCGGCCCTTATGCCGCCGGTGGTACTGGTTTCTACGGCGGCATCATCGACTACATGACCCTGGTCAATATGCGTGACAACGGCATCAATGGCGTCAAGCTGATCTGGGAAGAATGCGAAACAGAGTACAACGCGTCGCGCGGCGTGGAATGTTACGAGCGCCTGAAAAGCAAAAACGGCGGCGCCTCACTGGTCGAGCCCCTGTCAACGGGCATCGCTTACGGCATTCTCGATCGCGTCGGTACAGACAAAATTCCGATGACAACACTAGGCTATGGTCGCTCCGATGCAGCAAACGGTAAGGTATTCCCCTACGTTTTCCCGCTGGTGACCAGCTACTGGAATCAGGCAGCGGCGATGGTGCATTACCTGGGTGACAAAATGGGCGGCATGGACAAGCTCAAAGGCAAGAAGATCGTCCATCTGTATCACGACTCGGCGTACGGCAAAGAACCGCTGCCGGTGCTGGAAGCCGAAGCGGCGAAATACGGTTTTGAACTGATCAAGATTCCAGTTCAGCCACCGGGTAATGATCAGCAGTCGCAATGGCTGCAGATTCGCCAGGCGCAACCCGACTTCGTGATTGTCTGGACCTACGGCGTGATGAGTGCAGTGTCGTTAAAAACTGCGCAACGTAATGGCTTCCCGCGCGAAAAAATGCTGGGTGTCTGGTGGGCAGGCGCTGAAGAAGATGCGATACCCGCGGGTGATGCGGCCAAAGGCTTCACGACCATGAGCTTCACAACACCCGGCAACTATCCGCTGCTCGATGAAATCCGCAGCACTGTTTATGGCGCAGGCAAAGGCAATCTGTCGGAAAAAAACCGTGTCGGTAACACGATGTACTTGCGCGGCATTGTCGCCGGTGTACTGATGGTCGAAGCCCTGCGTAATGGACAGGCCAAATTCGGCAAGGGCAAGGTCCTGACCGGCGAACAAGTCCGCTGGGGTCTGGAAAACCTGAACGTAGATGCGGCACGGCAGAAGGCCCTCGGTGTGGCTGACCTGTTTCCGCCTGTGAAAACCTCGTGCGATGACCACGAAGGCTCGGGTGCGACCAAGGTCCAGCAATGGGACGGCAAAAAATGGGTGGCCTTGTCCAAAACCTGGATTACCGGCGACAAGGCATTGGTACGCAAGCTGCTTGAAGATTCATCGGCAGCCTATGCGAAAGAAAAAAATATCAAAGTCGCCTGCTACAAGTAAGCAGTCAGGCACCGAAAGCAGTATCGCCGGACTCTGGCATAACCCGGGTCCGGTATTTTTTGCAGTCCAACGGAATGGCCCTTATGAATCCGAACCCGTCCATCCTGACCATCAATAACATTGAGGTCATTTACGATCACGTGATCCTTGTGCTCAAGGGCGTGTCACTGTCCGTCCCGCGCGGGAAAATCGTCGCACTGATGGGTGCCAATGGCGCCGGCAAGTCAACCACGCTGAAATCCATCTCGACGCTACTGCGCGGCGAGCGTGGCGATGTGACCAAGGGCAGCATCGAATTCAATGGCGATCGCATTGATCAGCTGACGCCCAACGAACTGGTGAAGCGGGGTCTGTCGCAGGTGATGGAAGGTCGTCATTGCTTTGGCCATCTGACCATCGAAGAAAATCTGCTGACCGGTGCTTACACCCGAAAAATTTCGCGCAGCGAACTGAAAGATGCACTGGAGAAGGTGTACCACTATTTCCCGAGACTGAAGCAGCGCCGCAGTTCGATGGCAGGCTATACCTCGGGAGGCGAGCAGCAAATGTGCGCGATTGGCCGAGCGCTGATGGCCAAGCCCTCGATGATTTTGCTCGACGAACCTTCGATGGGGCTGGCGCCACAGATTGTCGAAGAGATTTTCGGTATCGTGCAGGATCTGAATAAAACCGAGCAGGTCTCTTTTCTGCTGGCGGAACAAAACACAACCATCGCCTTGCGCTACGCGGACTTTGGCTACATTCTTGAAAATGGACGCGTGGTGATGGAAGGTGCCGCTGCGGATCTGGCGACGAATGAAGATGTCAAAGAATTTTATCTCGGCATGTCGGGTGGCGATCGCAAGAGCTTCCGTGACATGAAATTTTATCGCCGCCGCAAACGCTGGCTGGCCTGATCCTTTCCCTGGCATCCCTTTTCCTGATATCCAAGATGACTGATTTCCATGATGCGCTCGAAGCGCGCGATCCTCTGATACGCGAAAAAGAATTGCTGGACGCTCTGCCTGCGCTGATCAGGCGCGCGCAAGAAGCGCCCGGCTGGGCATCGATACTCTCGGGCGTGAATGCATCCGACATCGATTCGCGTGACGCGCTGGCGCAATTGCCCATCACGCGCAAGTCGGACCTGAAAGCGCTGCAACAGGCATCCCTGCCTTTTGGCGGGCTCACCACGACACCGGTTGCAGGTCTATCGCATGTCTTCATGTCGCCAGGGCCAATCTTTGATCCGGAAGGCCGTGGCACCGACTGGTGGCGCTTTGCGCGTCCGCTGCATGCACTGGGCGTCCGGCGAGGTGACCTGATTCAGAACTGCTTCGCTTATCACTTCACGCCGGCCGGGCTGATGGTCGAGAGTGGCGCTGGCAAACTGGGTTGCCCGGTCATACCTGCCGGTACCGGTCAGACCGAAATGCAAGTGCAGGCGATGAGCCTGCTGCACCCGCGTGTGTATACCGGCACACCATCGTTCCTGAAGATCATTATTGAAAAAGCGCTTGAGATGGGCGAAGACATCAGCAGCGTGCAATATGCACTGGTGAGTGCCGAAGCGCTGCCCCCTTCATTACGCCAGTGGCTCAACGACCATGGCGTGCCTCATGTCTTGCAGACTTACGGGTCTGCCGATATCGGCAATATTGCCTATGAAACCATCACCGATGGCAAAGTTCACCCCGGCATGGTGCTCGATGAAACACTGCTGCTAGAAATTGTCCGCCCGGGTACCGGTGACCCGGTCGCGCCTGGTGAAGTCGGAGAAGTCGTGATTACCTCGTTCAATCCCGACTACCCGCTGATACGTTTTGCGACCGGCGATTTGTCTGCCGTCCTGCCCGATGCCTCGCCCTGCGGCAGAACCAACACCCGAATCAAGGGTTGGATGGGCCGTGCGGATCAGACGACCAAGGTGCGTGCGATGTTTGTGCATCCATCCCAGGTGGCCGACATCGCACGTCGCCACGCGGTGATTCTCAAAGCAAGGCTGATTATTACTGGCGAAATGGGTGATGATCAGATGACGCTGGCGTGTGAAGTTGCGGATCCTGCGGCACTGGCTGGTGAAACCGCCGCCATCTCGACAACGATTCGCGACATCACCAAATTGCGCGGTGACGTCAGACTGGTCGCCGCAGGTACGCTGCCGAATGACGGGAAAGTCATCGAAGACGCCCGCAGTTATCAATAAACCGCCGGGCGCTCTGGCATATCCATTCGATCTGCCTCAGATCACCGATGCTGTCTGCGAGTGCCCCTGTTGTTTTGTCTGGCGGGCCACGGCCAGCAAGACGATCGCCTCGGCATCAATGTCGATGATCTCCGTCGTTTTATGGCAGAACTGCCTGAACAGCTGACGATCGAAAGCGTACAAGCCTGTGTCGTCGGTCAGTTCGCGCATAGCCGTTGGCCGGAGATGCGGAACAAAGACATTAGCCATCAGGAATCGCAGGATGACGGTATTACGCAAGCCCTGAAGTGCCGCCCGGTCCAGCCCCTGGTCGATACCTGACTGAAGCGCATTTTTGGTCAGCATCGCGCACAGGTCCCGAATCTCTCCCGGCAGGCCCGCCGCATCATGGCCCTCATCGAAAATCAGATCGGTCACCGCATCGATATAGGCTTGCATGCCGCGTGATGTGTACACACCGTCACATGCAGCAACGAGGCGCTGCGTCCATTCAATCACCGTGTTCTTGTTGATCAGATCAGCAGGCCATTGGAGCGACAGTTTTTGCAGGTCCTTGCCCTGTAACGGCGATGCAATCGCCTTCTCCAGCGTGTCACGCGTCACAGGGCCCGGTGCACCGTCCAACGCGTGATTGATGTCCAAGAGCGCAGGCAGCATACGCGCGGCTAGCGCATCAAGTTTCTGACCATGGGGCGTCAGCGATGAAGCCTTGCACCTCGAGCCGGGGCCAATGCCGGCTGATTCGACGGAGGGCAAAGCCGCCCTCGGTCTTGAAGACAGCGCGGGTTGACTCGCACTGCCCGGTCCGATCGATGTGTCATTCGCCAGCCCAGACGTAATGGTGCGCTGATCAACCACTGCTATGCCGGCAGAGGGCGCGGGGGGAAAGGCGGGTATCGACGAAAATTTGTTCGTATTCATCACGAAAATTATAAAAATAGAAAGGGAATCCCGGGCGATTATCTCGCCCTTGCACACAATGACGAGCTGGTATGGTCAAACTCCGTCACAAAATCAGGTCCTGAGTTCTCGAAAAACAGAATTTATTCAAGGGAACTCCAGAAGCCGTACCAACCACCTGATCTGTTAACCGCACCCTAAAGAAGGAGTGCTTGCGGCACTTCAAGCTACTTTTCCCAAACGCATCAAACTGGCCGGCGTCTGCGTCCACTCATCAGTGGTCCGGCAATGCCTGCCGGTGATCGACTGGAAAGGAATCCTATGCATTCTCTGATTACCCGCTTGCGTCCACGCCCTGTAACGAGCAGCAAGCTGGCCACCCATTCACCAACCAGCGCGGCAAAACAAACGCCCAAATTGACTCAGCGCCAGCCTAAAGCGACTTATTATTTCGACGCCAGTCGGCATAGCGGGCTTTCACTTCGGTTATTGCTCAACGAACTGAAAGCGCAAAAAGCGCCGGCTGATCTGCGAAGCACACAGGGTTTTCTGCGACTGGCCATGGACAATCTGCTGCAATCGATTCGTCCCGGCATCGACGATGATGCAGAAAGCCGTCAGTATTTCCTTGCACTGCTACGCATGCATCTCTCGCCTCTGAGTGCCGATGAATTGCATCATTTATCTGATTCACTAAGGGCAGCAGGATTTGGCTGCAATGTGGTTGAGACCATCATCGATGACGTGATGTACCGGGACCATGGCTTTGCGAATGGTCCGCCACATTCCTTTCACCGTACCCTGATACAGACCTCCGATTTTTTTGACCTGCTGCAAGATCTGGAGAAGCGCGTTCAGCAGCTGCAAAGCCAGCCCCTGCAATGCCAACTGGCCACTGCAGCACGGACTGCCTTGCCGGTGTGTGCTGTGCACTGGCAGCAGTCCTGCAAAACACCACAAGACTTGTTTCACAGCGTCAGACTGCTGGGGCGGGCACTGGATTTACCCGTCGAGCTGTCTGCCATCGGCACTGGGTCATTGCTAACGAAGGCCAGTACAGTGAGCATCACACAGCGAGTGCTAATGATCGACAGCGCAACGGCCGAAGCGCTGACCCTGGATCCGCAAGGCACTCTGTTCGCCGAGGTACTGCGAGACGTACTCGAGCTCCTGCTGACCCAAAAGCTGTTCGGTATCGCTGCACCACCGGATCAGCTGATGCAAAGACAACGGCAAGACTTGTCGGCTGCGCTGGAAAAAATTTACAGTCACCAGCTACCGAGCGGTGACTCCGCTTTGCAGGCAAAAGCGCGCGCCGTACTTCAGGAGGCGCAGCGCTTTGGTCAGATACAAATCCAGCCGACCGCCGGTGTCGCGCTGGGGCACGCCTGGATCACACCCTCGCTATCGCTGGTGCCGGATAAGCATAAAAATGCTGTCGACATCGGTCACCGTTACATGCACTCCGGGTACCACCTCGCGCCGGGCGACGCCCAGATTCGCGAATGGCCGGCGCACTTCATGACAAGACAGGAAAGTGAAGAAGCCTACCCAGCTGAACATGCCTGGCAAGTGCGCGTCCCGGTGGAGTCAGGCCGTCTGCAAATGGCCGCGCAGGACGTCAGACGCGAGTGGGAGTCACTGAATCTGCCCTACCGGTTTACCGGTACCGCACCCGGCATGCAGCCCACCGGATGTCGCGTCACGGTGTGGGAAGCGATCCGGCGTGGCATGGATGCCGATGCGCGCGCCC
>CAZXDB010000001.1:104310-121232 GCA_964639465.1 uncultured Bifidobacterium sp. | reverse complement strand
CGCGTCACGGTGTGGGAAGCGATCCGGCGTGGCATGGATGCCGATGCGCGCGCCCTATTTGATCATTACAACTGTGGCCTGCCAGACCCTCAATCACCGACGGAGTTGTGGCAAAGACTGGACGGGCTGATGCGATGGATGACGGCGCTCGCTGCTGATTGATGCAGAGCGGGGCGAAGCCTGCCGGGCAGCATCAGGGCTTCGCCTATAATTGCGCGCACAACATTAAAGCCCCCGGAGATTTGAATGCCACTACCCACTGTCCTGCAAAACCTGAGTCTGCCGGTCATCGGCTCACCGCTATTTATCGCCAGCGGTCCGCAACTGGTGATCGAGCAATGCAAGGCTGGTATTGTGGGCTCCTTCCCCGCATTGAATGCACGTCCGGCAGAGATGCTCGACACCTGGCTAAGCGACATCAAGGCAGCGCTGGACGCGCACAAGGCGGCACATCCGAACGCCGTCATTGGCCCGATCGCTGTCAATCAAATCGTGCACCAGTCCAATGACCGCCTGGCGCATGACGTTGAAGTCTGCGTCCGCCACAAAATACCGATCATCATTTCGTCGCTGCGCGCGCCTCCCGCTGAAATGCTGGAGGCCATTCATAGTTATGGCGGTATTGTTTTGCACGATATCATTTCGATACGTCACGCACAAAAGGCGCTGGAAGCCGGTGTTGACGGTCTGATCCTGGTCGCAGCCGGCGCGGGCGGGCATGCGGGTGGCTTGTCACCTTTTGCCCTGGTCGGCGAGGTGCGTAAATTTTTTGATGGCCCGATTGCCTTGTCCGGATCGATTGCGACCGGTGATGCCATTCTGTCGGCGCAGGCGATGGGTGCAGATTTCGCCTACATTGGCTCGCGCTGGCTGGCAACACAAGAGGCCAATACCAGCGAAGACTATCGCGAAGCCATCGTTGAATCCACGGCAGCCGATGTGGTGTACACGAATCTTTTTACCGGTGTGCATGGCAACTATCTGAAAAAATCCATCGTAAAAGCAGGTCTTGATCCAGAAAATTTGCCTGTGGCCGACAAGTCGGCGATGAACTTTGCCAGCGATCGCGGCGCCAAGGCCTGGCGCGATATCTGGGGCGCCGGTCAGGGTGTCGGCATGATGAACGATGTACCTACCGTTGCAGAAGTAGTCGAACGTCTGAAAAATGAATACTCAGCAGCGCGCACGCGACTTGCTGCCACCACCTATCCAAGGTAAAGCCATGACCAAAGCGTATGTTATTGCCGAACTCGTCATCAGGGATCAGGCATCGTATGAAGCGTATCGCAAAGAAGTTCTGCCGAATGTGCAAGCCTATGACGGTCAGTTTCTCGTACGCGGTGGTACGCGAATTCAGTGTGAAGGTATCGATGACACACATCACGACCAGATGCGTACAGTGATCCTGGAATTTCCATCGTTGCAGAGGGCGCGCGAATGGTACTCATCCGCCGCTTACACCGAACTGAAACTAATGCGACAGGCTGCAGCTGACGGACGCTTGTTTATTGTGGAAGGTGTCTGAATTTTCTGTCTGCTACGCACTCCAATGGTTTTACTAGGAGCGCGCGATGGAAACCGATGGCAGGAGTTTTCAGGTGCGGCTAGGCCATCCAGCGAAAATGAATGGCGTTCCGCGTCTGCCGCACGAGCACGATGAATCGGATGACAGCCAGCAGAGCGGTCCGCGATCGGAGATGCTTCAGGCTTATGCCGACATGATGTCGGGACAAGAAGACACCGATTGTCGGCAGCAGCGTGGTCTGGAGACGGTGGTCAAATCCTTGCTGGAGTCAGGCAAGGACTGTCTGAACAAAGACGCCGGATCCTGCCCGAAAGACGCATAAGGACCGACAAGCGCCCGTACAACACGCGTATTTCAATGACTATCCGGCCTTTGCCTCGACATCGACCAGATAGTTATCCTGCACATCCAGCGCACCCGCCCGGCGAAGCTGCGTAATCGCCCAGTGTGCCAGATGAATTTGCCCGAAGTTCATATGCCGCTGATTCGCCGACTTCACCAGAGGAATCGAATTGAGCAGCTTGGGTACTTCGGAGAGTTTGATACGCTGACGCTCCATCAGTAAAAATTTCAGCAAAACTTTGATCCCGTTTTGTGCATTACGCAGTGGATCGGCTTCAAGATAATCGATACGTGAATGGGCGACTTCAATCGCTTTTTTTACTGCTGTAAAGGGTTTGCCATGTCCGGGTATCACGAGTCTGACATCGAGTGCCTCGATCATCTGCAAGGTGGCCCGCGTCTCTCTGAAACCCGACAGTCCGTCCAGTGCAGGAAACACGACCCCAAAACCCTTCTCCCACAAAGCATCGGCTGAAATCAGTATGCCGTGTGTCTCGCAGAACAAGACATAGGAATAGGGGTGATGGCCGGGCGCGCACAGTGCAGACCATTCGAGATTACCTAACCGGATCTTCTCCCCGGCATTCACCACAGCATCGGCTCGGAAACGTTCGCAACGCTGCCCGGTAGCTTCGAACGTCAGCTGCGTGCGCTCCCAGTTCTGCACCCGATTGAATTCCGCTGCCGGAACAAAGGTGCGCGCCATAGGAAAACTTTTCTGCAAGAGTGTGTTGCCGCCGCAGTGATCAGAATGCAAATGCGTGTTGTAGATCGCATCCAGCGGTCGGCCTTTGAGGAGATGCCGGACCAACACCAGCGTTTGCTCCTCATGGGTGCAGTAACCCGTATCGACAATCGCGGTTCTGTCCTCGCCAATAAAAACAATGTTATTGGAAGAGAGCCAGCCACGCTCCAGCACATGCAGGGAGTCAGGAAGTTTCATTTTCTCATCTCGTAAGCCAGCGATATTCTGGCGAACTCGGTCAGCAAAGCTTGGGTACCACCGTTGAACGTATAAAAAGCCGTCCCCGTGCGAACCACCAGCCGGGGGGGCGAGAGCCAGCCGGCACGCGGTATGCCGATCATTTTCGCACCCCGGATATCGGGCCACTGCACCTGACGGTTAATGACCCAAGTTTGTTTGATCCCCTTTTCATCGATCGTGACCGTCGAATACAAAAATCCATAAAACGACACCAGCAGCAAAACCAGCGCAGCGAGCATCAGCGTGATCACACCCCAGCCATAATCCTCCAGGGAAAACCGCATCGAAAAACTGATGCCATAGGCAATCACGCCGACCGTAAACAGTGTGGCCAGCATTTTGAACCAGGGACTATAGGCAGGGCCGGTCACAACAACGGCGGGCTGATAAAAACTGGGTTGCATGCGATGTCCTTCGTCAGACCAACAGAAAAGGCGACAATCCTCACCGCCCTCAACATGTCAGCGGAAGAGTATTTCGGCAAAGGGGATTATTTTGCCGCGCGGCGCTCGTTTATGGCCAGCCAGATCTGTCGTTTTTTTGCTTCTGGCGCAACACTCCAGTCGATGATTTCCTCAATCGTACGTTGACAGCCTTTACACCAGCCGGTTACCTCGTCCATCTGACAAATGCTGATGCAGGGCGAGGGCAAGGGTCCGCTGTGGTCGGCAGGATCGAAATGGGTCAGGTCCATGAAATCAGAATTTTCTTACAAGCCAGCGCGACGTTTTTTATCGCTCAGACGCTCGTGAAATTTTTCGGGCGTAATGATGGCACGTTCATGCTCGCCCTCACTGATTTTGTCCAGACCATCCCAGGCTTCCACACGAAAACGCACCCGCCGGCCTTCAACTGCGGTCACCTCACCGCGGATGGTAAGCATCATACCCGGCGGCGTAGCAGCCAGATGTGAAAAGCTTACATGGGTGCCCAGACTTTGTTCGTTCGGCCAGTCGACATAATCCATAATGCCCTGCGTGCACGCCAGCTCCATCAGGCCGACCATGTAACCGGTCGCCATCACCGAGGGCATATCCTTTGCAAACGGCGTTTGCGAACCAAACAGCTGCGGCACTACCGAATGCTCGGGCACGATGGTTTTCCATTCAAACTGTAGGCCGGGCTGCAGTTTCGGACTCATGATTTTGTCTCCCTCAATGTCGCTCGGTATCGGTCAGTGTGGCTCGGTATTTTTCAGTGGCCGCGTCGCGCTGCAATCGCATTGCCGGCGCGGCTGACAGCTTTGCGGCACAGATGATTCGAAATGAATTGTCCGGCATCGACCACCGCATCCAGATCAATCCCCGTTGTGATACCCAGGCCGTTGAGCAGATACAGCACATCCTCCGTCGCGATATTACCGGTCGCACCTTTCGCATACGGGCAGCCACCGAGTCCGGCGACCGACGCATGGAAAATGCTGATGCCGACCTCTAGTGCTGCATAAACATTCGTTAGTCCCTGCCCATACGTGTCATGGAAATGGCCGGCGAGCTGATGCACAGGAAACTCCCGGGACACGCGTTCGAATACGCGCTGTACCTGCACGGCCGTACCCACGCCGATCGTATCGGCCACATCAATTTCGTCGCAGCCGATATCGCGCAGTCGGCTCGCCACATCGGCCACCGCGTCCGGTGTCACTTCACCCTGATACGGACAACCCAGCGAGCAGCTGATACTGCCCCGCAGCCGCAAGCCCTGATCTTTGGTCGCCTGAGCCACCTCCCGAAAGCGTGCAATCGATTCCGCAATCGAACAGTTGATGTTCTTTTGCGAGAAGGCTTCCGATGCCGCACCGAAAATAACGATCTCGTCAGCCCGGGCAGCCAGTGCGGCCTCAAAGCCCTTCATGTTCGGTACGAGCGCCGAGTAGATCGTGCCAGGCTTGCGTGCGATCTTTTCCATCACCTCGCCCGAAGTCGCCATTTGCGGCACCCACTTGGGTGATACAAACGACGCCGCTTCGATATTCATGAATCCCGCCGCCGTCAGTCGATCCACCAGCGCGATCTTGATGTCGGCCGGTATGGTGTCCTTCTCATTTTGCAAGCCGTCTCTCGGGCCCACTTCGACCAATTTGACGCTCTCAGGCAATGCACGCATCACGCCTCCCCCACCGACAAGGTGAGCAACTGCGCACCTTCATCGACCTGATCGCCGACCGCATACAGCAGCTCGCTGACGGTGCCGTCCGCCGGTGCGCTGATCGTATGTTCCATTTTCATTGCCTCCATGATGAGCAAGGGCGCACCTCGGGCCACACGCTCACCCGCATCCACCAGCAGCGCAATGATCTTGCCGGGCATGGGCGCTGTCAGCCTGCCCGCATCGACTTCCCCTTCACCGGCATGCGCAATCGGATCGCGCCAGAGAATTTGCCCGTGTTGACCACCATGAAACACATGAAAGATATCCTGCTGCCGGACCACATGACCATGCAGTTGCAGACCATCCAGCCGCAGCTGTACCGCTGACTGATCGACATTGATATCGTGCAGCGGTACCTCGGTCGTTTGTTCTGAAGATATGTCTGACACGCCGGTTTGCAGCCACAAGGCATCGCGACGATACGACAGCGTAATCGGCTGCTCGCCTGCTTCGGATGAAAAGGCGAGGCTGCGCTGGTAAGTGCCATTCATGCGCCACCCCGACAACTGCGCCCAAGGGTCGTTTTTTTCTGTTGATGCGGATGTTGATGCCACCAGACTGACCGCCGCCAGCGCAAGTACCGCCAGCGGCAACGTTTGCGGTCCGGGAAACAGGCTGTCCTGGTGTCGCTCGATCAGGCCCGTATCGAGATCCGCGGTAGCAAACGGCGCACTGGCCATCAGGCGGCCAAGAAAAGCCACATTGGTTGACGGCCCAACGACCTGAAAATCCGCCAGCGCCTGTCCCATGCGCGCCAGCGCCTCAGCCCGGTCTTTTCCGTGCACGATGAGCTTGGCAATCATCGGATCGTAGAACGGCGAAATCACATCGCCCTCTCTGACGCCCGCATCGATACGCACATCACCCTGCGTGAACTCCACCGCAGAGGGCATGTGCAAGTAATCAAGTCTGCCAGTCGAAGGCAAAAATCCTTTTTCAGGATTTTCAGCATAGATACGCGCTTCAATCGCGTGACCTGTGATCGCGAGTTCATGCTGCAATTGCGGCAGACGTTCGCCTGCTGCGACACGCAACTGCCATTCCACCAGATCGGTACCGGTGATCATTTCCGTCACCGGGTGTTCGACCTGCAGCCGCGTGTTCATTTCCATGAAATAAAAACTGCCATCCGGATTCGCAATGAATTCGACCGTCCCGGCGCCAACATAAGCCACCGCTTTGGCTGCAGCCACCGCCGCTGCACTCATCGCCTGACGGCGCTCCTCACTCATGCCCGGCGCCGGCGCTTCTTCAAGGACCTTTTGATGACGGCGTTGCACCGAACAATCGCGTTCGAACAGGCTGACGCAATTGCCCTGCGTGTCTGCAAAAATCTGTATCTCGATATGGCGCGGACGCGTCAGATATTTTTCTACTAGCACGCGTTCGTCACCAAAACTGTTTTTCGCTTCGCGCTGACAGGAGGCGAGCGCATCGGCAAATTCTTCAGAACGAGTCACCACGCGCATGCCTTTGCCGCCACCACCAGCACTGGCCTTCAGCAAGACCGGATAGC
The DNA here is from genome assembly GCA_964639465.1 of uncultured Bifidobacterium sp. Lineage (GTDB taxonomy): Bacteria > Pseudomonadota > Gammaproteobacteria > Burkholderiales > Burkholderiaceae_D > Pernthalerella. The sequence goes on along the minus strand of CAZXDB010000001.1, from coordinate 114,713 downwards.
CGATCTGATCTGCCTGCGTCTGAAGAAATGCGGGATCCTGATTATCACCGTGATAGCCGGGTACCAATGGCACCTGTGCTTTTTCCATCAGCGACTTGGCCGCCGATTTGGAACCCATCGCACGGATCGCCGACGCAGGCGGACCGATGAACACAACGCCGGCCCGCTCGCAAGCCGCAGCAAAGGCTTCATTCTCCGAGAGAAAACCATAACCGGGGTGAATAGCTTCTGCGCCACTCTGCTTTGCAGCGGCAATCACGCGCTCGATGTTCAGATAACTTTCACTGGCAGCCGCCGGGCCAATGGCGATCGCTTCATCGCAAAAGGCCACATGACGCGCCCGCACATCCGCCTCGGAATACACCGCTACCGAGGCGATGCCCATACGACGCGCGGTGGCTGCGACACGACAGGCGATTTCGCCGCGATTGGCGATAAGGATTTTTTTGAACATGGCAACCGCTCCGGTACTAAGTAGCTTTGTATTTTTTATTGGCAAAGTCATCGGATACACAACGAAAGCCGCTGGATCCCGGCCTGCGCCGGGATGACATTTGAAGAATTGTTGGCCTCAAAGTCGTCATCCCGGCGCAGGCCGGGATCCAGCGTCGTTGCTTTACTGATGACCATTAACTTACTGCACGACTTCCATGCCTGATTCACAACTAATTCCTGTTACGTACTTATTTTTATTGTGTCGTTAGATGTAAAACTTCCAGCGTTCTCTCGCCCAACCAACTGATCTCTTCATCCGACAGAATAAAAGGCGGCATCCAGTACACCGTCGTACCGATCGGGCGAAGCAACAATTCTTTTTGCAGTGCTGTCGTAAAAAACCGCCGGGCAAATCCATCTCTGACGGCAGGCGTCACATCAAATGCAGCGATCATGCCGCGCTGACGCACATGACTCACCATTGGATGCGCTGCGATCGGCTGCAAGGCCTGCGCAATTTTTTGGGCGCGCTGTTGATTTCGGGTGATCACATCGTCATCATCGAAAATCTGCAGCGTGGCCAGCGCCGCGCGGCATGCCAATGGATTGCCCGTATACGAATGTGAATGCAGAAAGCCGCGCGCGGTGTCCGGATGATAGAAGGCTTGATAAATCGTATCGGTCGTCATCACCAGCGATAACGGAAGATAGCCGCCGCTAATTCCTTTTGACAGGCAGACGAAGTCAGGCCAGATGCCTGCCTGTTCACAAGCAAAGAAGGTACCGGTGCGGCCACAGCCGACCGCGATTTCATCCGCAATCAGATGCACGTCAAATTCATCGCAGAGCAACCGCAGCTGGCGCAAATACTCTGGCGCATGCATCGCCATACCCACCGCGCATTGCACCAGCGGCTCGACGATCACGGCCGCGATCTTGGCCGAGCGACGCTCCAGCAAGGTGCGCATCGCCTGGATGGCGCGCGCAGTCACATCCGAATCTGTTTCATGTTGTGCCGCCTGACGCGCATCGGGACTCATCACCACATGCGCGCGACGGATCATGCCGCCGTAAGCCTCGGTAAACAGCGGTACATCCGTCACCGCCAGCGCACCCACCGTCTCACCGTGATAGCTGCCTTGCAGGCAAACGAATTCCTGTTTACCGGCATGTCCGCTGTTACGCCAATAATGAAAACTCATTTTCAGCGCGATCTCAACAGCGGATGCGCCATCGGACGCATAGAAGCAATGACCGAGTACGTGCTTCGTTTTAGCCGACAGGCGCTCAGATAATTGGACCACCGGCTCATGCGTGAACCCAGCGAGCATCGCATGCTCAAGCCGGTCGAGCTGGTCTTTCAGTGCTTCATTGATGCGCGGGTTCGCGTGACCGAATAAATTCACCCACCAGGAACTCACGCCATCCAGATAGCGTTGACCCTGATGATCATGCAGCCACGCACCGCGCCCGTGACTGATAGCGACCAGTGGCATGGCCTCATGATGCTGCATTTGCGTACAGGGATGCCAGACACTGGCCAGACTGCGGGTGACCCAATCGTCAGCGCCGCTCGTCACATTGTGCGTCACATTCTGCATCACATTCTGAACAGGCCAAATTTCGTTTCAGGTATCGGCGCATTCAGCGCTGCCGACAATCCGAGGCCGAGTACGGTACGCGTGTCGGCGGGATCGATGACGCCGTCATCCCAAAGCCGTGCGCTTGCATAGTAAGGATGACCCTGCAATTCATATTGTTCGCGTATCGGTGTCTTGAACGCTGCTTCTTCTTCAGCCGACCAGCTGCCGCCGCGCGCTTCGATGCCATCGCGCCGAACGGTCGCCAACACGCTTGCGGCCTGCTCGCCACCCATCACCGAAATGCGGGCGTTGGGCCACATCCACAGCATGCGCGGCGAGAATGCCCGGCCACACATGCCGTAATTGCCGGCACCAAAGCTGCCGCCAATGATGACGGTAAATTTCGGCACGGCCGCTGTTGCCACCGCAGTCACCATCTTGGCACCGTGACGCGCGATGCCCTCGTTTTCATATTTGCGGCCCACCATAAAGCCGGTAATGTTTTGAAGGAAGACCAGCGGTATCTTGCGCTGGCAGCACAGCTCGATGAAATGCGCGCCTTTAACTGCCGACTCGGAAAACAGAATGCCGTTGTTGGCGATGACACCGACTGGCATGCCATACAAATGCGCAAAGCCGCACACCAGCGTGCTGCCGAAACGTGCTTTGAATTCATCGAACTCACTGCCATCGACGATACGGGCGATGACTTCACGCACGTCATAGGGTTTGCGAGTATCCGTCGGAATAACGCCGTAGATTTCACGCGGGTCGTATTTTGGTTCTGCGCTCTCGCGCAGCTGCACGCTGACCGGTTTGCTACGATTTAAGTGGCCCACGATATTGCGCGCAATTGACAGGGCATGATGGTCATCCTGTGCAAGATGATCGACCACGCCCGACAGACGCGTATGCACATCGCCACCGCCCAAATCTTCAGCGCTGACGACTTCACCAGTCGCTGCTTTCACCAGCGGCGGGCCACCGAGAAAAATTGTGCCCTGATTTTTGACGATGATGGATTCATCGCTCATCGCAGGCACATAGGCTCCACCCGCCGTGCATGAACCCATGACGACCGCAATTTGCGGTATGCCTTGGGCAGACATCTGTGCCTGATTGTAAAAAATGCGGCCGAAATGTTCACGGTCGGCGAACACGTCATCCTGATTGGGCAGATTCGCGCCACCGGAGTCGACCAGATAAATACAAGGCAGATGATTTTGCTGAGCGATTTCCTGTGCGCGTAAATGTTTTTTTGCCGTCATCGGGTAATAGGTACCGCCTTTGACGGTAGCGTCATTGCACACGATGACGCACTCCTGTCCTTTGACGCGACCGATGCCGGTGATGATACCCGCCGATGGCGCAGCATTGTCATACATATTGAATGCAGCAAGCTGGGAAAACTCGAGGAAGGGCGTGCCCGGATCCAGCAGCTGATTAACCCGCTCACGGGGCAGCAGCTTGCCACGGCCGGTATGCTTTTTCCGCGCCTCTTCTCCGCCACCCAGCGCCAGTTTTTCGCAATGCGCGCGCAAATCATCGACCAATGCCTGCATGGCGTTGGCGTTGGCAGTGAATTCGGGGGAACGCGAATTAAGTCGGGATTCAAGAACGGGCATGGTTACTGGCCTTTATCATTTTTTTCATACGTACCATCCACGTAAAACCACTGCCCTGCCTCGCGGACGAAGTGGCTGGTTTCATGCAGGCGATGGCCGCGCCCGCTGACGCGACAACGGGCGACAAATTCCACGATGGCTTCGTCATCCTCTTCCTGCGCATTTCGCAGGTCAAGCGCCAGCCATTTGATCGATGCATCTACCACCGACTCGGCAGGGCGGGTAGATGCATGCCAGCTGGCCTTGAGGTAATCCTCATCGCCGACAACATAGGCGGTATAACGTGATCGCATCAGCTCTTCCGCTGTTACAGGATTATTTTCTTTGCTTAAAAAACGGCCACAGCATGCTTCCAGCGATGGCCCACCACAAGGGCAAGGCTTATTATTTTTACTCATCGAATTTACGCTAATGCACGACCAATCAGAATTTTTTGTATGTCACTGGTACCTTCATAGATCTGGCAGACACGCACGTCACGATAAATGCGCTCCACCGGGAAATCGGCCAGATAACCATAACCGCCATGGATCTGTATCGCCTCGCTGCAAATCTGCTCGGCGACTTCGCTGGCAAACAGCTTGGCCATCGCCGCTTCTTTCAGACAAGGCAGCCCCGCATCTTTCATGCTCGCAGCATGCCAAACCATCTGCCGCGCAGCTTCCAGCCGTGTGGCCATATCGGCCAGCCGAAATTGCACTGCCTGATGCTCAAACAAAGGCTTGTCGAAACTCTGCCTATCCTTGGCATACACCAGTGCAGCATCAAAGGCAGCACGCGCCATACCCACTGCTTGCGCTGCGATACCGATGCGACCGCCTTCGAGACCGGACAAGGCAATTTTGTAGCCCATACCCTCTTCACCAATCAACTGATCAGCAGATACGCGGCAGTTCTCAAAAATCAGTTGCGCGGTATCCGACGAATGCTGACCGAGCTTTTCCTCGACACGCGCGACGATATAGCCGGGGGTGCTGGTGGGCACCCAGAACGCACTGATGCCGCGCTTGCCAGCCGCCTTATTCGTCACCGCCAACACGATAGTGACATCCGCGTTTTTACCGCTGGTGATGAACTGCTTGACGCCATTAATCACATAACTGTCGCCATCACGCGTGGCGGTGGTACGCAGGGCTGATGCGTCGCTGCCCGCATGCGGCTCAGTCAATGCAAAGGCGCCCAGCATTTTGCCGGCGGCCAGTGGCATCAGCCATTGTTTTTTCTGTGCGTCATTCGCATAAGACATGCCGATGCTGCAGACCGGACAGTTATTGACCGAAATGATGGTCGAGGTACCGCCATCGCCCGCCGCGATTTCTTCGATCACGAGTGCGAGCGACAGATAATCAAGGCCGGCACCTCCCAGTGATTCAGGCACTGCGACGCCGAAAGCGCCGAGCGACGCAAGCTGTGCCAGTGCCTCGCGCGGAAACGCGCGTTGGCGATCCCAGTGTGCTGCGTTCGGTGCGAGCTGCTGCTGTGAAAAATCACGCAGCGCGTCGCGGATCATCTGGTGTTGTTCGGATAAGACCATCGTTTTTATTTATCGAGTAAAGCAATGATGCATTACGGGCTAGGTGAATCTCGGCTCTCGCCCAAGGTCAGTCAGTTAAGCAACGACGCTGGATCCCGGCGCATGCCGGGATCCAGTGTCTCTGAAAATATCACTACCACTCCATCTTCCTGCCGTCATAGCTCTGAAAACTGCCGCTGTCCGACTGCCTGAGTTTGCCAATCACACCAAGCATGCCCGCGACGCTGTCCGTCACCGTCGTCGGTGCACCCGATCCACCCATATCGGTTTTCACCCAACCCGGATTCATCGTCACCAGCGTGATGCCCGGGTAATCATGGCTGGCCGAATGCACCGCCATATTCAGGGCGGCTTTCGACGCACGATAAATCCAGCCCATACTGGACTCAGCGTCAGCAATGCTGCCCATGCCGCTGGTGATAAAAGCAAACCGGCCGACAGACGGTTTCAGCAGAGGCGCGATCAAGGGAATACTTTGCATCGCACCCAGCACATTCGCATGCATGGTGGCATCAAAAGCAGCCACGGCAGGTGGCTCGGTCGCACCATCAAAAGACTCGAACACACCCGCTACATAAACCACCAAATCGAGCTGCTCGCCGTCGAGCCGCCAAGGCAGCTCGGCCAGCGACTCCGGCACCGTCACATCGGTACGAATCGCCTGCGCACCTTCGGACGCCAGGCGATTGAGCGATTCATCATCACGCGCCGTTGCAAATACTTTGTATTTATTCGCTAGCAGCTGGCGAACAAACTCCCGGCCAATGCCGCGCGATGCACCGATGATCAGAGCCGTTGTCATTTTTCAGATGTCTCCTCAGATCCTCTTCTTAAACCATCTCCAGCGCCATTGCAGTCGCTTCACCGCCACCGATACACAATGCGGCGACACCGCGCTTGCCACCGGTTTTTTTCAGCGCGCCCAAGAGGGTGACGATGATGCGAGCACCCGAGGCACCAATGGGATGGCCGAGCGCACAAGCACCGCCATGGATGTTGATCTTGTCATGCGCGATGTCATGCTCTTTCATCGCTGCCATGGCGACTGCGGCAAAGGCTTCATTGACTTCGAAGAGATCGACTTCCTTGCTGCTCCAGCCGGTTTTTGCATAGAGCTTTTCGATCGCGCCGACAGGTGCCGTAGTGAACCAGTTCGGCTCCTGCGAGTGGCGGGTATGCGCAAGAATGCGGGCGATGGGTTTGACACCCAGTTTTTTCGCGGTGGACTCGCGCATCAGCACCAGTGCCGCTGCACCGTCATTGATCGACGATGAGGAGGCGGCCGTGATCGTGCCATCTTTTTTAAATGCCGGCTTGAGTTGCGGGATCTTGTCGATCTTGGCTTTGAGCGGACCTTCGTCCTTGTCGATCACGACATCGCCGCCACGGCCTGTCACGGTGACCGGCGCGATTTCCCACGCAAAGCTGCCGTCGGCGGTCGCTGCCTGCGCGCGCTTGACGGACTCAATGGCGAATGCATCCTGCGCTTCACGGCTGAACTGATATTTGGCCGAACAGTCTTCCGCATAGGTGCCCATTGCACGACCCTTTTCATACGCATCCTCGAGACCATCGAGCATCATGTGGTCATACAGCATGCCGTGGCCGATGCGGTAACCACCGCGTGCTTTCGGCACCAGGTACGGTGCATTGGTCATCGATTCCATGCCACCGGTGACCACCACATCATTCGTACCAGCAACCAGAGAATCAAAGCCGTAGATGGTGGACTGCATCGCCGATCCGCACATTTTGGACAGCGTGACTGCACCCGCCGAAACGGGAATACCCGCCTTGATCGATGCCTGACGTGCCGGGGCTTGTCCCTGAGCCGCCATCAGACAGTTACCAAAAATAACGTCATTGACGACGTCGGGTTGAATGCCGGCGCGCTCAACCGCAGCGCGGATCGCTACCGCGCCAAGATCATGTGCAGACAGCGAAGAAAAATCGCCCTGAAAAGCACCCATAGGGGTACGTGCGGCGCCGACGATCACGATTGGGTCTTGCATTGTTCTCTCCAATAAAAAGTTCAGGCCGCTTTCACGGCCGGGGTATGTGCCTGATGAATAAACCGGATTTCCTGCGGATACGGAAAAACATCTTCAATCTGACCCTCCTGTATCCGCAATTTGCGCTGCCGCCAGTAATCTGCTGTCAGCAGATCGGCATGATGCTTCATGAAGTATTGCCTGACTTTGGGATTTCCCAGCAAAAAGACACCAAACTGCTCGGGAAACACATCATTTTTCGCCACCGAGTACCACGGCTCGGCAGACATCTCATCTTCTTCATTACGCGGCGCGGGTATGTCGCGGAAATTGCAGTCCGAGATGTATTCGATTTCGTCGTAATCGTAAAACACCACACGCCCCTGGCGGGTCACGCCAAAATTTTTGTACAGCATGTCGCCTGGAAAAATATTCGCGGCCACCAAATCCTTGATCGCATTACCGTATTCCATGACACCATGCTCCATCTTTGCTTCATCGCCCGCAGCCTCGGCTTCGGTCAGCCAGATGTTCAAAGGTGTCATGCGTCGCTCAATGTACAAGTGACGAACAATGATTTGATCATGATCTTCTTCGACCAGCGAGGGCGCAACCGATTTCAATTCGGCGAGCAGCTCTTCTGAAAAACGTGATCGAGGAAAGGCGACATCAGAATATTCGAGCGTGTCCGCCATGCGGCCAACGCGATCATGGCATTTGACGAGCTGATATTTTTCCTTGACCAACGCACGCGTCGTTTCTTTCGGTGGCGGAAAACTGTCCTTGATCGCCTTGAATACATAAGGAAACGAAGGCAGCGAGAACACCACCATCACCAGCCCGCGAATACCGGGCGCGATTTCGAATCGATCCGAGGAATGGGCAAGATGATGCAGGAAGTCGCGATAGAACGCCGCCTTGCCCTGCTTGTGCAAGCCCAGAACGGTATAAATTTCGCTGCGCGGTTTATTGGGGAGCATGCTGCGCAGGAATTTCACATACGCAGACGGCACTTCCATATCAACCATGAAGTAAGCGCGCGTAAACGAAAACAGCAGCGTAATCAGACCCACATCGGTCAGTACGGTGTCGAGCACCAATTGTCCGCGGCGGTTATGCAAAACCGGAATCACGAACGGATATTCGCGGCTGCCATTGACCATTTTTCCGACCAGATATGCGCCTTTATTACGGAAAAACGGGCTCGATAAAATCTGTATCTGGTGATTCGGCTCAAGCGTCATGTGACCCATCACACGACTGAGCCAGGCTTCAACCTGAGCGACGTCACGGTCAAGATCAGCAAACTCGCAATCAAACTGAAAATTAGTGACCATGCGCCGCAAGGACTTGCCCAGCCCTTCAGCGCCGGGATAATAAACGCGATAGGCAGGGGTACCATCGGCCGGCTCAATGTATTCAGTCGAAACGGCCGGTCGCACGAAAATAAAATCGTTGTTGAAATAGGTGCGGTGCAAAATCTTGCAGCAGACCGAATTGAAAAAAGTCTCCGCCAGCTCAGGCTGGCGATGATCTGTCAGCAGGCCGATGTAATGCAGCTTCACTTCGCGCCACACACTGTCGGATAAATCGGCTTCATCATATTCGTCTTCGAGTGTCTGCACGCACTCTTTGACGCGCATTTCGTAAAACGCGATGCGCTCACGTGCCTCAGCCTGCGCCTGCTTCCAGGTCATTTGCTCGAAATGACGGCGCGCAAGCTGACTCGACTGCCGGAACAAGCGATAGTGCTTGTCAAAGCCATCAAGCAGCACGCGCGCGATATCAAACGCGATTTGCGAGGACAAAAGTTTGGGGAAATTCTGCATGACAGTGGCAGATCAGGCGGTTTCGGCAAACAGCTCGCGGCCGATCAGCATGCGTCGTATCTCACTGGTGCCGGCACCAATTTCATACAGCTTCGCATCGCGCCACAAACGACCGACCGGATACTCGTTGATGTAGCCATTTCCACCGAGCGTCTGAATTGCCTCGCCAGCCATCCAGGTCGCCTTTTCGGCGGAATACAAAATCGCTCCAGCCGCATCCTTGCGCAAGGCGCGCACCTGTTCGGGCGAGCTGGCACGATCACAAGCTTGACCCACCGCATAAACATAGGCTTTGCACGCCATCATGGTGGAATACATGTCCGCCAGTTTGCCTTGCATAAGCTGGAACTCGCCGATTGGCTGGCCGAACTGCTTGCGATCATGTACATAAGGAATGACCGCATCCATGCACGCCTGCATGATGCCCAGCGGACCACCGGAGAGCACGGCTCGCTCGTAATCGAGACCGGACATCAGCACGTTCACACCGCGACCCAGGCCACCCAACACATTCTCGGCAGGGACGCGGCAGTTCTGAAACACCAGCTCGCCGGTGTGCGAGCCGCGCATGCCAAGCTTGTCGAGCTTTTGTGCGACCGAGAAACCGGGGAAACCTTTTTCGATCAGAAAAGCAGTGATGCCGCGCGGACCGGCTTCGATATCGTTTTTTGCGTAAACGACCAGAACATCAGCATCCGGACCATTGGTGATCCACATCTTGCTGCCGTTCAATACCCAATGATCACCCTTGAAATCAGCGCGCAGCTTCATGCTCACCACATCGGAACCGGCATTCGGCTCGGACATCGCGAGTGCGCCGACATGTTCACCCGAAATCAGTTTAGGCAGATAGTTCGCTCGCTGCTCATCGGTACCGTTGCGACGAATCTGATTGACGCACAGGTTCGAATGGGCGCCGTAGGAAAGGCCCACCGAAGCGGAGGCGCGCGAAATTTCTTCCATCGCGACGATATGCGCAAGATAACCCAGACCGCTGCCACCCAGGCTTTCGTCGACGGTGATACCGAGCAAACCGAGGTCACCCATCTTGCGCCACAAATCCATAGGGAACTGATCGGTGCGATCGATTTCTGCTGCGCGTGGCGCGATTTCGGCCGCAGCAAATTCGCGCACCGCATCGCGCAGGGCGGCAATATCTTCGCCATGGTCAAAACTGAGTCCCGGTAATTCAATCATGGATTTCTCCGAAGTGGTGTTGGTCAGGCAGCACGACGGGCCGTTGATTTCGACCTTGTGCGTTGGCCGGCCGGATGCTCATCAAGCATCTGCTGACATTTTTCTTCATGCGCTGAAATCTCAGCAAGGGTCACTTCAATATCTTCGCGTTGCTGTTCAAGCGCTTCGCGGTGGCGGGCCAAGACGGCCATGAAGCGCTTGAGCTGGGC
>CAZXDB010000001.1:68167-104210 GCA_964639465.1 uncultured Bifidobacterium sp. | reverse complement strand
GTTCAAGCGCTTCGCGGTGGCGGGCCAAGACGGCCATGAAGCGCTTGAGCTGGGCGGCCGAGTCCTTGGGCGACTCGTACATGTCGACCAGATCTCGGATTTCGGAGAGCGTCAGCCCCAGCCGCTTGCCACGCAGCGTGAGCTTCAGGCGGGTGCGGTCGCGCGCGCCATACACGCGCGTCCGGCCGCCGGCACCTTCGCGGCTGGGATTGAGCAAACCCTGATCCTCGTAGAATCGGATCGCGCGCGGCGTAATATCGAATTCTCTCGCCAGCTCGGTGATGGTGTAAGTTGCCATAAGGATACGAATCGGATGCGAAACCGCGCTACAATCGACGTTTACGTAAACGTCAAGTAAGCCGGTATTGTAGGCGCGAGCCGTACAAATGGGAACCCCGCCGAACGATGCTTCGATCCATTCCATTTTTCATAAATCGAGCACCATGAATCCTCAGGAATCCGAGTTGGACTACGTATTCGGCGAAACGCTGCCCGCGACCGGTAAAACGCTGGAAGTTGCGCCGGGCGTTCGGTGGTTGCGCATGGGTTTGCCCTTTGCGCTCAACCACATCAATTTGTGGCTGCTCGAAGATACGCGCGAAGCTGCTGATGGCTCCATCGAACACGGCTGGACGATTGTCGATTGCGGTATCGCGACCGACGCCACCCGCAGCGCATGGGAAGCGATATTTGCCGATGAGTTGCGCGGCTTGCCGGTGCTGCGCGTGATCGTCACGCACTGCCATCCCGATCATGTCGGTTTGTCGGCCTGGTTGTGCAATCGCTGGCAGGCACCGCTGTACATGACCGTCGGAGAATACGGATTTGCACGCATGATGGCCGCCGGCCTGCCCGGCGCCGACGGTCCTGCGGTGCTGCCGTATTTTCAGCAGCATGGTCTGACAGATCCCGATATGCTTGCGCAGCTACAGGGACGCAAAAATTATTATCCTTCGCTGGTGCCAGCGGTTCCGGAAAATTTCATACGACTGGAAGAAAACCGACGCCTGAGAATCGGTAAGCATGCGTGGCAAGTTATTACCGGCACCGGTCACTCGCCAGAACATGTTGCGTTGTTTTGCAAGCGTCTGGATTTGCTGATTTCGGGCGACATGGTGTTGCCGCGCATTTCAACAAACACGTCTGTTTTTGCGATCGAACCCGAGTCGGATGCAGTCGGCAATTTTCTTGAATCGCTGCAAAAATTCATATCCTTACCTGAACACACTCTGGTTCTGCCTTCGCACGGCAAACCCTTTCGTGGACTGCACCAGCGTGTTGCACAACTGAACACCCATCATGCGGAGCGGCTGGCGGAAGTCAAAGCCGCTTGTGCGACACCTCAGTCGGCCGCGGACATCGTTCCGCTAATGTTTCGGCGCGATCTGGACATGCATCAGCTGACCTTTGCGATGGGTGAAGCCCTCGCCCATCTACACCGTCTCTGGTACGCGGGCGAGCTTCGGCGCTTTAAGGACAACCAGAATGTCTGGCGCTTTGTCAGTTCCACCTAATAAAACGATATCAACTCGCTGATTCAGCGTATTTTTTTATGATTTCACAGAGGACATTGAAAAATCGACCTGCGCTCTCGTGTCCTTGACACCCAAAATCACGTTTACTGCGCAAACTTTGGCGTTAGACTGGGTCGTAAAGACCCTCTGTAAAAATTGCCTGAAAATCAAATTGTTGTTTTTATTACAGAAGGTATTCACTGAGGGTACTGACTGTTACACGTAGACGTGCAATATTGCGCGCCATGAACTCAACAGAAGAACGCTTGGCTTTCAGTGAGCGGCTGCGGCAGGCGCTGAGTAACGCCAATTACTCGCCTCGTAGTCCTACCCAGCTTGCACGGAAGTTCAATGATCGGTTTCAAGGTCAATCGGTGACAGTACACGCTGCCCGAAAATGGCTGCATGGCGAATCGATACCGACACAGGAAAAGCTACGCGCACTGGCCAGCTGGCTGGACGTGCCTTCGGACTGGCTCAGGTTTGGCAATGAAGTCGGCAAAGGCAAAGGGCAAGGGCAAGGGTCGCAACTATCGTCGATGGAAGCTCGTTTACTAACGAACCTACAACAACTAGACGACCATCATCGGCAACTGACTCACGAAATTCTGCGCCTGATGATCCGAATGAACAAGAAAAAATAAACCATGCATTTTGTTTTCGCCTCAGCGACTCAACAGCAGCGTTCGCAGATAAGCCAGACCGGCAATCGCCCGGCTTCCGTACCACGACAGATATTCCCCATCCACCAGGCGAACCGGCTTACCCAGCTGGTTTTCCAGCGCATCCGCATGAACCTCGGTGAAACGATAAGGCTCAGTGGACAGCAGGACTTCATCAACGCCATCCAGCAACGCGGGATCCCAGCGAAATTCCGGATAACGCTTGGCTGAATCGATTTCGTACTGCTGCCAGCCAACCAGCGCCAGCATGCGGGCAATATAGGTGTCGCGCGATACTGTCATCCACGGATCTTTCCAGATGCAATACAGCACACGATGCGGTCTTGATGATCGCCCTTGTGCCAGTGCTAGCGTTGGCTGATATTCACGCGCAAAGTCATTGCACAGCTGCTCCGCCTTCTCGCTGACATTGAAGATGCCGCCGATTAGCCGATACAAGCCGGGGTTGTCTTCCGGCGCCAGTGGATGCGTGACGATCACGTGCGGAATGAAGCTGGCCAGTGCATCAACCGTGGGTTTTTCATTTTCATCGATATTGACCACCAGATGTGTCGGTGCCAGTGCACGTATTTTGTCGATGTTCACATCCTTGGTCCCACCGACCTTGGGCACAGCGGCCAGTGCGGCCTGCGGATGAATGCAAAAGCCGGTGCGGCCGACCAGAAAGTCGGCCAATCCGAGTTCGCAAACCAGCTCGGTGACTGAAGGTACCAGTGAGACGATGCGCGGAGAATGCGCAGGATCGACCGTCGCATGCTGCTGACCGATCGCATCGGTGAGTGCGCTTTGGTTCACGCTTTGGTTCACATTTTGAACCGCGCCTTGCTGCACGCCCGGGAGCCCACTCATGGCTGGATCACTCTGCTTTGCCGGAGGTCAGGTCGTCCTGATAAGCCGCTTTGTAGGGCGCGCGCGCCATCACACGGTCGTAGAGCCAGTTCGGCAGACATCGCAGCAACCACGAGACGCCTCGCATGGGCCAGGGTATGACGACGTAGCTGTGGCCAGCATCAATCGCCCGCACCGCTTGTCGCGCAAAGTCGGCAGCCGGCATCAGGAAAGGCATCGGATAGGTGTTGATCTGGGTCATGGGCGTATCAATGTAGCCCGGGGCAATGGTCACGACCTCAATCGAGTGACGGCGCAACGCAACGCGCAAGGATTCGCAATAACTGATCACCGCGGCTTTGGACGCACTGTAGGCCTCGGCGCCAGGCAGACCACGAATGCCGGCAACGCTGGCAATACCGACCAGCCGCATGCCACGCTGGCCAGACGCCGTTTGCAATTTCATGGCTGGGATGAAAGGCGAAAAGGTCGCGACCGTCGCGATCAGGTTGGTCTGGATGATTTTTTCGAATACTGCAAGGTCGGCAGGTCGCTCGGTCAGCGTGCCGTAAGAGATGCCGGCGTTGGCAATGACGACATCAATGCCGCCGGCGTGCGCCAGAAAATCTTTTGCCGCCGCCGCAAGGGCCGCATGATCATTGACATCGACAGCATAAATTCGGTGCGCTGAGGCATTGGGCAGCGCCGCGACTAGGGCAGCCAGCGCGCTTTCACGCCTTGCAAGCAGGCCAAGCTGCGCGCCCTGCGCTGCGTATTCGCGTGCCAGTGCCAGCCCGAGTCCGCTGGACGCACCGGTAATGAAGACTCGCTTCATCGAAGAACACTCGTCATTTTTTCCGGGAGATCAGCGCGTCCATCACTTGCAGCGTCGCCATGTTCATCGCAGCCTCGGACTGCCCGCGCATGGTCGCGCCCACGATGGAGGGCGAGGTCACGTACTGACCGTCAATGACGATGGTCGGTACGCTATCGATGCGGTAGGCGTCCTGCATCTGACGCACACGGCTGACCTTGGATTGCACGCTGAAGGAATTGTAGACATCCAGGAATTTTTTGCGATCAATGCCCTGCTTCTCGACAAAATCGACGATCAATTCTTCTTTATCAAGGCGCTGACGGCCGATGTGCAACGCCTCAAAGTAGGCTTTGTGCACATCGAAGCGATTGAGCGCCTCCAGTGCAAAGTACAGTTTTTGCTGAGGCACGAAGGATTCGCGAAAGCCGACCGGAATGCGCTTGAAAACGATCTGATCGCCGCGCTTTTTGACCCAGTCCGACAGCGCCGGCTCGAAAGCGAAACAATGCGGACAGCCATACCAGAAAAATTCGAGTACCTCGACCTTCTTGCCAGCCTCGGTAGGTTGAGCCTGTGGCAGACGCTGGAATTCCACGCCCTCGACCGGATTCGACGGTGATGCGCCCGCGCACAACGCGATCAAACTAAAACTGGCTAGGGCAAGAATTTTTTGTATCAGTCGCATGAGATGTCCTGTTTTGAAATTACGATAAATAGTATTCAGAGTCTCTATCAAAATGAGCGGCGCGGTCGCTGACAAGGGTGCTGGCTTGCAAGCCAGTACGCGTCCTGCAAGGAGGGGCGCCGCAGACAGTACGGTCGTACGGCAAGGCGACCTCAACGCTGGCAGCGGCATTTTGATAGAGACTCTTACTTGGGTACCCGTACAACGGCCACATCAACGCCATTGTCGGATAACCTGACGCGGGTACGGTTCATGGTCTCAACGTTGGCAAACGGACCGACGCGTACTCGATACAGCACGCCCAGCTCAGACTGGCGTTCGGCAATACTGGCTGCCACCCCAAGCAAAGCGAGCTTGGCCTTGGTGGCTTCGGCATCATTTGGTTCGCGGAATGCACCCGCCTGCAAATAGTAGGTAAAGCGCTCGTCGGGTGCCGGATCGGCAGTCGGCGGGACTGGGGGCGTGTTCTTTTCTTTGTCACGGGCGCGATCGGGTGCTGCCGGGGGGATCACCTGAGGCGTTACTTGTGGCGTCGCCGTTGCAGGCGCTGCCTGCTGGACGGCCGGATCCTTGTCAATCAGTTGCTCGCGACGCTCACGCGCGCCACCGGGCAGGGTCTTGTTCGGGTCGCCCAACTCACCGGCAGGCTGCGACTGCTTGCTGAGCTTGTCGACGAAAGGCAGTGGCGTCTTGGTGATCGTGATGGCCACCCCCGCCGCGATCAGCAAGCCCAGAATCAACCCCACGATAATGCCGGCCAGCGTACCGCCCTGCTCGCGGCGCAGAACAATGCGTTTGCCTGATAAATAAAAGGTTGCCTGCTTTATGCTCATCCTGCTCAGATCCCGATTCACATCCGATTCACATTCGATTTACATCCGGGCCGGTGCGGAAACACCGATCAGTTCCAATCCGTTAGCCAATACCTGACGTGTGGCGAGCAGTAGCGCAAGCCGCGCCTGCCGGAGCGTGACATCGTCCACCAGCACCCGTTCGGCATTGTAGTAGCTATGCAGTTCGCCTGCGAGATCGCGCAGATAAAACGCGACCTGATGCGGCCCCAGTTCCTCGGCCGCTTTTTTCAGCACGTCCGGATAATCGGCAATGCAGGCCATCAGCGCCAGTTCGCGCGGCGCCAACAGGGGCGAGAGATCCGTCTGCTGTAGTGATGCTTCGTCACCACCCCATTGCGAGAGCACGGAGCAAATCCGTGCGTGAGCATACTGAACGTAATAGACCGGGTTTTCATCCGACTGCGCGAGCGCGAGATCGACATCGAAAACGAATTCGGTATCGGCCTTGCGCGAAATAAGAAAAAACCGCACCGCATCGCGGCCACGGGTGAGATCACGCCTGCCCTCGGCAGCGGGTGCTTCCCCGGCTGACCATTCAATCAGATCACGCAAGGTCACATACGAACCGGCGCGCTTGGAGATTTTGACTTCCTCGCCGTTTCTCATGACGGTGACCATTTTGTGCAGCACATAGTCGGGATAGCCTTCGGGTATGCCCTGACCCGCTGCTTGCAAGCCTGCGCGTACGCGGGCAATCGTGCCGTGATGATCGCTGCCCTGCACGTTGATCACTTTGGTGTAGCCGCGCTGCCATTTGGTGATGTGATAGGCGACATCGGGCACAAAGTAAGTGTAAGTGCCATCGGATTTTTTCATCACCCGGTCTTTGTCGTCACCATAGTCGGTGCTGCGCAACCAGAGCGCGCCATCGGCCTCGAAGGTCTTGCCTGCTTTTTTGAGCGCATCGACCGCGGCCTCGACCTTGCCATCGCTGTAGAGTGACGACTCGAGATAGTAGTTATCGAAGCGCACACCGAAAGCCTGCAGATCCAGATCCTGTTCATGCCGCAAATAAGTCACGGCGAAGCGGCGTATCGACTCGAGATCTTCGATATCGCCGCTGGCGGTTACCGGCTCGCCATTGGCTGCCGATACGGTTTTCCTGGCGAGGAAGTCCGCCGCAATGTCGGCAATGTAATCGCCGTTGTAGGCGGATTCCGGCCAACCGGGGTCACCGGGCTTGCTGCCTCGTGCGCGCGCCTGCACCGAAGCTGCGAGGGTGGCGATCTGCACACCGGCATCGTTGTAATAGAACTCGCGCAGTACGGCAAAGCCCTGCGCTTCGAGCAGAGCGCAAATCGCATCGCCCAGCGCACCCTGGCGTCCGTGGCCGACATGCAGCGGACCGGTCGGATTGGCAGAGACAAATTCGACCAGCACCTTGTGATCCTTGCCATCGTTGGTACGACCGAAGCATTGGGCATCGATGAAGACACGGCGAATCACATCCTGCTTCACCGACATTGCCACCCGCAGATTGATGAATCCGGGTCCGGCCACGTCAACCGCTTCGATCAGACCCTGACGCGCAGGGTGTGCCATTAGCCCTTCGGCAAAATGCTGCGCCAACTCGCGCGGATTTTTTTTCAGCGCACGCGCAAGCTGCATCGCTAGATTGCAGGCCAGATCACCATGCGAGGGGTCGCGAGGGCGCTCGAGCGTAATTTCAGGAAGAACTTGCTGGCTGCCAGCGAGTACGGGAGTGGCAACTTCGGATAAAAGTGCCGCGATTTGCGCTTTGTGTCGGGGATGCATGGGCGGGAAATCAGGTGGGTCGCGCGGACGCGCTGACAAAGGCGTGATTATAGCGGCCTGCTGCGCGCCTTTTGCAGTTCTGAAAACGGCAAGGTGCTGGCCAATGACCATCCGGCATCGGCCCTGCAGCCCACTGTGTCAATTATGATTTACCGATTAAGAGTAAACTTTAGTTGACAGTCCCGCCGCGCGCCTCTAGAGTGTTTTCATGAATGATGCGGGCAATGCGTCCCGCCATGGAAGCTGCATGAAGCTGCTTAGGCAATACACCCGAAAACTGGCGTCCTCTATGGGGACGAAATGGATGCCTTTTGCCGATGTGGCAACACCGGATCTGCCTTTGTCACGTCTGCTGCGCTTGTCCATGTTCCAGCTGTCGATTGGCCTGGCGACCGCGCTGCTGGTCGGTACGCTGAACCGGGTGATGATCGTCGAGTTGGGTGTGCCTGCCTGGTGGGTTGCGATCTCGGTCGCTTTGCCGCTGGTGTTTGCGCCGCTGCGAGCGCTGATCGGGTTTCGGTCGGATACGCACCGCTCGGCACTGGGATTGCGCCGCCTGCCCTATTTATGGATAGGCACGCTGCTGCTATTCGGTGGTCTGGCCATCATGCCTTTTGGCCTGCTGGCTCTGAGCCAGCCTCAGCCGGGCATGCTGTGGGTCAGCCGGATTGGCGCTGCGCTGGCGTTTCTGCTCGTGGGCGCCGGGATGCAAATCACCCAGACCGCAGGTCTGGCACTGGCGACTGACCTGGCCACGCCCGAGACGCGGCCGCGAGTGGTGGCGCTGATGTACACGATGCTGTTGCTGGGTCTGGTCGGCAGCGGCGCTATTTATGGATGGCTGCTGACGGATTTCAGTCCGCTGCGCCTGATTCAGGTGGTGCAAGGCTCAGCAGTTGCCGTGATCTGGCTGAACCTGAATGCGCTGTGGAAGCAGGAAGCCCTGAACCGCGAACGCGCACGGCAGCCGGTTGCGCAGGTTGATTTCCGTACGCAATGGCGCGCATTTGCCGGGCGGCCGGGTGTGAAACGGTTTTTGTGGACGGTGGGTGTCGGCACCTGCGCATTCAATATGCAGGACATCATCCTCGAGCCTTATGGTGGACAGGTGCTGCATCTGGGTGTGGGTGCGACCAGCATGCTGACGGCACTGACCGCCGCTGGCGCGCTGCTGGCTTTCGGCATGTCAGCCGCATTGCTGACACGCGGCGTCGATGCGGTCCGACTGGCCGCGCTGGGTGCGCTGGCAGGATTGCCCGCTTTTGCACTGGTGATTTTTTCGGCACCTCTCGATGCACCCAACATGTTTCGTGCCGGTGCATTTCTGATCGGCGTGGGCGGTGGCTTGTTCTCAGTCGGCACGCTGACCATGGCCATGGGTCTGGCGCAGGGTGAAGACGCGGGACTGGCACTGGGTGCCTGGGGCGCGGTGCAGGCGACCGCCGCTGGCGCCTCGATTGCCGCTGGCGGGATGATCAAGGATGTCATTGGTGCGCTGGCACAGGCGGGATGGCTGGGCGAGAGTCTGGTTTCTCCGGTGACGGGTTACAGCTTTGTGTATCACATCGAAATGTATTTGCTGTTTGGCGTGCTGATAGCCATTGGTCCGCTGGTACGGCGCAATGCGCTGCCAACACGACCGCAGCAAAAGTTCGGACTGGCCGAATTACCCGGCTAGCCGGCACGCATCACCCAGCGGTTGGTTTACCGCATTACGCACCACGAATTACGTTTTACCGCATCAGCAATTAGCAGGCACCTCTATCTGAGCAGTACGCGCTGGCAAAGAGACTTGGTTTCTCTTTGCAGCAGGTTGATAAAGGCGACAGGCAGTTCCCCAGGCTAGCAGTTTGGCTCTGGGCCCAACGTCAGTAAGGAGACGCATGATGGAAACAATGGCCATTACCCAATACGTCGATGTGGCACAACTCGTGCTGTATCTATTCTGGATTTTCTTTTTCGGGCTGGTGTATTACCTGCTTCAGGAAAATCACCGCGACGGTTATCCGCTGGATTCCGGCCGCACCCCACCGGTACAAATGGAAGGCTGGCCGCCGATACCCACACCCAAAACTTATCTGATGGCCGATGGTAAAGAGGTAGTCATGCCCTATCCGCTGCAGGCACCGGAGTTTCTGCAGGCCGAGCCACGCCACCGCTACATTGGCGCGCCGATCGAGCCAACCGGTAACCCACTGCTGGCCGGCGTCGGTCCGGGTTCCTGGGCTAATCGTGCTGACGTGCCCGATCACACGCCCGAAGGCGAAGCGAAAATTGTGCCGCTGCGCACCCAGCCCGAATACGGCGTCGCGACGCAGGACAATGATCCGCGCGGCCTGCCTGTGCTGGGAGACGATGATGAAGTCGCCGGCACCGTCAATGAACTCTGGATGGATCGCTCGGAAATGATGTTCCGCTACATTGAAGTCAAACTCAATGATTCGGATCGTACCGTGATGCTGCCCGTACCTTTTGCGCGTATCACGAACGAGCATGTGAAAGTGCATGCGATTCTCGCGCATCAGTTCGCCGATGTGCCGGGTCTGCGCAATTCGGATCAGATCACCATGCTCGAGGAAGAAAAAATTTCTGCCTACTATGGCGCCGGTACGCTGTATGCGACACCGGAACGTCAGGAACCACTGGTGTGAAGCCCCATCACGAGCACGAGTTCGAAGCGGCGCCGGGCCTGCCCGAGGCCCTGCCCGCTGGCGAGCACATTCTCTGGCAAGGTAGTCCTGATTGGAAATTGCTGGCCGTCGATGCCTTTCATGTCAAACGACTGGCGATTTATTTTTCGCTGATGATTGCGCTGCATGCGGTGATGATCTGGGATGGGTCCCTCGGCCTGCTCGCGAATCTGAGCGAACTCAGCATCGGCGCGATTCTGGCTTCGATATCCCTGTCGTTGCTTGCACTGACCGCCTGGCTATCGGCCAGCACGACGATGTATACCATCACCAATCGGCGTGTGGTCATGCGCATCGGGATTGTGCTCACGCTCACCTTCAATCTGCCGCATCGGTGGATCAAGACGGCACAAATACGCGATCAGGGTAAGGGCTTTGGTGAAATCGCCCTTGAACTCAAGGGGGATGACCGCATCGCGTATCTGCATCTGTGGCCGCATGCACGCGCCTGGCACATCGGCCAGCCCCAACCTGCACTGCGCTGTATCGCCAACGCCAAAGAAGTCGGCACGCTGCTGTATGAGGCCTGGGAAAAACGCATGGCTGAAGTTGCGGCCACGCCTGATCTTCATGAGGCACGTATTCCGGTTCGCATGCCTGACGGCGTCTTCGCCCGATGAAAACCACCGAGCCGGCGGACTGGAAAATCGGCCATGAGCGCCGGGCGCTGTCCACCGGACTCGGCTTTGGTCTTTTTCTCATCGCCTGTCTGGCCCTCGTCGCCTGGGTTCGCTGGACCGGGCCTGCACAGCCTGACAACATCACCGCGCGCGCGGAACAAATCCGAACACTACGCTTTGTGGACCAGCCCGACGGATCCATCCAGGTCATCGACGCGACCACCGGTATTGACGTTCATAATTTTCAAGGTGAGCAAGGATTTGTGCGCGGCACGCTGCGCGCACTGGTGCGCGACCGTCGCCTGCAAGGTTTCGGCGCGGATCAGCCGTTCGAGCTGATTGCCCATGACGCAGGCCGGCTCAGCCTGCGTGACCCCGCCACCGGCTCGACGATTGCGCTTGAATCGTTTGGCTCCAAAAATATTGACGTGTTCGCGCGTCTGATGCGATAGGACACACCATGAACACGCCGAAAGCCATCGTCATCGGCAGCGGCTTCGGCGGACTGGCAGCAGCAGTACGCCTCTCCTGCAAAGGTTATCAGGTTCAAATCCTCGAAAAGCTCGATGCTCCCGGCGGTCGCGCCTACGTCCATCGTCAGGATGGCTTCACGTTCGATGCCGGCCCGACCATCATCACCGCACCGCAATTGCTGGAAGAACTATGGGCACTGTGCGATAAAAAATTCTCCGATCACATCACGCTCAAAGCGATGGAGCCCTTCTATCGGATACGCTTCGATGACGGCAGCTGGTTTGATTACAGCGGCGATGAAGCCACGATGCGCCGTGAAGTCGCGCGCTTCTGTCCGGAAGACTTGCCTGGCTACGACCGGTTTGTCGAAGCGGCAGATCAGGCTTGCAAACTCGGATTCGAAGATTTGGGTGGCATGCCCTTCAACAGCGTCGGTGATCTGCTAGCCGCTTTGCCCAGCATGATGCGCATGAAAGCCTGGGAAAGCCTGTACACGCTCGTCGCCCGCCACATCACCGACCCGAAACTGCGTCAGGTATTCAGCTTCCATCCGCTGCTCATCGGCGGCAATCCATTTTCTGTGACACGCGTCTACAGTCTGATTAACACGCTCGAGCGTCGCTGGGGCGTGCACTGGGCGATGGGCGGCACCGGCGCGCTGGTGCGCGGACTGGTGAATCTGCTGGAAGAGCGCGGCGTGAATCTGCGCTTTAACGCGCCGGTCACGCGCATCAATGTCAGCAAGGGCAAAGCGACTGGCGTCACGCTGGACAATGGCGAAGTTCTTGATGCCGACATTGTGGTATCCAACGGCGACGCCGCATGGACCTATCGTTATCTTATTGACGCAAAAGATCGCCGCCACTGGACCGATCGCAAAATCGAACGCAGCAAATACTCGATGAGTCTATTCGTCTGGTATTTCGGCACCAACCGTATCTATGACGATGTGCCGCATCACATGATCATGCTCGGGCCGCGCTACCGCGAACTGCTCGACGATATTTTCAAACATTTGCGTCTGGCCGAGGACTTCAGCCTGTATCTGCATCGCCCCAGCGCGAGCGATCCCTCGGTCGCACCCGCCGGTCATGATGGGTTTTATGTACTCGCACCCGTGCCACATCTGGGCAGCGGCACGGACTGGGCTAAAGACGGCGAGCGCTTCCGGATAAAAATTCAAGAGCATCTGGAACGCACTGTCATGCCCGATCTGGGCAAGCATGTTGTCACCAGCAAGCTTATGACGCCGCAGCATTTTAAAGACAATCTCTGGTCATACAAGGGCGCTGCCTTTGGCCTCGAGCCCATCCTGCTGCAAAGCGCCTGGTTCAGGCCGCACAACCGCAGCGAAGACATACAAAATCTTTACATGGTCGGTGCAGGCACCCACCCGGGTGCCGGCGTACCGGGTGTGCTGATGTCGGCCAAAGCCATGTCCGAGGTGGTACCCGATGCCTGACCAAGCCGCGCCGATGCCAGGCATTGATTTGGCCGCCTGCGAAGAACTGATGCGCGGCGGATCGAAGTCATTTTTCGCCGCGAGCAGTCTGCTGCCACAACGCGTGCGCATGCCAGCCATTGCGCTGTATGCGTTCTGCCGTGTCGCCGATGATGCGATCGATGAACACAGCGACGATACGCTGGCCATGCAAAAGTTACAAAAACGCCTGAAAGCAATTTATAACGGCGAGCCTGAAGCAATCATCGAAGATCGCGCGATGGCCATGGTCACCCACCGTTATGGGCTGCCGCGCGAACTTCCTGAAGCCCTGCTCGAAGGCTTTGCCTGGGATGCCGCGGGACGGCACTACGACACCATCGAAGACTTGCATCACTACTGCGCCCGCGTGGCCGGCAGCGTCGGCGCAATGATGGCGATGATCATGGGTATCACCAACCCGCACGCACTCGCCCGCGCCTGCGAGCTCGGCAATGCCATGCAGCTAACGAATATCGCACGCGATGTGGGTGAAGACGCGCGCAATGGCCGACTTTACTTGCCGCGCGCATGGATGCGCGTCGCAGGTATTGATCCCAACGACTGGCTGGCCAATCCACAATTTACGCCCGCACTGGGCGAAGTGATCGGTCGAGTACTGCTCGAAGCTGATCGTCTCTATCAACGAGGATCCAGCGGCATCGCTGCCTTGCCTCGCGACTGCCGTGGCGCCATTCTTGCCGCTGCCAATATTTACGCGGAGATCGGTCGCGTTATCGCCGATCGGCAAATGAATTCGGTCAGCAGCCGAGCCGTTGTCAGCAGTACACGCAAGCTCACCTTGCTTTGCATTGCCAAAGCATGCGCGCAACTGCCGACCCGCTGCGATACTGAGGCGCCACTACCGGCGATTCAGTTTCTGGTCGATGCTTGCGCTCTGGCCGGCGAGCGCAAAATCAATGGCATCACGCCGAAGAGTTTTGACGAGCGCTGCGAATGGGTGATTGATTTGTTTGAACGGCTGTCGACGCCGGGGCGGCAGGTCTGACCAGGTCATCACGGCATCATACCCGGCGGGGCATCCTGAATGGCAGCATGTACTGCACGACCGGCGACACCAGCCTGGGAACATTCAGCGTCTCATGCACGCTGATCACATCTTCGCCAAACAATCGGCTCTTGAGCACTGAACGCTCATAAAAAGGTGTGTCTTCCAGCATATCAATCACCCGCACCGGCGCATCGCCCTCGCTACGCATACGGCGCGGAATACGCCAGCCGGTCAGTGGCAGCGAATGCCGCGATGGTGGCGCAAATTCTTCTATGTGTCCATTGGGTGAAAAACGCAAACCGAGCAAACGATCTTCTCCCTGCTTTTGCTGTACATCGTAGATCACTGCGGCCGAGCCATCTGAGAGCAAAGCGCGCGACCAATCCCATTCACGAAAAGGCTCGCTGACGGGCTCGTCACCCTCATTCGAATCGAGATAGCCATGGCCGCTCCATCGCTGCGAAGGCTTGTCCATCTCAACTTCAACACGTGCGCAAGCGGCCAGTGGACCCCAGCGATGATGACCCTGGTCATCCAGTGCTGTGCTGAACGTCGACAACGATGAAGGGTAAACACGCACCTTGCCGCGCACTGGCCAAGGCATGGGCATGCCGATTTCGTGGATGTCGATTTCCAGATGGTCGCGATGCCAATGCAGACTGCTAGGCCCGATGGTGAAACTGGAGGCATCACGTTGATTATGAGCGATGCCACGCTCGGTCATGGACCAGCGAGGATTGCGTCCATACAGCGCGACGTTGAGCGAGCAATAGTTTTCCGGATTGGCTGCACCGCGCTTTAATGCAGCGCGATAGTAAGGCGAGAAAACGCTGCCAACAAAGGCAATGATTGTCAGCCCGTAGTTGCCGTCGTCGCTGAGCGCATCGACGTACCACCAGAGATAACCACCCGACGGGACCGGCTGGTCGAATCGAGGTGAGCCATCAGCGTGGCGGCCGCCAGTTGGCCCGACATGGCGGCCATCGGCACGCCCGGCCCCGGATGCACACTCCCGCCCGCGAGGTAAAGCCCCGGCAGCGGGGTCTTCGCTCCCGATCTGGCGAAGGCCGACATCCAGCCATGGGTCGCCATGCCGTACAGCGCGCCGGCGCTGCCCGGAAAGAGACGATGAAATTCCGCTGGCGTTGTGCGCTGAGTGTTCTCCGATGTGCGGTATACCTTTAGGCCATAGCGCGCCAACAGGGAAAAGGAATGGGTTTCGCATGCATCAATCTCCGATTCGGTAAGCGTACGGCTGCCCTCTGCGGGCGCGTTGACCAGCACCAGTAAACGATCGCGCTCAGGTTGCGGATCTGAGGGCTCCGACGTCGATGCGGCGTTGCCGCGGTCCTGCGCACAGACGTAGACGGTGGGTGTTTGCGGCAAACGTGCACGCGAAAAAATATCGTTGAATTCGCGCGCGTAGTCGGGCTGAAAAAATACATTGTGGCGGTCGAGCGGAAAACCTTCGGTGGTGGCGTGCACGCTCCAGGTCAGCGCTGACAATGAACGTTTACCCGATGACAATCTTGGGGCAGCTCGCCGTAAATAGGCGCCAAGCAGGCCTTGACTGAGTGCTGAAGCATCGCCATTGAAGACCACGCTGTCAGCTGCCAGCACCTCGCCACTGGCAAGGCGGATGCCCGATACTTTTTTTCCTTCGGTGAGAATTTCCGCACACGGGGAGGCGTAGCGAATACGGACGCCATTTTTTTCTGCCAGCGCAGCAAGGGAACGGGCCAGCGCATGCATGCCGCCCTCCACCGACCAGACGCCATCGAGCTCAACCTGGGTGATTAGCATCAGCGTTGCGGGTGCTTGCCAGGGCGACGATCCGCAGTACGTCGCATAGCGCGCGAACAACTGCTGCAGCCGGGCATCATGAAAATGCTGACGAAGCGCATCCCACAGATTGCTCATCGGTCCGAGCGATGCAAGTACCGCCAGCCCGCGCAATCCGAGATCACCCGCCATACTGGCAAGCGTGGGAGACTGAGAACGTATGAACGGACCTTCCAGCGTGTCGTAGACTTTGCGCGCCTCTTTACAGAACTGCACAAAACGGGCAGCTTCTGCGGGGCCGGCCAGACGCGCGATCGCATCGCGCGAGCGTCCGGGATCGGCAAACAAATCCATCCGTTCGGTCGCACTCCAGGCATGGCGCGCGAGTACCGGCAAGGCCGTGAGTTTAAGTTCGTCTTCCAGACGTGCGCCGGCATTGGCGTAGATTTGCTCGAAAATCCAGCGCATCGTGAAGACGGTGGGGCCACTGTCGATGGGCGCGCCATCAACCATCAGCTGCCGCATTTTGCCGCCGGGCTGATCCGCCGCCTCGACCAGCGTGACTTGCATATCGCGCTGAGCGAGCTGCAATGCCGCAACCAGACCTGCGATACCTGCACCGATCACAACGACGCGGTGTTCATGCAATGCGCTAGTCAAAAGACTGTCCTTTCCAGCGTCCTTGCAGCGACAAAGGTTCGAAACGAACAAACATGGATTCGGAAAAGAACTGATGCTTCCATGCCGCGCTGATCGCATCGCGATGCGCGCCGGTACGAGCGTAGGCATCCATGGCCGCGGTGTTTTTCCAGAGACTGAAGGTGGCTTGCCTCAATACCGGTGCTTCACCGAGTCCGGTGGCGAGCAAACAGCCGGGCGCATCCGCGAGACTGTCTTGAGCCGCGGGGGCATGTCGCCAGAACTGTGGTGCTGCGAACGGCCGTATCGAGGCGCGTGTCAGCGTAGCTAGCATGGCATTGGCAGGCAGGCTTTCACCGGCAGCGAGCGTGATGCCATCCCAGCTGCCGCGTACGCTGGCGGGCCGGAGCGTGGCGATGAACAATTCTTCACTACGCTCGCGGTAGCGTGAGACCAGTACCGATGTGTTGATGAAATCGGTCGCCTCTGCTTCGCTGTCAAAAACGCAGAACATGCCCTGATGCGAGAGGCTGGGCATCAAACCAAAACCACCTTCTTTTCCGCTGCCCAGCGTCTTCATGAAGCGCAGCCCCGGCGTGACAGCGGGCCACCAGCTGCCAAAAGCGATGCGCTGCCAGCCCCAACCCCAGTGCGCGCGTCGCAGCTTTGACAAGAGAACGACCACGATACCTTGCAGCGGCGCGGCATTGGTTTCGGTGGGTACTGTGCGAGATGAATCAGATGCCGAAGCGTCGGTCGCTGTGCCGCCGGTGTGTTGTTTGCTGATGAGTCGGCCTGTACTCACGGAAGACTCCGCAATCGATTGCTGCTGCCTGACGGCTGGCGGTCATCTGGCGAGCATGGGTCTGCCTGATGACGATAAAGACAGATCCCGGCTTGCGCCGGGATCCCTGATGCATTTACTTTGCTGCGGTCTTCGTTACTTCACTGGTCGGTGCGGCGGCACTCTTGCCGGGACCGGCCAGATACGGATGGTCTTTGAGCATCGGATAACCATACAGCGGCTTGTACGCGCCCTGGTGGCAGGTTGCGCAACTGACCTTGGCAACATCACCGCCCGGCCCCTTGCGATCGACTGGGAAGGTGTCTGTCAAGGGCACCATGTAGTCCTTGTTCACGTCGCGCGCCATGCGGATGCCGTGATAGGCGGTAATCCGCTGTGGCGGACTGCCTTCCCAGCTTTGGAATGAGCGGGTGTTGTGGCAGTAGGTGCAATTGACGCCGAGCGAATTCGACATGTGCGTCATCAGGCCATACGTCCACTCGGCCTGCTTGATCGAACTGCGATTGCCTGAGGGCAGCGGCGTCGGACCATTGACGCGAATCTGCTTGTCATCCAGCAGATACGGTGTCAGCGGATCGGTGGGCAAAGACGACATGTTCACCAGTTTGCCCGGCGTGTTCTGACCGGCGTTGTCGCCAATGAAGTCGGCACCCTTGTTCTGTTCCAGCGGCGTAAACCACACTTGCGTCGGTACCGGATTGCCGCGGTGGCAGGTGTAGCAGGTAACACCGGTTTCGGCGACGTGGTTTTTCCAGTTGCTGTTGATATGGCGCGTCATCTCGATCATCTTGCGTGCGACGACCTTGGTGTACTTCGAATCGTCGGCAAGGTTAGCGAGATTGTGGCAATACGCGCAGCCATCCTTGGGGGCCACCCAGGCGGTCATGGACGTCATCAGTCCAATGAACTGCCCTGCCGACAAATCGCCGAGCACTTGTACGTTCTGGTACGTGTCCTTGGCTTTCGGACCGCCATCCGGGATTGGCGGTGTCGACGGTGGCGCCGTGTTCAGCGCATCCTGTGATTCGACGATGCGCGGGTTGTAGACCTGCACCATGCCGGTACCGCGATAGCCGTGCTGAACGCTGTCCATCGGCAGACGCTCGATGGGCGGATCTTTGCAGGCCGTCAGCATCATGCCCAGGCTGAGCATGATCATGAGTTGAAAGATTCTGACGATCATGGTTTTACTCCCTGCAGTGTGGCCGGATCCACGACCGTGCCCCACACATGCGGATAAGGTGGTGCGACACCATGTTTGACGGCCCACAGATACCAGTTATCAACCACAGTGCCCGTGAGCAGGATGCCGATACCGCCAGTCAGCGGGCACAGCACCGCAAACCACCAGGCCCAGCGGTGAATCGATTCCATGGTGGCGTTAAAGCCCATGGTCCAGCGCCAGAACAGTGCGGCACGCTCGGTCGCGGTGCCGCGATCAATGATCTGTTCAATCTCGCGCTCGCCGCCGTAACGACCGACGGCAAGGATCGTGGCGCCATGCATCGCGAACAGCAGTGCCGAGCCAT
Organism: uncultured Bifidobacterium sp.; assembly: GCA_964639465.1. Taxonomy (GTDB): domain Bacteria; phylum Pseudomonadota; class Gammaproteobacteria; order Burkholderiales; family Burkholderiaceae_D; genus Pernthalerella. The sequence goes on along the minus strand of CAZXDB010000001.1, from coordinate 86,043 downwards.
ACAAGAAGGCAATCGAGAGCGCATGGAAGGGGTTGTAGAACAAATTGCCGTAACGCAGAGAGAAGGCCGCGGTCCAGTCGAGGTGCGGGAAAATACCGAACGGTACCGCTTCACCCCAGGAGCCCATCAGCACCGGACGGAACAGACCCAACACAAGGAACAACCAGATGGCTGCAGCAAATGCCCATGCGATATGCGTACCCATCTTGAGAGCACGTGCGCGGCGATAGACATTCGCCCACCACAGCAAAATCGAGATCGTCAGCGAGAGGCCGGCGATCTGCCACCAGCCGCCCTGATTCAGCGGTGCCAGACCGAGGCCATTACCCGGTGCAGGCGGCTCCAGCGCCAACCAGAATAACTGGCGAATGAATTGAATGGGATCCCAGTTCACCGAGGCCAGCATGTTCATGCCGATGATAACGAAGGCCGCGAGGCCGAACATCAGCGACATGATGCCGAGTCCGCCCAGATAAATCGGACCGATCTGTGCATTGCCCAGACGACCTGCAATATGCAGCAGGAAAGGTTTGCCCGTGCGCGTGCTCATCGAATCGTGCAGCTCCGTCCCGTGGTGCACGGGACCAGCGACCTGCACTGCCGTAAATAGATTTTGATAGTCAGCCATCGTGGTCTCCTGTCGCTTTCTTTATCGGTTCCAGATGGGCATGTTGAGCCACCAGCTCCACCATTCCGGCCAGCCGCGGCTCCAGAACGGTCCCGAGATCACAATGCACAGCGCCGAGAACAGTACCGCTGCCAGCGCGAGGAACAAACCAAGACGGTGAATACCTAGTGTACCGACCGAATAACCGACCAGATCGCGAAAATAGGTATCCTCGTGTTCAGGTGTTTTGACGACTTCGCCCTTGCCCGGATTGGTCGACGAGAGCACCAGACCACCGTGCATCGACAGCGCCAGTGTGGTCGTAAAGAAGAAGGTAATTGCCAGCATGTGTGCCGGGTTGTAATGGAAGTGCAGGTACTGGTAGCCGACATTCGATACCCAGTCGAGGTGACTGTAGATACCGTAAGGGAAGGCATGACCCCAACCGCCCATCAGTACCGGACGTATCACTTCCAGTGTGACGTACGCGAGAATGGCGACCGAGAACGCAGCGGGTACGTGATAGCCCATGCCGAGCTTGCGGCATATTTCGACTTCACGCATCGCCCAGGATCCGAAGGCACCGATTGCGCAGACCGTAATGAGCTGCCACAGGCCGCCCTCCATTAACGGCGCCATGCGCAGGCCGTATTTGAGATCGGGTGGCGCGATGCTGATCTGCCAGAGATTCCAGGTCGGACCCTGCGACGCACCCCAGAGTATCAACGCGGTTCCGAGGAACGCGAAGAAGATCGTGGTGACGCCGAAGAAGCCCACGTAGAAGGGGCCAATCCAGAAATCGAAGAGATCACCCCCTATCAGGGTGCCTCCGCGTACGCGATATTTTTTTTCAAAACTCAGCATGGCCATGTTCGAGCCCTCCTGCAGGAATGTACTTTGTCATTCCTCATAAATTCTGTATTGAGGGCAGGTTGCGTCAGCTTGCGGCCGCGCCCACCTGCCCCACCACTGTGAAAAGTGGATTTAGGACGATGGTCCGGGCATCGGGGCGTTTTGCGCCGTTGCCGCAGGCTTTACGCCATCGAGCCAGTTGAATTTGTTCGTCGACAGCAGAATGAGGTGAATCATTGCTGCAAGTCCGAACAAGAAGATCCCTTGAACCACCATGGCTCGCAGAGGATCGTAAAGGCGCCATATTCTCCACATGGTTCCTACTCCTATAGTGTGTGTGACATGAATGAATACACTGCGGCCTGTACGCCACCGAACAGTGATTTGCAACTCTCGGCGCCGGGCAACCAACTTCGCCAGGGCATGCCCGTCAGCGTACCGACGATGGCAATGCTTGAGACGATCAGAAATCCCGATGCGAAAACCATCAAGAAGGCCAGGTTATGGTCCTTCAGGTGCTTCTCTGTGTTCGAATGTGTATGTGCCATAGCAGTATTCCTTAGTTATCGTCTATCCGAGATCAGGTGATCCAGGGACGCCATGCCCATACGAGGATGTGTGCGATCACAGCGACTGCCGTGAAACCCACCATGCCTTGCATGTAGTACGCATGGAATTCCTGAGCCTCCTCATCGGTCATCCCGGAAATGCTTTTCCTTTCAGCCATGAGTGCGCTCCTTCAAATAAGCTTTACAGCCATTGGTGCGTAGAGCCCCGCAACCCCGGGCGTCCGCGGCGAACTGCCACGACATTCTTTGCATGTGCTGCTGAGAGATCAGGCTACTCATCAGGCTGGTTCTCCGACACGCATTGCGTCACGTGCATGAGCGACGCGCTGCACGGAGACGCTTTCTTCGCCGGCGCGGCGCGCATCGCGCTCGGCGCGATCACGCAAACGCTTTGCCACTGAAATCTGAACCAGCACCGGCTCAGCGGCGACCATGTCATTCAACAGATCGCGCGCATCGTCATCCCATGCGGTGTTTTGCTCACTTTTCGCCAGCGTGGCATCGACCTTGTCCATGTCAGTGCCCAGCGGCAGGATGTGAAACAGGGCGTCAAACAGGCAGTTGCAGAATTCCTGAATCAGATAGGTCGCGCCCGCGTAGCCCATGAAGGGTGTACCGGTATGGCGGCGAATGATCGCGCCCGGGAACGATGCAGGGATAAAAGCGGGCTTCATCGGTGAAGCGCCACCGGCTTCGGCCAGATACATGCGCTCGTTGTAGCTGCCGTACATGATCAGCGGTGGTTTTTCACGCACCAGCTGACGCACGTTTTCGTTATCGGTTTTTTCACCCGGCTTGCGCGCGACGGCAAAGTTGCAGGGCAAGCCCATCTCATCTTCAAGGAAATGGCGCAGACCACGCGTATAGGTTTCATTGGCAACGACCGCAAAGGTGGCGGTACCAAAAAAATCCTGGGTGACCGAGCGCCACAAATCCCAGACGGGCTTGATCGTGGTGTGCTTCTCGCGCTCGATAAAGGGCTCGGGATCCAGGTTGAGCAACTCACCCAGTTTGCGTAAAAATTTTGTCGTGCTGTGCAGACCAATCGGCGCCTGCAAATAAGGGCGGTCCAGCGCTTCGCACAACAGGCGGCCGAACTCGCGGTACATGCAGATATTCACATCAGCTTCGACCAGTCGCGACACATCGGCGAGATGACTGCCGAGCGGGAACACCATATTGACTTCAGCGCCGATGCCCTGCACCAGACGGCGAATTTCGGCCAAGTCGCTGGGCATATTGAACGTGCCGTAGCTAGGGCCGATGATGTTGACACGCGGTTTTTCATCCGGTGCGCGCTCGGCGAAAGGCTTGCGCGCCGGTACATGACGCATGCCGTATTCATTCCACAGCCAGAGCATGGCGCGGTTCGCGCACTGCCACTGGTCTTCATCAATCGTGCGCGGCAAGAAGCGCAGAATGTTCGTGCCTTCCGGTGTGACACCACCACCGATCATCTCAGCAATTGATCCGGTTACGACGACAGCAGGCAAATCCGGATCCAGCGTTGCATGCGCACGCTTCATCGAACCTTCGGTACCTTCGCGACCGAGTTGTTCTTCCGCCAGACCGGTAACTACGATCGGCAGCTCATGCGGTGGCAAGGCATCGCTGTAATGCAAAACGGATGTCACCGGCAGGTTTTCGCAACCCACCGGGCCGTCGATGATGACTTGCAATCCTTTGATCGCGGTAAACACATACACCGCGCCCCAATAACCGCCTGCTCTGTCGTGGTCGATGACGTACATCAGATCATCTCCTCAGCTTTACGCTTCTTTGCGGCCTTTTCGAGGCGGCGACGCGTCTCGGTACGGAACTCGGGGCGTTCTTGCGGTTTGCCTTCCCAGACACCGGCGCTGTCGCCTATGCCGGTGCCGCCGAAGAAGGACTTCATGTCATCCATGCGGGCTTTGTTACCAATCGCGGCATTCACCACCGCAGCGAGTGATCCTGCACCGGCTGGGCCCATCAAGGGACGCGCGGAAATGAGGTTGGTGAAATACAGGCCGGGAATCGACATTTCTTTCGCTGCCTGAACCACCGGTGTCGTGCCTATCGCGAGATCCGGCTTGAATTCGTGTACGGCAGCGATGTCCTGCTCCAGCGAGGCGCGGTATTGCACATGTACGCCGCGCGCATTGAGCCATTCCAGATCAGCGGCGCTGTGAACTGTTTTCGGACAGGCAGTGCCGACATAACGCAGATCCGCGCCGCTCTCGACCAGCAGACGCGCAACCAACAGCTCGGAGCCTTCATAGCCTGACAGCGTGATGCGGCCTTTAACCGGCTTGGCTGCGAGTGCAGCACGTACTGCAGGCAGCATGCGATTTTTTGCCGCATCTATTTGTGCCTGACCGATATTGCAGCTATTGCCTATGGCTTGAAGCCAGGCTTCGGTGCCATCATGACCAACAGGTGCCGAGCCAATCACTTGACGACCTGCGGCTTCAAATTCACGCACGCTCGCCGTGTAAAAAGGATGAATCGCGGCGACGGCTGCGCAATCGAGTGCGGCATACAATTCGCGCCATTCGCGCGTCGGCACCACGGGGCCTGCTGCCAAGCCCATGGGCTCGAGCATCATGCCGATGGTGACCGGATCAGCCGGGAACATTTCGCCGATGAGTGTGATCGTGGGTTTGTCACTGCGTCCATTGCGCGGTGCAGCCACCGGACCGGCACCCGCTTCGTTGCGCGCATAACGCAGCATGGCACCGGCGAGTACGTCTTTGGCTTCTGCGTGCGTTGGCACACCAAAACCCGGCACATCAATGCCGATGATGCGCACGCCATTGATTTCTTTGGGCAGGATCTGCAGCGGCACACCGCTGGCCGTTGGTACGCACAGATTGATGACGACGATGGCGTCATACAAATCCGGGTTGGCTTCTTTGTGTACCGCGTCGCGAATGTCTTCGAACAGCTTGCCTGTGACCAGTGATTCGGAATCAAAAGGCACATAGCCCACGCTGCGGCGTGCGCCGTAAAAATGCGACGTGAACGTTAGTCCATAAACGCAGCAGGCCGAGCCCGAGAGAATGGTCGCGGTGCGACGCATGCGCAAACCAACGCGCAATGAACCGAAGGCCGGGCACATGCTCTGCGGCTGGTCATGCGGGCCTTTGGGATAGTCTTGTGCGTACTGATCCAGTGTTTCACTTTTGCCTGCCGCACGTGCAGCGGCATCCAACTGATCTTTGCCGGAATGGCAGCCCAGACCATCCGCCTTGAGGGCTTCAGGGTTGGCAACAATCGGAATCACGGGATGGCTCATGGCGCTTGTCCTTAGACTTCGTCGTACACAACTTCAAGGGTTTGCTTGATGATCTCGCTCTTGCCGACCATGTCAGCGACCGTCGCGGGTTCAAGCACGACATCGCGACCGGTATGCTCGGCAGAGAACAGCCCGAGCAATTCATCTTGCGACATCGGCTTAGGTCGCACAGGCGGTGCGTCGGCGACGTTCTGTGCGAGTTCGGCAAACAGCGCGCCCCACTGACTTTCGGGACGACCGATAATTTCGTAGCTGGCGCTCTTGCGGCGAATATCTTCGTTGGCAGGAATGGCAGAGAGCACCGGAATACCTGCGTGTTTGGCAAAGGCCTGCGCTTCGCCAGTGCCGTCATCCTTATTGATGACCATGCCGGCCACGCCGACATTGCCGCCGAGCTTGCGGAAATATTCCACTGCAGAGCAGACGTTATTGGCGACATACAGCGACTGCAAATCGTTACTGCCAACGACGATCACTTTCTGGCACATATCGCGCGCGATCGGCAAACCAAAACCGCCGCAGACCACATCGCCGAGGAAGTCGAGCAGCACATAATCAAAGCCCCACTCGTGGAAGCCGAGTTTTTCGAGCAGCTCGAAACCGTGGATGATGCCGCGACCGCCGCAGCCGCGACCGACTTCGGGTCCGCCGAGTTCCATCGCATAGACGCCATCGCGCTTGAAGCAGACATCGCCAATCGAGACAGGCTCGCCAGCGAGTTTTTTCTTTGACGAAGTTTCAATGATGGTCGGGCAGGCTTTGCCGCCAAACAGCAGGGACGTGGTATCGCTTTTCGGATCGCAGCCGATCAGCAACACCTTCTTGCCCTGCTGCGCCATCATGTAAGAGAGGTTGGCGAGCGTGAAGCTCTTGCCAATACCGCCCTTGCCGTAGATGGCAATGATCTGCGTTTCTTTGGTCACCTCGCCGGTCGGCGCTGGATCCGGATCGATCGCAGCCTCCGCGCGCAGACGCTCTTTTTGCATGAAATGCACAGGCGCGGCCTGGTGGTCTTGTGGCTTGCTCATTGCGGGCGTCTCCAGTCGAGAATCATCTTCAGGCAGGTGGAATCACTAAATGCGGTGCGATACGCTGCATCGGCGTTGTCAGGCGTACTGCGGTGGGTAATGAGTTCATCCAGCGAGAGTCGACCGGATTCGGCCAGGTCGCGCACAGCGAGCAACTCGGGCGGTTTCCATTGGGCGGCGACGCGAATTTTTGCTTCGCGCAAAAAAGCCGGCGCAAACGAAAACGACAGGGGTTCATCATAAAAACCGGCGAGCACAATTTCGCAACCAGCGGCGCCGCGGGCGATCAGTGAATCCAGTACCTTGGGATCGCCACTGACATCGCAGATGTTGCGATAGTTCGATGTCTTGTCATCGGCTGGGTCAATCACGTCGTAGCCTTGCGCGCCACCTCGTCGGTCGGGATTGGTTTCCCAGACCACCGGCTTGCCACCAGCGATCACGGCCAGACGGGCAATCATTCGACCCAGTACACCATGGCCGATGATGAGTTCGGGACGCGCCGCGCCCGGCGATGAATAAGCGTGATAAGCGGTGGCTGCCAGCGCGAGCAGCGTGCCACGCTCACCTAAATCTTCAGAGATACGCAGCGCGCGTAACGCGGGAATGACCACACGAGACGCGGCACCGCCGAACAGGCCGCGCACTTCACCGAAACAAGCGGCGCCGGGCACGAACACCATCTCGCCGATTTCATATTGGGTACTGCATCCGGCTTGCGCGACACGACCAACGGATTCGTACCCTGGCACCAACGGATAACCCATGCCGGGGAAAGTCGGCATGCGACCAGACCAGAGCAATTTTTCGGTACCCGTCGAAATACCACTCCAGCAGATATCGACCACCAGATCGTTATCGGTCGGCTCAACCAGCGCGAGTTCGCGTACCTGTAACAGATGCGGCTGCTCGACGACGACGGCGTGCGCGTTCATGCGCTGCCCTTTGAGGGCCAGCCTTGCGCAGTCGTTTCGCGGTGCTGGTTTTTCATGCGGTGCCCCAAGTTATTCGGTGGGCGACGATTCTTGTTGGCGTCGTCTCGTTTGGTGCGCCCGGAAGGCAGAGCCTTTGCGGGTAGAGTGTCATTCTATGCTGACGTTAATAAGTGTCAAGTAATATTTACATTTGAACGATCAGGCTGCTGTAGCAGTCAGCAGCCTGACCTGCAGCGGGATACGGGTCGGCAACAGCCGGATGTTGCTAAAACCAGAAGAGCGCACCAGCTCGCTGAGTCGTTCAGCGGTGCGTGCCTGACCGCGGCCCATGGCCAACAGATAAAACCCAAAATACGCGTCGCCCATCGCTTCGGCGCCGGGCGTACCTGACATGGGCTCAGCTAACAGCAACGTACCGCCGGCGGGAAGCGCGCGCCGTATCGCTTTCAGAATGGTCAGCGCACGATCGTCGTCATGGTCATGAATGATGCGCACCAGCGAAATAATGTCGGCACCCACCGGCAGCTCATCGGCCAGAAAATTGCCACCCACCGCCTGTGCGCGATCGGCAATCCCGGCATTCTGGAAACGCACACGGGCATTGGCCGCGACGGGCGGCAAGTCGAACAGGCTCAGTTTCAGATGCGGCGCACGCTCGGCCACGCTGACCAGAAAGCGCCCTTCACCGCCACCGACATCCAGCAAATGGCGGTGCGGCGCCAATGAAAAGGCATCGAGAATTTCAGCGGCCACCAGCGGCTGGGAGGCCGACATCAAGGCAGAATAATTGGCGACTTTTTCGGGGGCGATCTCGGCCGCGTGCGCATTGGCTTCATCGGCGGTGTAAGGGTAATAGTCAGAGAGCGACGGACGTACCCGGCCGCGCAGCAGCGCGACCGGATCGGTCAAATCTGCATAGAGCGCGGCATGATGGCGAACCATGGCGATGACCGCTTCGTTGTCGACCAGCGGTGCGCCCAGCATGCCAAGGCCATAGCGCTGTTCGCCGTCAGCGGTCAGGCCGCGTTTTTCTACCAGCCTGAGCGACTCGGCGGCGACCAGCAGACGTTCAGCGGCCTCGACGGACATATCGAACTGGCGCGCCAGTGCACTGATGCTCTGCGGACCTTGCGAGAGTTTTTTAAACAAATCCAGCTGAACACAGGCGGCCAGCACCTGCGAATAGACAAAACCGGCCACGAGATCAAAGACCTCCCTCGCGTGACGGTGCGCGATCGGACGAGTGAGCAGAAAGCCTGAAGCAAACCGATGAAAAGCCGGATTGGCGAGCAGCCGGTCGCGCCAGCCGAGCAGCCAGTCAGACCAGGAGGAACCGGAGGTAAGGGCCGCCGACATGGCTAGGCCGAGATGCGCGTCACAGACGGCACCAGTTTGCGGGTCAGCTCGACCGGCACCAGCCGGCGCGATTCCTGGCGCACCAACGTGCGCAATTGAGCCGATCCGCGGCAGCTGGGAATGGATGCGCTGGCGTAGGCAATCAGCTGGTCAAAATACTGGATAGCGCCCGACAGGCCAAGTTCGGCGGCTGAGCTGGGGCGGCCCAGCGCGGCATCCTGCCCACCCGGCTTGCCCAGCTGTTCCGTGTCCAGCGCCACGTCACGAATATCGTCAGCCACCTGATACGCCTCGCCCAGCCATTCGCCGAGCGCGCGCCAGGGTTCAGAGGCAGCGCCAGCGGCCTGAGCACCGGCCACAGTCGCTGCAACGAACAGCGCGCCCGTCTTGGCGCGCTGGTAGGCGGTAAGCGCGACACGCGGCTCACACTCCCAAGCCTGACCCGCGACAATACCCGTAGGCGCAGCAACGCCGGCAGCCAGTGTGTGCATCAGCGGGCCCATGCGCTCCGGCTTTTGTGCGGCAGCGGCTGCAAGGCTCTGAAAGGCGGTCACGATCAGCGCATCGCCAGTGAGCACGGCAAGCCGCTCACCGTAAGCACCGAAGACAGAGGGACGACCGCGGCGCGTGGTCGCGTTGTCGAAACAAGGTAAATCGTCGTGGACCAGCGATGCGCAATGCATCAGCTCGATAGCCGCGCCGGCAGCCGCAGCCAGCCCGATATCGTCGGCGCCACAGGCCTGCGCCACGGCCAGGGTCAGGTGCGGACGAATGCGCGCCCCCCCTGGAAACACCGAATGGCGAATAGCCGCCGCCAGGCGCGGCGGTCCGTCGGGCCCTTCCTGGGCGAGGATCGCGGCTTGCAGAGCCGATTCAATGCGGTCGGAATTATCCATGCTGTCTCCTGTGGGCTCGGTCTGCCCCCTTTGAATGTAAGGTATGCCTGTCAACTATATATGTCAAGTTTAATTGACACCCAGGGCTGTACCGGTTTCTGAGCCCTACTCAACTCATTCAGCCAATTCACCTCATCCAGCGAGACATTTAGCCGCCTTCCGCGGGCAACGCTTGTCCATTCGTAAGCTTTTGCTGGCGGAGCAGCCCGCGCGCCCGAACAGCTTGTCGGGGCTCAACAGGGCAAATGCGCTCTCCTCCTATGTTCTGGTTTGTCCACAGCCACCGTGATCAGTGACCGGCCGGCGCGGGCGTCACCAGGGAAAACAAGGGGAGTCATCATGAGTTTTGTAGGAAAACGCAGCGCCTGCGCGGTGCTGTTTGCGTTGTTAGGGTCATTGAGCGGCTGCGGCGGTGGCGGTGGCGGTGACGGGGACGGCGGGCCCGCTGACACGGTGCTCCTGCCACAGCAAGGGAGCACCAGCGCAATGGTCTGCCCGACCGACGACATGGCCTGCACAGGTGACCTCATTTTGCATACGGACCACGGCATCTCAGTCACCGCCTCAGGCGTGCAGGTTTATGGGATTTCGACCAATGATTTACTGACACCCAACCCGGCGCCCACACTGGCCCACGGACTGCGACCCGCCACTGGCGGTATCGCAGACGTTCGCATCAGCAAAGCAGCCGATGGAAGGCTGGCGACGGTGAGCTTGCTGTTGTCGAAACTGGGATTGTCATGGGACGGCAAAACCGAACGGCCGCTGATCATCGAGACCTTCTCGCCGACACAGGGCCGGGTGCAGCTCGACCAAGCGGGACTGGCCCGGTTGGAGCCGCTGCCTTCTTTCACGGATCTAAATTTTTTTGACTTCGCAAAAAAGGGGGCGGCTGGCACCCAGGCGCATTACGCGAACAATATTTACTTTCCACGCACGGAGCCGGTGCGCTGCCCGACAGACAATCCGGGATGTCCCACCGTGGAAACCACCGGCCTGACAGCGCAGCTCGGTAACTGGCGCAGCGGCGGGGATATTCCGGATAACGCGTGGGCCTCGCGGCTGCATGCGGATGGCGCGACTCAGGCAGGCTCGGGCGTTGACGCGAATGGTCAAGCCGTCTTACTACCGGGTTCGGAGGGTCCGGGGGTGCCCTACCCCGGCTTCAAAGGTTATCGCGATTACCATCACTGGTCCTACGCACATGCGAATCTGGGCGCCTGGATCACGCAGGACACGGTCCTCATCACCGAATGGGGCGGCAACAGCGAACACAACAAGATGCGACGTGGTCTGGTGGCTTTCGGTACCGTGACGGCCGCTGCGCAGATACCAACGACCGGCGTGGCGCGTTATCGCGGCCGGCTGCATGGCTGGTTCAGTTATGTGCAAAGCGAAGATTCTTATCCGATTTATGGCGATGTCGAAGCCGAAGTTGATTTTGCCAAACGCACGGTGGTGCTCACGTTCAGCCGCACACGTATCGATGAAGGCACACTCGATCCGCTGCCGCTGGCGCTAACCGCTACCACCACGATCGACAGCGCCAGGTTCGCCTCTTATTTTTCAGGGGCAGCGAGTAACGCTTCCTTCAGCGGCGGTATTGGTGCGCGCTTTTTCGGACCGGTGGCGTCCGGTGGCAGCGGCCAGGGACCGGCGGAAATGGGCGGGACTTTTCAATTACAAAGTCCGAATGAAGGACCGGTCGCCATCGGAGGATTTTTGCTGCGAAAGATTTAAGAGCAAATCAATGCCGCGAAACTTCCTCGACGACACTCGTCAGCAAAGCGGCACACTGCGCCGGACTTTCTTCGTGCGCCAGGTGCCCGAGCATCGGCCAGAGCACCTGACGAGCGTGCGGCAGGCAGCGCGCGACTTGCGCCGCCTGTGATGCCGGCACGGTCGCATCATTTTCTGCTGCCACCATCCACACGGGCAGTGTTAGTCGGGGTAATTCCCGTTCCAATGATTCCAGATCCCAGTGCGCCATCATTGCTAACGCTGCCGACACATGACCGGGACTTTGCACAAGACGCGCATACAAACTCATGCCCGCGCTGTCGAGCAGTGAGCCGGTGCTACGAACGAGCTTTTGCACGACCGCCGGATCGGTCGCCTGCCATGCGAAGAAGCGTGAGGCAAGCGAACCCGCTGCCAGCAAACGCGCAACTGGCGAAAAAAATTGTCCGGCCAGACCACCGAACGCGATGAACGCGCCATTCAGGCTGACCAGCGCCGCGGGTGTAATCGCCTTATCCAGAATCATTCGTGCTGCGACTGCCGCGCCGGCGGAATGTCCGACGATGACGGTGGGTGCAATGTTCATCTCACGCAGCAAGGCAGTGACGTTTTGCGCCATGCCCGCCAGTGACTGCGCTGCATTCGGTGGCATCGTGGTGAAAGCATGACCCGGCAAGTCCATCACGATCACGCTGTGACGTAACGCGAGCAAAGGTGCGACATCGCGCCATGAGTGCGATGATGAACCGGTACCATGCAATAGCACGATCACGGGTGCGTCTTGCGGCGCAGGGCCGAATTGCTGCACATGCCAGCGCAAGCCGGCCGCCGTCACAAAACGACTGGCACTGCGGTTGGGCCAGTCACGCCCGTCGATATCCCATTGAAGCCAGTCGCTCAACCTAGCGCGCTCCGTCTTGGGTGGCAGCGCGCACCGCCAGGGAGACCGCCGCTGCGCCTGCGTGAGGCAACGGAAGATATCGTGCGCGCATGGCACCGGCGAGCTGCGCAGCTTCCGGCTGAGGCTTGGGCGATGTGTCGATGAAAAGCAAAGGGACTTGCAACGCGGAGAGCTGTCGTGCCGCCTGCGTTGCCTCGGACTGCGCACGCTCGCGTCCACCGGTGCCGTCGCGCGCAACATTGGCGCGCCCGTCAGTCAGCAAAACCACGACCGGTGATTGCCCGCGACGACGCAGACCTTCAGCGACACTGGCCGCCGTATCGATCGCGGTGGCCAGCGGCGTTCCGCCCCCGCCCGGCAAACCCGACAAACTGCGCTTGGCACGCACCAGTGAGCGCGTGGGTGGCAACAGTAATTCGGCGACCTTGCCGCGAAATGCAATGAGCGCCACCTGGTCGCGCCGGACGTAACAATCAGCGAGCAGCAATTCAACCGCTCCCTTGGCTTCGGCCAGCCGATGCAAAGCCGATGAACCGGAAGCATCGACTACGAATAGCGTGGTGGTTGCGGTTTTTTGTTTGATGCGTGCGATATGAAAATCTTCGGAGCGCACCTGAACGCGCTGCAGCGCATCGCCGCTCAACATCGCTTTGCGTATTTTTTGCCACGGCGCCGCGGCTCGCAGGGTATCGATCAGATGCAGCCGGCTGCCATGCACCGGTTGAGCGCGCCGTGAACCTGCGGGTCGCCCGCGCTGTCCGCCTTTGACGGTGGCGCCGGATTTGCCGGCAGTAGCGCGCTGTTGCAGACTGCCCGCGAGCAGCTGCGACAACAAGCCAGCAGGAATCGCTGCTTTGGCCGCATCGAGCACACGATCTTCCATCGGTTTGTTTTCAGCCGGATCGGGCGGTGGTGTGTCGCGATCCTGCTGATCATCCTGAGAATCAGGTGGCAGTGCATCAGCCTGCTGCTGCTCGGATTGCTCTTCGACGTCCTCCTCGGGTTCCTGCTCGGACGAGGGCGGCATACGTGTCGCACGCGGTGCGAGAACCAGTGCGGCTGCCATACGCGCATCGTCATCCGTGACCGCGTCATTGCCATCGAGCGCCGCACTCGCGCGCGCAACGGCGACGGCCTTGATGGATGCGCGCATCGAATCAACACCCAGCGCGAGCGCAGTGCCACAGAGGACCATCATCACTGCCTCGGGCACCGCAATGTCGGAACATCTTGCGCGCGCAGCGACAATATCTTCAATGCTACCGGCTATCATTTGCTGCATGTCGGCGTCACCGATTCTGCGCGGCGAAATCGGACGCAGATCCAGTTCGAAAGCCAGCCGGTCACGCAGGGCGGGTGAAAGCGCTTCTTCTTCCGACAAGCCCTCATCCAGTGCCACCACCGCAAAACGTGTCGGGCGGCGCTCGGCCAGTCCGTCGCGTTCGAGCACCACAGCGCCCTCATCCATCACTTGCGTCAGTCGGGCGGCGGTCGATGGGGGTAAACGCTCGGCCATCGTGAGTATTAGTGTGCCGCCATCGGCCTCGACCAAAAGCCCGTGCTGCAAAACCGGTCGACCGCTGGCCAGCGTTGCGGATAAATCGAGACCACCCAGCAAGCGTTCATCCGTAATAGACACCGGCATGCGCACCCAGCGCGACGGACTCATGAGCGAGCGCAGCAAATTCAGCCAAGCATCGCGTACCGGACCGGCGGCTGCGCGAATACGTACGCCGCCCAGTGCATCAGGATCAATCGCCAGCAATACGGCCACCTGCACCGCCTGCTGCCAGAGGCGGTCCTGAACTTCATCGGATGACTGATCGGCGGGCTGATTCATACGTGAGAACTCATGCATAGAGACTCGTGACGCGGGCTGATGAGGCAGACTCGCGTACGGGTCCATGCCTGCGGACGCACGTCCAAGGCTGGCATGGATCAGGCAAAGACTTCGTCAACCGCGCGGGCAACGCGCGTACCTGAACCCGCATCGTCGAGAGGATTGCGTCGCAGTCGATGTCGCAATGCCGGTGCCGCCATGCGTTTGAGATGCGAGTCATTGACAACATTGTGTCCTTCAAAAGCAGCCAGCGCGCGCGACGCGCGCATGAGCGCGAGTTCGCCCCGCAGACCATCGGTGCCCAATGCCATACATAGTTGCGCTGCGCGCGTGAGTGCGTGATCGGGCACCTCCACGTCCGGCAGTTTTTTACGGGCCGCGACGATGCGCTTACGAATTTTTTCATCTTCCTTGCGCCAGGTCTCAATGAAGGCCTCGGGCGCACGCTCATACGCATCGCGTCGTCGTACGACTTCGATGCGCATTTTCAAATCTGTCGGCGTGCTGACGTCCACTGCCAGACCGAAACGATCCAGCAGTTGCGGACGCAACTCGCCCTCTTCCGGATTGCCGCTGCCCACGAGCACAAAACGCGCCGGATGCCGGATCGACAAACCCTCACGTTCCACCATATTCTCGCCAGACGCCGCGACATCGATCAGCAAATCGACCAGATGGTCTTCCAGCAAATTTACTTCATCGATATACAGAAAACCGCGATTGGCACGTGCGAGCAAACCCGGCTCGAAGGCCTTGATACCTTGCGATAACGCGCGCTCCAGATCCAGCGCGCCGACCACGCGATCTTCTGTTGCGCCCAAAGGCAGATCGACCACGGGCACTGTTCTAAGAACACTTTTTGTGTGCCCCTCGGCCTTGAGCGGCGCGCACTGCTCGCATGAAGGTGTGTCGGGCTCAGGATCGCAGCCGTAAGGGCAACTCGCCATGGCACGCATTTTCGGTAGCAAGGCGGCCAGCGCACGAACCGCCGTGGACTTGCCCGTGCCACGGTCGCCAAACACCAGAACACCGCCCACGCCAGGATCGACGGCCGCCACAAGAATCGCGTGCTTCATCTCGTCCTGCCCGACGATGGCTGAAAAAGGAAAACTAAGCCCCATGAAAATGTTCTCCGAAAGGTATTCAGGCGTTCCAGCGCCGCCACAAGTCAGCCGCATGGGAAAGGCCAGCTGCCAGCAACAGCAAAGCCACCACATACCAAGGGGCAGCCATCATTGACGCACGCAATGCCAGCATGAGGTAAAGGCCCGCCAGCAACGTGCCCCGCAGCTCCGACATGGGTATGCCGCGGCCAGTACGACGATGCACCCAGGACAGCAGGCCCCATTCGACCAAGGTCACCGAGATCACGATGTCGATCAGCAGCGTGCCTGAGAAGAACTCTTGCAAGGTATTTCCCCAAAATCGCAGCCCGTGCTGCCTGTTGCCATTGTTTTACCGGGTCGCCATGACGCCCAGCATTTTGAATCAGTTTACATCTGACGTTGTCAGACTATTCCGACACTTATTCCCAGAAGTGTAACTCTGAAAGTCCGGCTTGTGATGCGCTGTGGCGTATTGATTTTGGAAATCATGGTGCCCGGGTGGAGTTTTTGTTGGGTGTTATTGACTAGGGTGTCAGGGCGACGGATTGAAAATTTTTGTGTCGGTGTTTCGATTCCGCCCCGGGCCGCCAAGAGGCACAAGAACCGCCTCCGGGGGTTTTTATTGATCCCTTGTTCGCTTGGTTCGCAATCCGTATACTTGTACAATTTATTGAACAAGTTCGCCCGGAGGCTCTATGCGAGTAATCAACTTTTCTGATGCAAGAAACCAATTCAAGCAAGTTATTGATCAAGTCGTTGAAGACGCTGACTTTACCGTGATCGCCAGACGCGATGCTCAGGACGCTGTGGTGATGTCGCTGGACACGTTCAACAGCTTGATGGAAACACTACACCTGATGAAGAGTCCCGCAAATGCCAAGCGTCTGGAAAAATCCATTGCCCAATACCGCAAAGGACAGACCAAAATCAAGAGACTGGTCGATGCGGAGTAAGCTGGTCTGGACCAACTCAGCCTCGGAAGACTATGTTTACTGGCAAAGCCAGGATAAAAAAACACTTAAGCGGATTAACTTGCTTGTAAAGGAAGTGATGCGTGATCCCGAGGTCGGCATTGGTAAGCCTGAGCCTTTACGAGAAAACCTGTCAGGGTTTTGGTCACGGCGTATAGATGAAACACATCGCTTAGTTTATGCGATCGAGAAAGACCAGATCGTAATCATCGCGTGCCGCTACCATTACGAATAAAATCGAACACCGGATAATGCATTCTCAGAAAGTCACGGTGTATGTGGGCGAGCCAGAGCGCGACGGGTGGCGTGATTTTTCGTACGAGGGGAGTATCGATAACTGCGAAATAATTGAAAGGGATGTGGCGCCAAAACGTAAGGTAAAAGGCAGGCGCAGGCAAGGCCGTCTTCTGAGTCAAAAAAACTCTCAGCAGTTATGTGTTTGCCTCTTGAAAAATCGGCAATCAGCTGGTGACTGAGTATCTACCTGAAAATGTCACAATTCGTTTCATACTCTGTCAGAGGAGTGAGACCATACGTTTCAATGTATGGTCAATGCGAGCCACTACATAAAAATAAATAAATTCATGTCTTTCTCTCACCCAAAATCTACTCCTACAGCTCGGCATGAAAACGGCGCACTAAGTGCGCTTCATGCGTGGATTGACGCAGTTAATCGCCATGACCTTGAGGCGATTGTCGCAATTTTTGCCCGTGACGCAAGCTTCTTTGGCACAAGCACGCAGACATTGGTCAGCTCATCTGAAGGCATCAGACAATACTTCGATCTAGTGCTCAAGAGATATGCGCCACTCAAGGCAGCGCTTGGGTCGGTCACCGTCAGCGAGCTGCCGCCGGACAGCGCTGTGATCACCGGTTACGACAAGTGGCAAATGACGCTTAACGGTGAGTCGGTCGAAGGGATAGGTCGATTAAGTGTCGCGGTGGCCTTGCGTGACGATCATTGGCGCATCATTAGCTTCCACCGTTCTGCAATGCCGGACTGATATTGATTTGTTGTGATGGGGTTGGGCGTGATGCTGCTGAAAATCATCGACAGCGACAGCATAGCTTGGTGCAAATTAAGGAGTAGTGCTGGCTTTAGCATATCTTGAAGCATTCAGCTCCCCAACTTTTGCAACGTATGAAAACCTCCTACAACGCTGTAACTCGCTGGGTTCACTGGCTGACCGCACTGCTTGTAGTGACGACTTTCATCCTTGGCCCGGAGGATCTTGATGAAGCGGAAAATTTGGGCGGTGACTGGAGCGTGCAGATCCATGAAACATTAGGACTCATCGTATTTGGTTTAAGTATTTTTCGCATTGTCTGGATACTTTTTGGGCAACCGCGCTTGCACATCCCGATGTCGACCATCATGTCCATTAGCGCCAAAACGCTTCAAGTTGCACTGTATTTTTTGTTGCTTGCCGTTCCTTTAACGGCAGTGTTCGGTGTTTGGCTCAATGACGATGCATTAAATCTCATTGGTGACACGACGATCATCGCTCCATTCGCAGCGATGGTGAATGCGGGTGAGCTACTGCTTGACCTTCATCCAGTACTCGCCGATGTGTTGATGTGGCTGGCAGGCGTCCATGCGGCGGCGGCGTTGTTTCATCATTACATTTTGAAAGACGCCGCTCTCAAGTCGATGATGTCGAAGTAGCCTAGTGATTTAGCTTAGTCATTCATGATAATAAAATTCATATCGGCGACTGCGTGCCTACGCCCCAGCTGCTAGTCTTCATATCCCGGTTCGATGTTGCTCCAGATTAGCATTCGGACCGGCTTCGTTCAG
>CAZXDB010000001.1:21642-68067 GCA_964639465.1 uncultured Bifidobacterium sp. | reverse complement strand
TTCATATCCCGGTTCGATGTTGCTCCAGATTAGCATTCGGACCGGCTTCGTTCAGACTATTTAGTGGCCACTTCTTGACTCTTTCCTGCGTCTTTCAACCTTTCGTCTGTCAAAACCACTAGAAATCTGACTTCTCCGTGGCGCTTGCGGAAACCTTTTGATCCATACGCATTCTGAAATCTTGTGGCTAGTTGACTATGTGATGCCTTGGCGTATCCAAGCCGAAATCACAATTGTCACGTGAGCCAGACTGTTCGTACACAACGTGCAGGTTATGCACGCTTAAAAACACACACACTGAACAAAACCAAGGATCTCACCATGACTGGAACGTTGAACAAAGCCTTACTGATTGGTCATCTTGGCCACGACCCCGATGTGCGCACGATGAACAGCGGTGAGCCGGTCGCGCACTTGTCGATAGCCACCAGCGAAGGATGGAAAAACAAATCAACCAGTGCCCGGCGGGATGCAACAGAATGGCATCGTGTTGTACTTTACAAACGGCTGGCGGAGATGGCTGGCCAGCATTTGAAAAAAGGGGCGCTGGTGTATGTCGAAGGCCATTTGCAAACGCGCAAATGGACGGGCAAGGATGGCATTGAACGCCACACCACCGAGATTGTCGGTGACGAACTGCGCCTGCTTCATCGTCCCTCAGAATTTCGCACGGCACTGGATGTGCACGCTACACCGCGCTATGAAAGAACACCGGGAGAGAAAACGGCTGGGCAAAGTATTCCGTTCTGAGACAGCCAAAGAGATCGCAAAACAACTTTGAAATCTATGTCATTAAAGCACTAAAAGAAAGCCGCCATGAGCGGCTTTCTTTTAGACACTGATTTTTCATGCCCGCCTCAAGAAAATAACACGTCTACGAGGAATGCGATGAATGAGCTGCGAGGCTGGCGTGCTGACCGAAGCAATCCTGCCGAATAGCGCTTTGTGGAATTCAGCTTACGTTATTCTGCACTCGGGCTCGAAGCAGATCCTGGCTTCTCATTACCACGCCGCCCTTGCGTCAGCCGCGGCGTGTATCAGTCACTGTGGGAAACACGCGATACCTGTTGATCCGATGCGATTGTTTTATCTGGCCGGGAGTCGTCGCGGGGACGGTATGCGCTTGCAGGGAGGAGATCTACAGGCACCGCTGGTACTCAATGCGCCCAAAATGGCCGACGATCTCAGACCAGCCGGGCTGGGTCGACGCCTGAAAGGTTACTGCTCAAGCATGGTGCGAGTCCGAAGGCAGGCTTATCGCAGGTGCTGATCGATCAGGCAAACAATGCGAGGGACTTTGAAATCGCGGAAATGCTTGAAGCGGCACTTAAACGCCATCAAGAGGGCTGAATTGACGTTAACCACTCCAGACCGGCCACCGTGCCGTTACGCGGTCGATACTCGCAACCGACCCAACCACCATAGCCTGCCTCATCCATCATCGCGAACAGCCACGGGTAGTTGAGCTCGCCCAGATCGGGCTCATGCCGCTCGGGCACGCTGGCGATCTGCACATGACCGACATCTGACAGGTAGCGGCGGAAGGTACTGGTGATGTCGCCCTCCATGATTTGCGCGTGATAAAAATCCATCTGCACTTTCAGGTTGGGCGCACCCACCTCGGCCAGCAGCGCATGTGCGTCCTTTTGATAATTCAGGAAATAACCCGGCATGTCGCGCGTATTAATCGGCTCAATTAAAAGCGTAATGCCATGCGGTGCGAGCTGTTCACACGCATAACGCAGGTTGGCAATGAAGGTCTTGCGGCAACGATCCCGATCGGCGTCGGCAGGCACGATGCCAGCCAGCGCATGCAAGCGCTTCGTACCGGCGGCCAGCGCATAGTCCAGGGCCCGCGACACACCGTCGCGAAAATCCTGTTCACGTCCGGGCAGCGCGCCAAGTCCGCGCTCGCCAGCTGCCCAGTCACCGGGCGGCAAATTGAACAGTACGTTTTCCAGACCGTTTTCGCGTAGAGCCCGTGCAATCGTGTCTTTGTCTTCGTCGTAGGGAAACAAATATTCAACCCCGCGGAATCCTGCCGCTGCTGCGGCAGCAAAGCGCTCCATGAAAGGTACTTCATTAAACAAGAAACTCAGATTGGCAGCGAATTTCGGCATGGCGCAGGCTCGGCAGAGGTGAAATTAAGTTGCCATGATACAAGCCCTGCCCTTATCCTTTTGCGGATTTCAATCATAAAAACGGAGACAACTATGGAAGTCCTGATCACGGGTGGCGCGGGTTTTTTGGGTTCGAAACTGGCGCGACAGCTGCTCGCACGCGGCACGCTGGCCGGGCCTTCGGGACAGGCAGAAAAAATCTCTCGCATCACGCTGCTCGATCAGGTTGCAGCGCAGGGCTTCGATGATCCGCGTATCGCGATCATGACCGGCGATGCCGCGGATGCCGCCGTCATTGCCAAAGCGCTGACACCCTCGGTGCAGTCGGTCTTTCATCTGGCAGCCGTGGTCAGTGGCGAAGCCGAAAGCGATTTTGATCTGGGCATGCGTATCAACCTCGATGCGACCCGTATCTTGCTGGAGCAAGCCCGAAAGAATGGCAACCGTCCTCGACTCGTATTCACCAGCTCAGTGGCCGTGTTCGGTGGCGATCTGCCACCCAAGGTACTCGACACCACACCGGCGACACCGCAAGGGTCGTATGGTGCGCAGAAGGCCATGTGCGAACTGATGGTGACCGATTACAGCCGCAAAGGCTTTGTTGATGGCCGCTCGTTGCGCCTGCCCACGGTGACCGTGCGACCCGGCAAAGCCAACAAGGCCGCATCGAGTTTTGCGAGCGGCATCATCCGGGAACCCTTGAATGGTGTGGTGTCGGTCTGCCCGGTGCCGCCGGACACCAAGGTCTGGGCATTGTCGCCGCGCAGCACTGTACACAATCTGATTCACGCGCATGAACTCGACAGCGCGGCGTTTGGCAGCGCCGGTGCGGTGAATTTGCCGGGCCTCACCACCACGGTCGGCGAGATGGTCGCGGCGATGGGCCGCGTAGCCGGCGCCGAGACGATGAAGCGGGTGGAATGGAAAGAGGATCCGGCAATCATGAAATTGGTACGCACCTGGCCGGGTGATTTCGTCACCACCCGCGCAGAGAAAATGGGCTTCGTGCATGACGCCAGCTTTGATGACGTGGTAAAGGCTTATATGGAAGAAGAGCTGGGATAAAGCAGCAGCGGTTTGCAGCGAGGAGCTTTAAGAGTCTCCAAAAAAATCAAATCTCCTCGCGCATGCCCCACTTCCACATCCATGCCGTTGGCAACGGCAGGACCATGAACAAATGCTCAATGACGGCGAGCGTAAGTAAGCCGGCCACCAGACAGAGGCTGGTCGCGGCGAACGCATCCTGCGGCTCCACCGACACCGCCATCCACAGTGGCACAAGCACAGCCGTTGCTGCGGTGACGGATACCGGCATCAGCCAGTTCCACGAGCGGCGCGTGAAATAGCTTTGCAAATACGCGAGATGCGCGGGCAGAAAATTCTCTGACAAATTGCGCACGCCGAGAAAGAGGTTGAGCTTGGCCGACAGGCGCATCGACCACAGCACCAGATACGTCCACCAGCCGGTCTGGTTGGGTTTGTCCCAACTGACGGCAAACACCATCAGTGCGAGCAGCACCAGCGCCATCTCATGATGAAGGATAGCTTCGGTGGCGTGACGCACGCGCTGCCAGCCACGGCTGTCCGGCGGACATTCGCTACGCCGAGCGCCAGTCACATAACCGAGCAGGAACGCAATTTCCTGCCAGCTCCAGACCAGCACGGCGCAGGTGAATGCGCAGTAGGCCGAAGCAACGGTGGTGTGCGTTGCCGAAATCGACAAGCCCACCAACGCAAACCCCAGCAAGAGCGTGAACTTCAGGAAGGTCCATTTGAATGTCCAGCGCGGCAGCCGGCCCAGATACATGATCACGCCGGTGGAAAACCACCAGATGAACAGCGTAAACAAGGCCGGATACAGATACTGTGACATCAATCGTTCACTCGGGCATCACCAGCTCGGCGCAAGCCGGGCCGACTTCGGCAGGACATTGGATTTAACCGGAATAAAATACATCCGCGCAAAAACCGCCGCACCGGCCACGCTCCAGAGCGCCTTTTTCAGGTTGCCAACGATACCGCCCTCGGACTTGCCGGCATCGGCGCGCATCGCGCAACGGTAGAGACGATCCAGGTTGGGATGGAAGGCCGGATGATCGATATCGAGCAGAACCGGAAATACCTGCTTGGTGATTTCATTGGTGATGCGGAAGACATCGAAGTCATATTCGGTTGGCTCCAGACCCATCGCCTGCTTGAGCTCTGGTCGGGTGTGATCGCGCACATACATGGTGGCGTAAACTGCGAGCAGGAAGAAGCGTATCCACAAGACATTGCCGCCCTGTAGTAGCTTGGGGTTGGCGCGCATGATCAACGCAAACGATTCGCCGTGACGGAACTCATCATTGCACCAGCGCTGAAACCAGCGAAAGATCGGATGAAAGCGCTTGTCCGGGTGCTTTTCCAGCTGACGGAAAATCTTGATGTAACGCGCGTAACCGATCTTCTCGGACAGGTAGGTCGCATAAAAAATATATTTCGGCTTAAAGTAGGTATAGCTCTTGCTGCGCTTGAGATTACCCAGATCGATACCCAGGCCATAATCCTTCAGTGATGAATTGATGAAGCCAGCGTGACGTGACTCGTCACGCGCCATGTACTCCATCAACTTCTTGATGTCCGGATTACTAACATTGCGCTTGATCTCGTTGTAGAGCACACATCCTGAAAATTCCGAGGTCAGCGAGCTGACCAGAAAATCCAGAAATTCCTGTCGCAATTCCGGCGACATTTTGTGCGCTAACTCACGCGCTTCCTCAGCAAAGTTGGCATCGCGCTGAAAATGATCGTGATTGTTGTCCCCCTCATATTCAGCCATCATCGCATCCCAGTCAGCCCGTACGGGCTCGACGCTGATGCGATTCATCGCCTCATAATCCGTTGTGTAAAAACGTGGCGAGAAAATGGTGTTAGTCACCGCTTTCTTTGCGGCGTCTTCGACTGAATTTATTTCGCTGATGGCAGCTTGCATAGTACTTACCCCTTTGCCTCATGAATCACTGGTATTTCTTCCACGGGATCAGCGCGCAGCAGCCACACGTGCAGGCCCAGATAAGTGAGCCAAAACAGGACCAGCGTCGCTTCGATCACCGTGTTATTCATCGCTTTAGAATTTCCATTGCCTGCGAAGTGTAAAATCCGCTGGAAATTTTTTCGGTGTTACCGATCTGCCATTTTTCGAGCGCTTCGCATTCACCAATCGCACCGCGCAGGGACGCTTCGGCGATAGGCTCAATGAATGGTGCGCGATCACTGCGCGGGAAAATCCGTCCGACGCGAATCATCGTTGCCAGGATGGGATTACTCGGCGCAAAAGTGAACAGCAAAGACCGTCTGGTCCGTTGCGCCAGACCGGACAATACCTGCACCATGTCATGCTTTTCATAATGAATCATCGAATCCATGGCAACGACGTGATCGAAATCGCCATACGATGTTGACAGCATATCGCCGGAGACGAACTCGACCTTGCCTTCGCCGAGGTCATCCGGTACTCGTTTGCGGGCCAAGTCCACCAGTGTGGGCGAGAGATCAATCGCAACCACATGGGCGCCACGGCGCGCCAGATCGACGGCCAACGTACCGGTGCCACAACCGGCATCCAGAATACGGCGACCATGCAAATCAAGCGGCAACCATTCCAGCAGTGTCTGACGCATGCGCTCGCGCCCTGCCCGTACGGTTTTACGTATGCCCGACACCGGTTCATCCGACGTCAGTTTGGCCCACTGCTCGGCCGCAGTCCGGTCGAAATACTCTTCGAGCTGTTCACGTTTTTCTTCGTAACTGGTCGTTCCCATTGTCTTCCCCTTTACGACCTGCTGCCCCTAATCGAACATTGGCAAATCAAAAATATGCTGCGCTTAATCGAATCCGAGCAAATCAAAAATATCGCGGTCTTTCATGGCTTCACACAAAAGCGGATCCGTACCTGCCCACAGTGACGCTGCCAGCCGCATATATTCCTGCTGCACAGCCAAAAGCTCGGGCGAATCATCCATCTCAAACAACGTTGCCTTCTTCAGACGGCTCTGTCGAATCACATCAAGGGATGGAATACGTGCCATCGTCTTGAGTCCGACCCGATCATTAAACTTGTCAATCTGGTCTGTGGCATCGGAACGGTTGGCAATCACGCCGCCCAGACGCACGTTGTAATTTTTTGATTTCGCTGCAATCGCCTGCACGATGCGATTCATCGCAAAGATGGAATCAAAGTCATTGGCGGTGACGATGAGTGCGCGATCCGCATGCTGCAGTGGCGCGGCAAAACCGCCGCACACCACATCACCCAGCACATCGAAAATCACCACATCAGTTTCATCCAGCAGATGATGTTCTTTCAGCAGCTTCACGGTCTGTCCGACAACATAGCCACCACAGCCGGTGCCGGCCGGTGGGCCGCCGGCTTCAACACACATCACGCCGTTGTAACCTTCGAACACAAAATCTTCGACCCGCAGCTCTTCGCTATGAAAATCTACTGTCTCGAGAATATCAATGACGGTCGGCACCAGCTTTTTGGTCAGCGTAAAGGTTGAGTCATGCTTGGGATCGCAACCGATTTGCAGCACGCGCTTGCCGAGTTTTGAAAACGCCACCGACAGGTTCGATGAGGTCGTGCTCTTGCCGATACCGCCCTTGCCGTAAATGGCGAAGACTTTGGCATTGCCGATCTTGACGCTCGGATCGAGTTGTACCTGGACGCTGCCTTCGCCATCGGCGCGGCCGCGCCGGATTTCCGAAACCGGTACTGTCGCTACATTCATTGGTTTTCTCCTTCGGTGATACCTTCAAGCCGGTCTTCCAGTTCTTCGCCTGCACGACGCATCGCGTCGAGCGTGTCTTGGTCCGGTGTCCAGTACTGGCGTTCATACGCTTCCATCAGACGGCTCGCTACGCGAGCTGAAGCCGATGGATTGAGACGCGCGAGTCGTTCGCGCATCTCGGGGTCAAGCAGGAAAGTCTGTGTGAGTTGCTGATACACCCAAGGCTGCACCTGGCCTGTGGTTGCCGACCAGCCCATGGTGTTGGTCAGATGCAGTTCGATCTGATGCACGCCTTCATAGCCGTGCGCGAGCATGCCTTCGTACCATTTCGGATTGAGCATACGGGTGCGTGTCTCGAGTGCGACCTGCTCACTGAGCGTTCGCACCGTGCCGCCGCCGCGGGTCTGGTCACCGATGTACACCGGTGCCATCGCGGCATCCGCTCCCTTGGCGCGCTTGACCGCTCGGCTGATGCCGCCCAGCGTATCGAAATAGGTATCCACCGTGGTGACACCGACTTCGACCGAATCCAGATTTTGATAAGCGAGCTCAATGCCGGCCAGCACGCTCTTTAATAATTGCGGTTGCGCGACCGGACGACCGGTGACGCCATACGCAAAACCCTTGCGGCAGGTATAGGTTTCGGCCAGCTCGTCCTCATCTTCCCAGCGGCTGCAGTCGATCAGATGGTTGACGTTGGCGCCATACGCACCTTCGGCATTACCGAACACACGCAGCGAAGCGGTCTCGATGTTGCAGGCATGTTCGAGCTGGTAGGCTCGCGCATGTTTACGGATGAAATTTTGTGCTTCAGGCTCCTCGGCCTTGGCTGCGAGCAGCGCGGCTTCTGCCAGCAATTTGATTTGCAAAGGCAAGAGGTCGCGGAAGATGCCGGAGAGCGTGATCATCACGTCGACCCGCGGGCGACCCAAGTCTTCCAG
Organism: uncultured Bifidobacterium sp.; assembly: GCA_964639465.1. Classification (GTDB taxonomy): domain Bacteria; phylum Pseudomonadota; class Gammaproteobacteria; order Burkholderiales; family Burkholderiaceae_D; genus Pernthalerella. The sequence continues at coordinate 60,237 of CAZXDB010000001.1, read as the reverse complement.
CGAGATCAGCTGCGCGCCGGCCAGACGGCCATAGTTGTCAAAGCGTGGCTTGGCACCCATCAGGGCCAGTGCCTGAGCGATCGGGCCGCCTTCGCTCTTGAGATTGTCGGTGCCCCACAACACCATCGCGATCGACTCGGGGAAGCTGCCGGTGTCGGCGTAATGACGCTCAAGCAAACGCTCGGCCTGACGTGCGCCGTCCTTGACCGCATACGCACTCGGCAGACGGAAAGGATCGAAGCCGTGCAGATTACGGCCGGCGGGCAGAATCTCTGGCGTGCGCAGCAAGTCGCCGCCGGGAGCGGGTCGGACATAGCGGCCATCCAACGCGCCGAGCAAGCCATCGATCTCGTGGATCTCGCCCATTAGTCCACTAGCGGTGGCGAGCTTATCGAGCAACTGCTGATGATCTTCTGTCAGTGGCACAGGTTGCGCAGTACCTGTAAGCATGGCTTCAATCGCCACGCGCAGTGCCGGTGTCGGTTCAGCTTCATGAGCGGATTCGGCAATCGCCATCAGCATGTCGGCACGCTCTTCGAGCGTCGGTGCTTTGCCGACCACATGTAGGCCATGCGGTATCAGGGTGTATTCCAGTTCCAGTACGGCGTCACTTAAGGCGGCAATCTGCTCGCCACTGTCAGCATCCCACACCGGCTCGGCGCTGGCCAGCTCGAGCTCGACCGCCTGTGTCTGCAACAGCACCGCGAGATCCGTGAGCTCTTGTGTTTCTTGCGGATCCAGGCCACGCCAGCGTGTCAGTGAAGCTTTGAGATCATTGAGCCCCTTGTACAAACCGGCTTCGGCGACGGGCGGCGTCAGATACGACACCAGCGTTGCATTGGCGCGGCGTTTGGCGATCGTGCCCTCGGACGGATTGTTTGCCGCATATAAATACACGTTCGGCATGTCGTTGATCAGGCGATCAGGCCAGCAGGCACCGGACATGCCGGTCTGCTTGCCGGGCATGAATTCGAGCGCACCGTGGGTACCGAAGTGCAGGATCGCGTGTGCAGCGAAATCTTCGCGCAAGTAACGGTAGAACGCAGAAAACGCGTGCGTTGGCGCGAAACCTTTATCGAACAGCAGGCGCATCGGATCGCCTTCCACACCCATAGCTGGCTGTATGCCAACAAGCACATTACCAAACTGCGCGCCGAGGAAAAAGATGTTGCTGCCATCGCTTTGATGGCGACCAGGCGCTGGGCCCCACTGCGCTTCGATCTCGCGCAAGTGCTTTTCACGTCGCACATGATCGTCGGCGCTGATCTTGGCGTGCACATTTGCATGCGAGCCATGATGCTCGGCGTTGCCTTTCAGGATGGCGTTGCGCAAGGTTTCTACGCTGTCCGGCAAATCGATGGCGTAACCGGCGCGCTGCATCGCGGCCATCGTGTTGTAGAGTGATTCGAACACCGCGAGGAAGGCGGCAGTACCAGTGCTGCCGGCATTCGGTGGGAAGTTGAACAAGACCACGGCGACCTTGCGCTCTGCCCGACGCGACCTGCGCAAGATAATCAATTTGTCCACACGCGCAGCGAGCATGTCGGCGCGCTCGCTGCAGACTTGCATGTCTTGCGCATTCTCGGCTTGCGGGAAGGTGCACGCGCGACTGCAACCAGTGCAGGATTTGCCACCGGCTTCGCTGCGGCCACCAAAGACGAGCGAGCCGCTCGAGCCATCTAGCTCGGGTAGCGCGACCATCATGGTCGCTTCGACTGGCAGCAGGCCGCGATCGGACTCACCCCACAGCTCCAGCGTCTGAAATTCTACCGGGGTGACGGCGACATACGGCACATCCAACGTAGCGAGTAAATCTTCGGCAGCTTTGGAATCGTTATAAGCCGGTCCGCCGATCAGCGAAAAGCCCGTCAGCGACACCACTGCATCCACACTCGGCTGGCCGTCTTTCATGAAAAACTGCTCGACCGCGGGTCGCGCATCGAGGCCACTGGAATACGCAGGACGCACCGATAAACCACGTGCTTCGAATGCAGCGATGACGCCGTCGTAATGACGCGCATTACCCGCTAACAGGTAGGATCGCATCAGCAACAAGCCGACTGTGCCGCGACTACCGGCAATCGTCGGCACGCGATCCAGACGATCTGTCATGCCTTTGTGGACTTCTGCGCCGTTCATGCGCGGATGGTAAACACCCACTTCCGGATATTCGACCGGCATTGCGGCAGGCGCCTTGCCACGCAGGACTTTACGAGGTCCATCGGCAAAATTGTTGACCAGCAGTTGGACCATGCTGGCGATGTTTTCATCGGAGCCCGCCAGCCAGTACTGCAGTGTCAGAAAGTACGCACGCACATCTTGCGCGGTGCCGGGGATGAAGCGAAGCAGCTTGGGCAAGCGGCGCAGCATTTTCATTTGCGCCGCACCGGCGGTGGCTGCCGGTTTTTTCTTGTCATCGGTCTTGCCACGCAGCTTTTTCAGGAAAGCCATCGGGCCGCGCGTGGTACCGTCCATGGTGAAACGACCGATGCGCGTAAGTTTCATCACTTCACCGGCAGACATGATGCAAACCATGGCATCACAGCTTTCACGCCTTGCGGTGAGCGCAGGCATCACCGGCAGGAAATGATCTTCCATGAACAGCATCGAGGCGATGATGATGTCGCCCTGTTCGATATCGGCAATGCAGCGGGTAAGCGTCGACGCATCGCCGGCCCACTCCGAGGCCGCATGCACCGATAAAATCACGCCGGGCAGGGACTGGTTCAGCAACTTCTGCGCACGCGCGGCGGCGCTAGCCAGATGATTATCCATCGTGACAATGACGACCCGCATCGGGGGAGCCGTTTTGACATTACCGGCCATAGTGGGCTTTCGCGTCATATAAGGTGTCCAGTGTGATGGTCGGCACGCCATGGTCTTTCGCATAGCGCTCGGTATTGCGTCTTGCTTTGCCTCGCACAAAAAACGGGATTTTCGACAGCTCCTTTTCTGCATCGGGCGCCCAGGCCGGATGCATTTCGCCGGCATTGGCCGGGTCGGTGTCACGCGCAACTTCGGGTGAGACGACGGCATCGGCTTGCGCCGGCATCGCGCGCGGTGCTCCACCTTTGCCAAGGTGCGAAGGTGATGCGCCGTCGTGGAATTCGAAGTCGTCTTTGAACATACCGAGCAAGTGCTCTTCCAGACCCATCATCAGCGGATGGACCCAGGTGTCGAAGAGCACATTGGCACCTTCAAAACCCATTTGCGGCGAATAACGTGCGGGGAAATCCTGGACGTGCACTGGCGCGGAAATCACCGCACACGGCAGACCGAGTCGCTTGGCAATATGACGTTCCATTTGCGTACCCAGCACCAGCTCGGGCGAGAGTTCGGCTACACGGGTTTCGACTTCAAGGTAATCGTCGGTAATCAGCGGTTCGATGCCGTATTTTTTCGCGGCTTCCCGAATTTCTCGTGCGAATTCGCGGCTGTAGGTGCCAAGGCCGACCACTTCAAATCCCAGCTCTTCAGAGGCCACGCGGGCAGCAGCAATCGCATGCGTTGCATCACCAAAGACAAACACGCGTTTGCCGGTAAGATAAGTTGAATCGACCGAGCGCGCATACCAGGGTGCGCGCGAGGCGGCGTCTTCCAGTGCGGTATCCACCGGTATGCCAGCCAATTGCGCGACTTCAGCGATGAATTCGCGCGTTGCTTGTGCGCCGATGGGAATCGTTTTAGTGGACGGCAGACCGAGATTTTTTTGCATCCAGGTCGCGGCTTGCATAGCGGTCTCGGGATACAGCACGACATTGAAATCAGCGTCAGCCAGTCGTGCAAGATCAGCAGGTGAGGCGCCAAGTGGTGCAACGACATTGATCGCGATACCCATTCGGGTGAGCAGCGCGGTGATCTCGCGCAGATCATCACGATGACGAAAACCGAGCGCGGTCGGGCCCAGAATATTGCAGCTCGGTGGTTGACCAGATTGACTGTCAGCCATGCGCGGCCTCGCGAGATGGCGCACCATTTGATAAAAAGTTTCGGCAGCGCCCCAGTTCTCTTTTTTCTGATAAGAGGGCAACTCCAGCGGCACCACAGGTATCGGCAAATTCAAGGCTCGGGCAAGACCGCCGGGGTCATCTTGAATCAACTCGGCAGTACAGGAAGCGCCTACCATCATTGCTTGAGGTGCGAAGCGCTCGTAGGCTTCGCGCGCGGCATTTTTAAAAAGTTCAGCCGTGTCCGACCCAAGATCGCGCGCCTGAAACGTCGTGTAGGTCACGGGTGGACGCTTTGGCAGCCGCTCGATCATGGTGAACAGCAGATCGGCATAGGTGTCGCCCTGCGGTGCATGCAAGACGTAGTGCACTTTTTCCATCGCCGTTGCGATACGCATCGCGCCCACGTGGGGCGGGCCTTCGTAAGTCCAGAGGGTCAGTTGCATGCGAGCTCCTCTGTGGCGATTTTTTGGCGACGTATTAAAGGACGTGCAAACAATTCAGCCAGGTCGGCACTCTGCTCATAGCCGTGAATCGGCGAGAACACGAGCTCGATTGCCCATTTGGTGGTGAAGCCTTCGGCTTCCAGCGGATTGGCCAGACCCAGACCGCAGACCACAATGTCGGGCGCGGCAGCACGGCAGCGGTCTAGCTGCTTCTCGACATCCTGGCCTTCGGAAAGCTGGGTTGTTTTTGGCAACAGCATGAGTTCGCGCTTCATGTGTTCGCGATGCAGATAAGGTGTGCCGACTTCGGTGAGCTGCATGCCGAGTTCACGCGAGAGAAAACGTGCGAGCGGAATTTCGAGCTGCGAATCCGGGAAAAAGAAAATGCGTTTGCCCTGCAGCTGAGTACGGTGACGCTCGAGCGCTCGTTGTGCGCGTTCGCGCGAAGGCGCGGTGACCTGGTCGAACACGTTGCTGCTCACACCAAAAATATCAGCAGCTGCACGCAGCCATTCGGTGGTGCCTTCGACGCCGAACGGGAATGGCGCTGACAAATGGGTGGCGCCGCGCAATTCCAGTGCGCGCGCTGTGTCCGTCAGAAAAGGCTGGGCCAGCAGATAATGTGTATTGGGACCGATGGAGGGCAGTGCACGCGAATTACGCGGCGGGAAAAACTGCACCTGATCAATACCCATCGCTTTGAAGTGTCGGGCAAACTGATCTTCAACGACATCGGGCAGGCATCCGACGATCATCAGCGAAGTTTGCGCCGCTGCATCGGTGGCGGGCAGCAGTGGCACCATTGACGCGAGGCAGGCATCTTCGCCCTGCGTGAAGGTTGTTTCGATGCCGCTACCTGAGTAATTCAGGATACGTACGTTCGGCAGAAATTCTTTTGACAGACGCGAGGCAGCGCGTGAGAGATCAAGCTTGATCACTTCCGACGGGCAGGAGCCGACGAGGAAAAGCATTTTGATATCAGGGCGACGCTCCAGCAAGCGGCGCACGACACGATCGAGTTCTTCGTTGGCGTCAGCGATGCCAGCGAGATCACGCTCATCAATAATGGCGGTCGCAAATCGCGGCTCAGCAAAAATCATCACCCCGGCAGCAGACTGAATCAGATGCGCACAGGTGCGAGAGCCGACGACGAGAAAAAATGCATCTTGAATTTTGCGATGCATCCAGATGATACCGGTTAGTCCGCAAAACACTTCACGCTGGCCGCGCTCTCGCAGCACGGGCGAATCAACACAGCCATCATCGAGTCGAATGGGAATTGCGGCGTTCATGCGGCCACCTGCTGATTGTTTTGTTGGGCGGACTGCAGGCGAGCGGCGCGCAGCTTCAGGATGAATTGGGTTGCATTGATCGCGTAAGCAGCATAAGCGGCCAGTGCCAGCAGCATCTGCTCGCGAACCGATAAGCTGCCTGTATAGAGCGCGACAAGGTAAGCGGTATGCAGCGCCAGCACCAGCATGCTGAACACGTCTTCCCAGAAAAAGCTGGCGGCAAACAAGTAACGGCCAAACACGACCTTTTCCCAGATACAGCCGGTGATCATGATGGTGTAAAGCAAAAACGTCTTCAAAACGATGGAGACGGTCGCTGCGGTTTCACCCTGACCGGATTGCAGATAGCGCAGCACCAGAACGACGCTTACTAAAAAAACAAGGAACTGCACCGGCGCCAGCACACCCTGCACCAGCGTCCAGGGCGTCGCGTCACGGCGAGCGCGCTCTTCGCTCGTATAGAGCGGCCGGATCTGGCTGTCGGAAGGCGTCGGATTTTGCATGGTCTGGCTCGGGGCCCAAAGAGGGGTTGTAATGCAATGTAGGTGTGACCCGCGAGTCTGTCAATAACTGATTACGTCAACTTAAGTTGACATATTTTGCCCGTTCAGGCATTTTTCAACTATTTCTTTGACACAAAGACTTTCGCAGAGTAAAAAGAAGGAAGCCTTCGGTAATCGACCTTAAGCGTCACCAATCGCCCGATATTGGGGCGAACTACTGATGGATCCACGCTAGCGCCCGGCTGACAACCCGTCGTTCCTGTGAGACCCGCGTGCACTAGCAGGAGACTAAAATGGACCAAGCCTCAGATGGCGGCGGCAGTAAAAATGCCCCGACCCACAGCGCGGGGGCGCTGAAAGAGGCGGCGAGCGAAGACCGGCTTCTGCCTCTGGTAGAAGCGGAAATCATCCCGCGATTAATCATGGCGCATCAGGACCAGCGCCTGCAGGCCCCGCATGCGCCCGAGATTCTTGCGCGGGATGTCATTGCTTTTTCCCGCGCCTTGATGGAAAACCGCATGACGGACGCGACCGACATCGTGGCCGATCTGTGCAGCCAAGGCATCTCGATGGATCGGGTGTATCTGAATTTGTTCACTCCGTCCGCCCGCTATCTGGGCGAGCTTTGGGAAGCCGATCTCTGCACGTTCTCTGAAGTCACCCTCTGCCTCTGGCGGCTGCAAACCCTACTCTACGACCTTAGTCCCGCTTTTCATGCGAACGCAAAAGCGATCAGACCCGGCCCGGATTCCGAGCGTCGCATTCTGATGGCGACCATGCCAGGCCAGCAACATACCTTTGGCTTGTCCATGCTGTCCGAATTTTTCCGTCGTGAAGGCTGGATTGTGCTCTCGATACCTTCACCCAAGCCCGGTGAACTGCAAGACTCACTGTCTGGCAACTGGTTTGATGTGCTGGCTTTGTCGGTCAGCACAGATAATGAACTTCCTGAACTGGGCAAAGCGATACGCACCGCCCGCAAAACCTCCCGCAATCCCCGACTTTCGATCATGGTCGGCGGCCCGCTATTCCTGCGAGAACCCAGTCTGGCAGCCACTATCGGTGCTGATGGCTGCTCTTCGGACGCCGAGGAAGCACTCGGCTTGGCAATCCAACTGATCCAGCAACAACAAGATGTCAGATTAAACTGACAGCCCGCAACGTAAGTCCGCTTGATACTTTATCTGAATGCGTACACAATGTGACCGTTGAGTATTTCTTCCGGTCGCGCCGCTATTGCGGGTCCGGCCTTTTAATTCATGAGATTACAAGCCGGCACATCCTCAGTGACACCATTCGATTCTCCGAAACAATCGCTTGCGGGGCTCAGCACTGAAGCGAACGCTGCCTTATTATCGGCGGCGGCAGATCTTGTGCTGGTCGTCGATGGCCAGGGCGTGGTGCAGGATGTGTCGTCAAATGCCGGCGCGCTGCCGGTCACGGGCGGACTGCATAGCTGGGTTGGGAAGACCTGGCAAGAGGTTGTGACAATAGAAAGCCGGCCCAAAGTAACCAAGCTGCTCAATAGCAGTGGCGATAATCGCGCCATCTGGCGGCAAGTGAACGTGCCTGCTGAAGAAGGCGCCGACATCCCGATTTCATTCTGCGCCATTCCCGTCGGCCCCAAAGGCCGCATGATTGCGCTGGGACGCGACCTGCGCGGCCAGTCTGAAATTCAGCAGCAGCTGGTCGATGCCCAGCAAACGATGGAGCGTGACTATCTGCGTCTGCGCCATCTCGAATCCCGCTACCGCACCCTGTTCGATCTGACCGCCGAGGGCGTGCTGGTCATTGATGGCAAATCGCAAAAAATCATCGAGGCCAATCCGGCTGCCGCCGAAGCCTTTGGCGACACGGTACGGCGCATGGTCGGCAAGCAGATCGTCGATTGTATCGACGCCGACTCCCGCAGTGTGGTCGCCAAGCTGCTGGAGACAGTACGCGGCGGCGGCAAATCCGATCAGGCCGTCGCAAAAATCCGCAACAGCCCCATGACTCTGTCCGTGTCAGTGATGCACGAAGAAGGCGGCGAGCTGCTGCTGGTGCGCGTCAGACGCGACTCGGCAGTGCGAACCGACAAAGGCAGCGCCACCCAGGCTGAAATGATGACGCGCGTGATCGAGCAGGCCCCGGACGCCTTCGTGGTCACTGACACCGATGGCGACGTTGTCGCAGCCAACCGGGCATTCACGGAGATGGTGGAAATGAATCGCGCGGACCAAATCATCGGCGAATCACTCGACCGCTGGCTGGGTCGCGCCGGCGTTGATTTGAATGTCTTGCTGGCCAACCTGCGCCAGCGTGGCTCGGTCAGATTGTTTGCGACAACTATGCGCAATGAAAACGGCACCCAGATCCCGGTCGAAATTTCGGCCGTGGCCGTCACTCAGCAAGGCAGCAGCGGCGCATTGGGGTTCACGATCCGCGATATTGGCCGCCGGGCGGACAGCGAAGCACGTCACTCGATGCCGCGCTCGGTCGAGCAGCTCACCGAACTGGTGGGACGCGTGCCCTTGCGTGAAATCGTCGGCGAGACCACTGATCTGATTGAAAAACTCTGTATCGAGGCCGCACTGCAGCTCACCCAGGACAATCGCGCCACGGCCTCGGAAATCCTCGGACTTTCCCGTCAGAGTCTGTATGTGAAGCTGCGCCAGTACGGCATCGGCAACCTGGGCGGCGACGACAAATAGGTCCACGGCGCCCCGCCACCGCGGCGATCGGTCCTCCCGGATCGGGCCAAAGTGTCAATTTTAATTGACGCTCTAAACCGTCACGGGCACAATCCTTCGCATGTCCCGCCCCAAACTCTCGGCTGTTGCCGAACTACTTAAACCCATCACGTGGTTTCCGCCGATGTGGGCCTTCGCCTGTGGCGTGGTTGCATCCGGCCAGGGCTTTGAAGGCAACTGGGCACTGATTATCATTGGCATCCTGCTCGCCGGCCCCATGGTGTGCGCCACCAGTCAGGCCGTTAACGACTGGTTTGACCGCGAAGTCGATGCCATCAATGAACCGCAACGCCCGATTCCCTCCGGCCGCATGCCGGGACGCTGGGGTTTGTATATTGCGGTGTTGTGGACCGGATTGTCACTCATCGTTGCAACCGCGCTCGGTCCCTGGGGCTTTGCTGCGGCGATCGCCGGACTTGCGCTCGCCTGGGCCTATAGCGCGCCGCCGCTGCGATTAAAGAAAAATGGCTGGTGGGGCAATGCGGCCTGCGGCTTTTCTTATGAAGGTCTGGCATGGGTGACCGGCGCTGCCGTCATGGCCGGCGGCGCAATGCCCGATTCACGCTCACTGCTGCTGGCACTGCTTTACAGTCTCGCCGCGCACGGCATCATGACCTTGAATGATTTCAAATCTGTCGAAGGCGATCGCCAGATGGGGATTGGTTCGCTGCCTGTCCAACTCGGTGTGCGACTGGCGGCAATTACTTCCTGCTGGATCATGATCCTGCCGCAGTTTGTGGTGGTGGGCTTGCTGGTGCAATGGGACAGACCGTGGCATGCGCTAGCCATCGTTGGTCTGATGTTCGGGCAGTCGCGGCTGATGGGGTTTTTCATCGCCTCTCCGATTGAGCGTGCGCTGAAAATGTCGGCGTTGGGTGTGCCGTTGCTGGTGACCGGCATGATGATCGCAGCCTTCGGCTTGCGAATGAACGGAGGATAAGAATGATTCCGTCGCATTTTGGGTGGGTGCAAATCATCAGGTTGGGCATGGTGCAGGCATCGCTGGGCGCGATCGTGGTGTTGATGACATCGACATTGAATCGCATCATGGTCGTTGAGCTGATGTTGCCCGCGATACTGCCTGGTGCACTGGTCGCGTTGCATTACATGGTGCAGATCTCCCGCCCGCGCATGGGCCATGGTTCGGATCAGGGCGCGCGACGCACGCCCTGGATCATCGGCGGCATGACCCTGCTTGCACTGGGCGCGATCTGCGCGACCGCTGCAACGATGTGGATGACGAACTCACCCGTACTCGGCATCATTCTCGCGATTGCCGGCTTTGTGATGATCGGACTGGGTGTCGGCGCTGCAGGCACCTCGCTGCTGGTATTGCTGGCCATGCGCGTGCAGAGCGAAAAACGCGCAGCAGCGGCTACCACGGTATGGCTGATGATGATCGTCGGCTTTGCAGTGACGGCAGGTTGTGCGGGTCAGCTGCTCGATCCCTACTCACCGACACGATTGCTGGGTGTGACGCTGACTGTATGCACGGGCGCGATGATCATCACCTTAATTGCCTTGTTCCGGCTTGAGCATGATCCGGGCGACGACATCATTGAACCCGACCCATCGCAGATCGTGCCTTTCCGTACAGCGCTTGCCGATGTGTGGCGCGAAACCGCTGCGCGTCAGTTCACGATCTTCATTTTTATTTCCATGCTGGCCTATAGCGCACAGGATCTGATCCTTGAGCCTTTCGCGGGAACGGTCTTCGGTTTCACGCCGGGTGAATCAACCAGCCTGTCCGGCGTGCAGCATGGTGGTGTCCTGGTCGGCATGTTGCTGGTCGCACTGGTCGGCAGTAAATTTGCCCATGGTCGCGCGGGCTCGCTGCGACTTTGGTGCGTCGGTGGTTGTATCGCTTCGGCAGTGGCGCTCGCAGGTCTTGCGGTTGCCGGTCATGTGGGACCACCGTGGCCAATTAAGACCAATGTATTTTTGATGGGCGTAGCTAATGGCGCATTTTCGATTGCAGCCATCGGTCAGATGATGCGACTGGCAACCGAAGGTCGTTCCGCTCGCGAGGGTGTCCGCATGGGTCTGTGGGGCGCAGCGCAAGCGATCGCCTTTGGCTTTGGCGGTTTGCTGGGCACCGCAGCGAGCGATCTGACGCACTGGTTGTTGCCCTCGTCCGGTGTTGCGTACGGCACGGTGTTTGGCCTTGAAGCACTCTTGTTTGTCGCGTCGGCGCTGCTGGCGTCACGTATTCCAATGACGGAGCACCAGCGCGCGCAGCAATCAGGCCGCATGACGCAACCTTCATTTTCCTGAAGCAGTAACGACTCCGCGAAGGAGCAGTCCATGTCAAACCACGAACAATTCGATGTCGTCATCATTGGCGGCGGTCCCGCCGGCGCCACCGCCGCCCATGACCTTGCGCGACGCGGACGCCATGTGCTGCTGCTGGACCGTGCCGGTCGTATCAAACCCTGTGGCGGTGCGATACCGCCGCGCGCGATACGCGATTTCGACATTCCGGATCATCTGCTGGTCGCCAAGGCGCGATCGGCCCGCATGATTGCGCCTTCAAACACTAAAGTGGATATTCCAATTGAGGGCGGTTTTGTTGGCATGGTCGACCGGGAACAATTCGATGAATGGTTGCGTGAACGCGCCGCTGCCTCGGGCGCGATTCGACGCAATGCACGATTCGAGCGAGTCGGTCTGGACGAAGACGGCATGAGCACGGTGATATTTCAAAATGGCAGCGACAACACGCGCCATACGGTGCGCGCGCGCAGCATCATCGGTGCCGATGGCGCGCGTTCGGCCGTAGCACAGCAAACCGTGCCCGGTGCCGAAAAAACCAAATATGTATTCGCGTATCACGAGATCGTCGAAGCACCCGTAGTCAAGCCCGCGGGCTACGATGACACGCGCTGCGATGTGTTTTATCAGGGGCATTTGTCGCCTGATTTTTACGGTTGGGTCTTTCCGCACGGGGGCACGCTCTCCATCGGCACCGGCAGCGCGGACAAGGGTTTTTCACTGCGCAACGCAACAACCTCATTGCGCGCAGCAGCTGGCCTCGAACATGCGAAGACCGTGCGCCGTGAAGGTGCACCACTACCGATGAAACCTTTGCCTCGCTGGGACAATGGCCGCGATGTCGTGCTGGCCGGCGATGCCGCCGGCGTGGTCGCTCCTGCCTCGGGTGAAGGCATTTACTATGCGATGCTCGGTGGCCGACTCGCTGCCGATGCGGCCGAGGAATTACTCGTCACCGGTGATGCACGCTGCCTGGCCAAGGCCCGCAAGCGTTTCATGAAAGACCACGGCAAGGTGTTCTGGGTGCTCGGCATCATGCAATATTTCTGGTACTCCAGCGACAAGCGGCGCGAGCGTTTCGTCAGCATGTGCAAAGACAAAGATGTGCAAAAACTCACTTTTGATTCGTACATGAACAAAGAACTGGTGCGCGCAAAACCGCTGGCCCATGTGAAAATCTTCTTCAAGGACATGGCTCACTTACTCGGATTGGCAAAAGTGTGATTCAACTCGCGCGGGGCAGTAAAAAACCGATACTGATTGCCTTTCTGATCGCCATCGCGGTGGGCGGCATCGGTGGCGCAGCGACGGAAATCGGACCGTGGTACGACAGTCTGGTGAAACCTTCGTGGCAGCCGCCAGACTGGGCCTTCGGTCCAGTCTGGACCTTGATCTACATCACCACCGGTATCGCCGGCGTGCGGGCTTGGCGTTTGGGCGATGCGCGTCAGCGCCGCTTGTTTCTGATCGCGCTGCTGATCAACTGCGTGCTCAATGTGTTGTGGAGTTTACTGTTCTTCAAAATGCAGCGCCCTGATCTAGCGCTGATCGAAGTCGTGGCCTTGTGGCTGTCCATCGTGCCGCTGATACTGCTGCCTTGGCGTTACTCACCGCGATCCAGCCTGCTGTTACTGCCTTATCTGGCCTGGGTCAGTGTCGCTGCGTATTTGAATCTTTCGATTGTGCATCTCAACCCACCGCTCTGACTCCGCTGTCTCATGTCAACGCCTGCTTTTCTCCGATAACCCGGCAAATGAAAAAAACATCGCGCACTACCGGATCAAGGAAAAGCAAGCCGACACGTTTCATTCATCATCAAGCGACAATTCGTGAAGCTCATTGAGGACGTCCGCCGCTTCAGCAAAATTTTCGTCTGCAAAAAACTCACTGCGCACAATAGCAACTTCCAGATCAGCACCCCGGGCGGCCAGCAAACCGTTTCGCGAATCTTCAATCGCACAGCAATCACTGGCTGTCATGCCGAGGCGCTTGAGCGCCAGTAAATAGGCTTCGGGATCCGGCTTTTTTGCGGCGACATCCTCACCGCAAACAATCACCTCGGGCGCGGGCAAACCAAGTGGTGCCAATGAATAGGTCCACAGTGCTTCCCAGTTACCTCGACTGGTGGTGGTCACTACGCCCCAGCCGATGTTCTGACGTGCCAGATGCATGATCAGTTCACGAAAACCTGCACGCGGCGCAACTGTGCCTGCGGCCATGATGGCAGCGAAATGACGATTCTTGTTTTTGTGTACCTGCGCGAGCTGTTCGCGCAGAGCGTCTACCTCATGGCCACTCTCGGTGGCAAAACGCAGCAAACGCTCGAAGCCGCCGGTGGTCTTTAGCAATCGCTTGTAATCGGCTGTCGTCCAGCGCCAATCCAATCCGGCTTCCTCCATCGCCTGATTAAACGCAGGCAGATGCGCCTGCCCCTCGGTCTCGGCAATGGTGCCATCCACATCAAACAGCACGCATCGGTGCTGACCGGGCCGGATCATACTTAGTGCACCTGCGCGCGCAAAGCGCCTTTTTGATACAGGCTGGCCATCTGATCCATGGTCATCGGTTTGATTTTTGATGCTTTGCCGGCGCAGCCAAAGGCTTCGAAGCGGTCGCGCACCACAGACTTCGCCGCTGCAGTTGCGGCTTTCAGAAACGCGCGCGGATCGAATTCGTCAGGCTTGTCGGCCATGGCCTTGCGCATCGCAGCAGTCATAGCTAGGCGAATGTCGGTATCGATATTGACCTTGCGCACACCATGTTTGATACCTTCGACGATTTCCGATACCGGCACACCATAGGTTTCCTTGATGTCGCCGCCGTATTGGCGAATCATTGCCAGATATTCTTGCGGTACGCTGGATGAGCCATGCATGACGAGGTGGGTATTTGGAATGCGCTGATTGATGGCCTTGATGCGATCAATCGCGAGAATGTCGCCGGTCGGCGGGCGGCTAAATTTATACGCGCCGTGACTGGTGCCAATGGCAATCGCCAGTGCATCGACATCCGTGGCTGCAACAAACTCCGAGGCTTCGTCCGGATCGGTCAGCAGTTGCGAGTGATCGAGCGTGCCTTCTGCACCCACGCCATCTTCTTCGCCAGCCTGCCCGGTTTCGAGCGAACCCAGACAACCAAGCTCCCCTTCGACAGAGACGCCGACCGCATGTGCCATCTCGACCACGCGCCGCGTGACACTCACGTTGTAGTCGTAGTCGGCGGGTGTTTTGGCATCTTCTTTTAGCGAGCCGTCCATCATCACACTGGAAAAGCCGCTGCGTATCGATCCCTGACACACGGCGGGCGAGGCACCATGGTCCTGATGCATGCAGACCGGAATATCGGGATACTGTTCCAGCGCTGCTTCAACCAGCTTGCGTAGAAAAGGCTCACCTGCATATTTGCGTGCGCCAGCAGACGCCTGAAGAATGACTGGGCTATCGCATTCGGCAGCGGCCTGCATGATCGCGTGGATCTGCTCCATGTTGTTGACATTGAAGGCCGGCAGACCGTAGTGGTGTTCAGCGGCATGATCGAGCAGCTGACGCAAGGAGATGAGTGCCATGGTGTGTCCTCCGAAAATATTTTTTGTGCACAGGTTTTATGTCAGGTCGGGCCGTTCAGCTGACGATTAGAGATGCCGGAAAAAATTTGGCACCTCACGAATGTCGGGCACGATGCGATCCGGCATCGCATCCGCAATCGGTCGGCCCATGTTGTAACCATAAGGCACCGCCCAGCAAATAACACCAGCGGCTTTGGCCGTCGACACATCGATTTCCGAGTCTCCGACAAACAAGGCTTCACCCTGGGTGGCGCCCAGCGCGGAAAGGCAGTGCATGATGACGCCCGGGTTTGGTTTTTTTACTGCCAGCGAATCACCGGAAATGACGATTTCGAAAGCGTCTTGCAAGCCGTGTTTCTCCAGCACGCGATCGGTGAAACGTTGCTCCTTGTTGGTGACAATCGCTTGCTTGATGCCGTAGTCGCGCGCTTTGGCTAGCGTTTCAAGCACATACGGAAAAGGTGTACTGGTCGTGCCGGCTGTCGCCTCATAGTGATGAATGAAACGTTTCATGACGTCTTCCCACGGATCGACATCATCGCCTTCGGTATGCTGCCAGGCCGTTTTCATCAACCAACCGGTACCGTGACCAATCCAGCTGCGTACTTCGTCATCACTGACACTGCCGTGATGAAAGTCAGCCAGGGTGAGATTGACCGCCTCGCGGATTTCACCCGCGGTATCCAGCAAGGTGCCATCAAGGTCATACATTACGAGTGCCATTTTTTCTCCTCAGACAGCGGCAACAATTTGCGCGCTGGTGATACCCAGGATGTCGTAGACCTGTGCAGCCGGTGCAGATTCACCGAAACGCGAGATACCAATGACCGCGCCCGACAAGCCGACATACTTGCGCCAGTAGTCCGGGTGCCCGGCTTCGATGGCGATCCGACGCACGGCATCTGGCAAGACTTGTTGTTGATAGACGATGGACTGCGCATCAAAACGCGCGGTACACGGCATAGAGACGACACGTACAAGTCGTCCCTGGGCTTTAAGCGCTTGTTGTGCTTCCAGGGCCAGCATGACTTCGGAGCCAGTTGCAATCAGTACGGCCTCGGGCTGACCTTCGCAATCGGAAAGCACATAGCCACCTTTAGCAATCAGGGTCGGGTCAGTCCCGGCTGAGACTTGCGGAAGGTTCTGGCGCGATAGCATCAGCGCTGATGGTCCATCATGACGCTCGATGGCGGACGTCCAGGCGACCGCCGTTTCCATGCCATCGCAGGGACGCCACAAATCGAGGCCAGGAATCAGACGAAGGCTGGCGGCATGCTCAATCGGCTGGTGGGTTGGGCCGTCTTCGCCCAGACCAATGGAATCATGCGTGAGCACGTAAATGACACGCTGCCGCATCAGCGCACTCATGCGCATGCCATTCCGTGCGTAGTCGGAAAATACCGCGAAGGTGCCGCCATAAGCGACCAGCCCACCATGCAGCGCAATGCCGTTCATGATCGCGGCCATGCCGAATTCGCGCACGCCGTACGAGAGGTAATTCGCATCACCGTCCTGATGGTCATGCCAGGCGCGACTGGTCTTGCCTGCGGTGAGATTGGATCCTGTCAGATCGGCCGAGCCACCCAGCAGTTCCGGCATGCCCGCCACCAGCAGATCGAGCATTTGCTGGCTGGATTTGCGGCTGGCCGTCGGGGCAGAAATACCGGCAGCAAGTTGATAGAGCGACTGTTTCAGTTCAGGCCAGTCACCCGGCAGTTCACGCTGGGTCACCCGTAAAAACTCGGCTGCCAGCTCGGGATGGGCTTTGGCATATGCACCGAAGTCATGCTGCCATTTCGCTTCGAGCGCGATGCCGGTGGCCTGTGCATCCCAGGCGCTGCGCAGGGTTTCCGGTATCTCGAAGGGTGCATGCGGCCAGTCCAGCACGGCACGCGTGGCCTCGGTTTCTTTGTCACCGAGCGGCGCGCCATGCACATCGTGGGTGCCGACCATGTTTGGTGAACCCCAGCCTATCTGTGTTCGGCAAATGATCAGCGTGGGTTTGCCGATCACCTGCTTGGCTTCCTGCGTTGCCTGATCTATTGCGGTCGCGTCATGGCCATCTATCGGGCCGATGACGTGCCAGCCATACGCACGAAAACGTGCGGCGGTATCGTCACGAAACCAGCCATCGACATGGCCATCAATCGAAATACCGTTGTCATCATAAAAGCAGACCAGCTTGTCGAGTCCCCAGACACCGGCCAGCGAACAGGCTTCGTGACTGACGCCCTCCATCAGACAACCATCACCGAGGAACACCCAGGTACGATGGTCCAGTATGTTGTGGCCGCTGCGATTGAAGCGACGAGCAAGAATTTTTTCCGCGAGCGCCATGCCCACTGCATTGGCCAGTCCCTGACCCAGAGGACCGGTGGTGGTTTCAACACCGGGCGTGATGTCGACTTCCGGATGTCCCGGCGTTTTGCTGTGGAGCTGGCGAAACTGCTTGAGATCATCAATGCTCAGGTCATAGCCCGTCAGGTGCAGTAACGCATAGATCAGCATGGAGCCGTGACCATTCGAGAGCACAAAACGATCGCGGTTGACCCAGTGCGGATGGGTCGGGTTGTGTCTCAGATGACGCCGCCACAGGACCTCGGCGATGTCGGCCATTCCCATCGGCGCGCCCGGATGGCCTGACTTGGCTTTGTTGACCGCATCAATTGCAAGAAAGCGAACGGCGTTGGCGAGTTCTCTGGCGCTGGCTTGGGTGGATTGCATGATGGGGCCTTTAAAGTTAATTTTTTGGCGGCTTTGGGTGCTGATCTGATGCGGATGAATCTTATGGCAGTCATGGCAGACATTGACAAACTATCGTCGGACATTCCGGGACATCGGGCCGCTGGCGCGAGCTCAATGTGCGCCGCATCCATGCCAGTCGAACGTTTTTACAGGCGCCGCCTCTTGTCCATCAAACGCAAAATCATTGGCGTGAAAATTAATTGCATGGCCAGCCCCATTTTCCCGCCGGGTATGACGAAGGTATTTGGGCGAGTCATCCAGGAACGCTCGATCATCGAAAGCAGGTAGGGAAAATCAATCCCTTTGGGATTGGCAAAGCGAATCACCACCATGCTTTCATCGGCGCTCGGAATGTCATTGGCGATGAAGGGATTGGAGGTATCAACGGTCGGCACGCGCTGAAAATTGACATGGGTGCGCGAAAACTGCGGGCAGATATGGCGGGTGTAATCCGGCATACGGCGCAGTATCACGTCGAGCACAGCCTCCTGTGAATAGCCGCGCATCTTCTGATCACGATGCAGCTTTTGTATCCACTCAAGATTGATGATGGGCACAACGCCAACCAGCAGATCGACATGCTTTGCCACATCCGCATCCTCGCCAACGTAGCCGCCGTGCAGACCTTCGTAAAACAAGAGTTCGGCGCCGGAATCCATGTCTTGCCAGGGGGTGAAGGTGCCCGGCTGCTGATTGAACTGGGCCGCTTCGATGTCATCGTGAATGTATTTGCGAACCCGACCGGTGCCGGTCTCGCCAAATTTTTTGAAGGTCTCGGCAAGCTCACCCAAAATATTGGCTTCGGGCGTGAAATGGCTGAACGAGGTATTGCCCGCAGCCTGTTGCTTTTTCATTTCCTCACGCATTTCCATGCGGTTGTAGCGGTGCATGGAATCGCCTTCCAGAATTTGTGCCTTGATTTTTTCGCGGCGGAAGATGTGCTGAAAGCTTTGCATGACCGTGGTCGTGCCAGCACCCGATGATCCGGTGATGGCGACAATAGGATGTTTAACCGACACAGGGTTCTCCTGAAAATAAAGTGGGCATCAGCGTGGTGAGCTTTGATCGACGGTGCGCATATTTATGCGCTGATCAGCTCGCAAATAGCGAGCGCTCCTGAAACAGGGGTGAACTGTATTTTTCATCCGCACCGCTGTCGTATTCCTGGTGATAGCGTTCGAGCCGCTCGACTTCCTTGGCTGATCCGATGATGACGGGCACGCGCTGGTGAATTTGCTCCGGCTCGATTTCCAGAATGCGCGTTCGTCCGGTGGAACCAATGCCGCCGGCCTGCTCAACGACAAAGCTCATCGGATTGGCTTCGTACATCAGACGCAGTCGGCCGGGCTTGGACGGATCCTTGGTATCGCGCGGATACATGAAGACACCACCCCGCATAAGGATGCGGTGGATGTCAGCCACCATGCTGGCAATCCAGCGCATGTTGAAATCCCGCTCGCGCACATCGGTGCGGCCGTTTTTGCATTCGGCCACGTAGCGCTGAACCGGCGGCTCCCAGAAACGTTCATTACTCGCATTGATCGCAAACTCGCTGGTCTCTTCAGGAATCTGCATATCCGGATGCGTGAGGATGAAATTACCGACCTCACGATCCAGCGTGAAGCCATGCGTTCCTTTGCCGACGGTGAGGACGAACATGGTGGACGGGCCATAGATCGCATAGCCGGCGGCCAGCTGGTGATTGCCGGGACGCAGATAATCCTGGACAACAGGGGCGCGGCCTTCGGGCGCACGCAGGACAGAAAAGATCGAACCCACCGAAACGTTCACATCGATGTTGGATGAACCATCGAGCGGATCGAACACGGCGAGAAAGCGTCCGCTGCCCTCACCCGGTTCAATGCTGATGGGATCATCATTTTCTTCGGAGGCCAGACCTGCGACGAGACCGCCCATGGAGAAGGTGTTAATGAATGCCTGATCGGACAAGACATCGAGTTGTTTTTGCGTTTCGCCCTGCACATTCGTGCTGTCTAAACTACCGAGCACGCCGCCAAGTTCGCCTTTGGCCGTCATCGCCGAAATGGCTTTGACGGCAGCGGCGATATCAACCAGCAAGGCAGCCAGATCACTCTGTTCTGACGTGCCCTTAAGTTGCTGGATCAGAAATTTTGATAAGGTTGTGCGGCCTTGATGCATACTGGCTCCTGTTTATTTTTTCCCCGCCAATCCTCCCGTGAATACACGGGAGGCGCGAATATCTGCAGCACTGATGGTCGATAACTCATCGGCCGTAACC
The DNA here is from genome assembly GCA_964639465.1 of uncultured Bifidobacterium sp. GTDB lineage: Bacteria > Pseudomonadota > Gammaproteobacteria > Burkholderiales > Burkholderiaceae_D > Pernthalerella. The sequence continues at coordinate 40,476 of CAZXDB010000001.1, read as the reverse complement.
TTGACCGAGCCTTCGGTGGCCAGCTGAAACAAACGATTCGCCTGACGCAGTCGCGCACGGTCGAGTGCGTTACGAATCGAGCGCGCATTGGCGAAATGCGGTTGCTGCCGCCGCAGTCGGATGTATTCATCAATCGCCGCGGTCGCTTCGTCATCAAGACGGTAATTCATTGCACTTACCATCTTGCCAGCGATTTGCAACAGCTCGGGCTCACCGTAATCGGGGAAATCAATGTGATGAGCGATGCGAGATGACATGCCGGGGTTGGACTGGAAAAAGGTATCCATCCTGTCCTTGTAGCCGGCGAGGATCACGACTAGATCATCGCGATGGTTTTCCATGACCTGCAACAGGATCTCGATGGCTTCTTGTCCGTAATCGCGTTCATTCTCTGGCCGGTAGAGATAATAAGCCTCGTCGATAAAAAGCACGCCGCCCATGGCTTTTTTCAGAATTTCCTTGGTCTTGGGCGCGGTATGGCCGATGTACTGGCCCACCAGATCATCGCGCGTGACAGAGATGACATGGCCTTTGCGAACGTAGCCCAGCCGATGCAGGATTTCGGCCATGCGCAAAGCGACGGTCGTTTTGCCGGTGCCGGGATTACCGGTAAAGCACATGTGCAGGCTGGGCGTGGCTGCCTCCAGACCCATCGCCGCGCGCGCGCGAGAGACGACGAGAAAGGCGGCAATTTCCCGAATACGCGCCTTCACCGGCGCCAGTCCAATCAGTTCTTTTTCGAGCTGATCGATGACGGGCTGAATGTCGGCATCACGCAGGATTTGCTGCAGATCGATCGAGACGGGCGAGGCGGACGCATTCATGGTCAGTCTCCGTTCTTAAGCCGAGGTTAAGTGGAATAGCGCTCGCCACTGGGGCGCTGAGTGGCGTAGCTGATCGTCGTGTAGCGGATGACGCGGCCGGCTTCTTCGGTACGCTGCAAGGCAAAACCCGGCTCGTGTTTGGGTCGATGGACGATAAAGCTCATGACCATCGATTCGACACCGCGCGTGCTGTCGAAGGCATTGACCTTGATATACGTGTCGGGATTGGCTTTGCGACAGGCGTTGACTTCATACAGCGCCGCTGCACCGTCTTTGATCTGGAACATTGGAATGCCCCACATGTGCCAGTAGCAGTTGCGCGGGTGCGGGTCGTCGGTCCATTCGACGGATACTGCCCAGCCCTTGCCGATGGCGTAATCAATTTGTGCTCGGATCTCGTCGTCGGTCAGATCAGGCAGGAAGGAAAATTGTCCTTGTGTGATGCGCATGATGATGCTCCTTTTGAGGTCTCTGATTTACGACGCGGTCGGTGTTGCGACGAAGTCCGGTGTATCGGTCGAGGTGTAGTTGAAGGACACGTCTTTCCATGTCTCCAGGGCCTGCTCGAGTGGCTTGCAGCTCTTGGCAGCGTTCTTAAGAATGGTCGGGCCTTCGTTGATGATGTCCTTGCCTTCGTTGCGCGCCTTGATCATGACTTCGAGGCCCACGCGGTTGGCAATCGCACCCGCCTGAATACCTGCAGGGTGACCGATCGTGCCGCCGCCAAATTGCAGCACCACGTCATCGCCGAACAGATCAATGAGTTGATGCATCTGGCCGACGTGGATACCACCGGAAGCAACCGGCATGACCTTCTTCATGTCGCACCAGTCCTGATCGAAAAAGAGGCCTCGCGAGAGATCTTGTTTGTTATAGGTTTCGCGGCAAACGTTGTAATAGCCCTGAACCGTCATCGGGTCGCCTTCGAGTTTGCCTACCGCAGTGCCGGCATGAAGGTGATCAACACCGGCCAGACGCAGCCACTTCGCCATCACACGGAATGAGACGCCATGATTTTTCTGGCGCGTATAGGTACCGTGACCAGCGCGGTGCATGTGCAAGATCATGTCATTCTGACGCGACCAATTTGACATCGACTGGATCGCAGTCCAGCCAACGATCAGGTCAATCATGATGATGTTCGAGCCGAGCGACTTGGCAAATTCAGCACGGCGATACATTTCTTCCATGTCCGCTGCGGTGACATTCAGGTAGTGTCCTTTGATCTCGCCGCTATTGGCCTGGGCTTTGTTGACGGCTTCCATGCAGAACAGGAAGCGATCGCGCCAGTGCATGAAAGGCTGGCTATTGATGTTCTCGTCGTCCTTGGTGAAATCCAGTCCGCCGGTCAGACCTTCGTAGACGACGCGACCATAGTTTTTTCCGGAGAGGCCGAGTTTGGGCTTCATGGTCGCGCCCAGCAGAGGACGACCGAATTTATCGAGACGCTCGCGCTCGACAATGATGCCGGTCGGCGGTCCCTTGAATGTTTTTACGTAGGCGACAGGCACACGGATGTCTTCCAGACGACCTGCTTTGAGTGGCTTGAACGAAAACACGTTACCGATGAGCGATGCAGTGACGTTGGCAATTGAGCCTTCTTCAAACAGGATGATGTCGTAGGCGATGTAGGCGAAGTACTGCTGCTCTTTATCGGTACCAGGACCGGTGCCGGGAACCGGATCGACACGGTACGCCTTGGCCTGATAGTTTTCGTGCGCGGTCAGCAAATCGGTCCACACCACAGTCCAAGTGGCGGTGGATGATTCACCGGCGACTGCGGCAGCGGCTTCGACGGCATCCACACCTTCTTGGGGTGTGATGCGGAAGACGCAGATCATGTCGGTTTCTTTGGGTTCATAGTCCGGGCGCCAGTAGCCCATTTGTGCGTACTTCAGAACGCCACCCTTGTAGCGCTCTTTCATGTCGGTGATGCGACCTTCGACGGGTTTGTTCATTGCAGTCTCCTGTTAAGCGCCTATGGGCGGGACGCATGCCGGCGCGTTGTTTTTATCCTTGTCCGGGCAACAATGAACAATGTCGGTCAAGAATGAACGCATTAGAGCAAGCGGTGACTAGAATGTATAGTTTTCATCTGTTAAGGTATATTCATCTATCATTTGCCAACCCATCAGATATTCTTATCTGTTTTCCTTATGAAAAGTCTGAAACTGCTCAGAAACCTGAGCATGCGCCAATTACGCATTTTTTTGAGTGCGGCACGACACGCCAGTTTTAGCAAGGCGGCAACAGAATTAAATCTGACCGCACCCGCGATTTCGATGCAAATTAAAGAACTCGAGGGCGATTTGGGGGTCGCGTTGTTCTCCCGGGTCGGCCGGCGGGTGGAGCTGACGACGGCGGGCGAGTATTTTCTGGTCTATGTCAAGCGGGTCGCGCTGAACCTGCGCGAAGCAGAAGTGATGCTCTCGAAGCTGCGCGGCACGCAGGGCGGCACGCTGAAAATTGGGCTGGTGAGCACAGCAAAATATTTTGTTCCGCAGCTCCTCTCGCGCTTTCGCGAAGAACACTTTGGCTTGCAAATCAAGATCGAGGTGCGCAACCGCGATCAGATGGTCGAGATGCTGCGCGATGGCGATATCGATATTGCGATCATGGGTCGCACACCCGCCGATCTGGATACGCGGATCGAAGCCTTCGCGCCGCATCCACATGCCTTCATCGCCAGCCCGGAGCATCCGCTGGCGAACCAGCAGAGCATCTCCGCGGCAGCGCTTAATCAGGTTGAACTGATTTCACGCGAACAAGGCTCCGGTACGCGCGTCATCATGGAACGTTTTTTACATGACCGCGGCCTGACACCGCGCGTGTCGATGGAAATGTCGTCGACTGAAAGTATCAAGCAGGCCGTGATGGCGAATCTCGGTATTTCCTTTGTATCGCTGCATACCGTGGGTCTGGAAAAAACCTACGGCAAAATTGCGATTCTCGACATTGATGACACACCGATCTCGCGCGCCTGGCATGTCGTAGCACTGAACCGTGGCAATCTCTCGCCTGCTGCTGAAGCGTTTCGGTATTTTGTGCTGGAGCATGGTGCTGCAATTATCGATGAGCTATATCCGAATCTGGTGACGCGACAAGGCGCTTCAGGCGCTTAGCGCCGGTCAATACATTGCTGGCGCACGCAGGAGAAGATGACGAATTCACCAGCTTGAGTGAATCATAAAATGCACTGGCTTATTCGTCGATGGGTGCTGGCCTCGGCACTTTGTCTGACCGGGTTTCATTTACCACCGGTGGCAGCGCAAACACTGTCGCTGGCCGAACTACCTTATCGAGATCCACGAGCGCTCAATGCCTTACTGGCTCGCGATGAAATTTTATTTAAGAATAGTCTTCAACGGGACTGGTCACGTACGTTGCGCACGCTGGAACTTTACGTTCCCGCAGGCGTACAAATTGCACCCTCGTCCTTGTTGTTCGGCACACTCCGTCAGCGCTGTACGCAACTGCGCGAGCCTGCTGCCTGTCGTTTGTACATGGATTTTTTGTCGTTCCAGATGAAACAGAAACGTGCTGCGCCGGCGCCGGCCAATACGCCATTGCCCGTGCTGTTACGTCCTGCGCAATTGCCTTTTAAAGGCACGGAGATACTTGATGCGCTCGCTCGGCAGGATGCCGCCCTATTGCAGTCCGCGCTATCGGCACACTGGGACTGGATACACGATGTGATCGGACGATATCTGCCCGATCATTTTTCGCTGTACCCGACTTCAAAAGTGTTTGCGAGTATTCGCGATAACTGCCAGAACGCAAAAACTGAAATCGCCTGCCGATTGCATCTCGCCGATATCGACAGTCTTGTCGACAGCAACCGTCAGCAAGCGCCGACGCTGTTTCGCACGCTGGATCAGTTGCCTTTTCGGGATCCGGCGCCGCTGGACAACTTGCTGAAACTAAGTCAATCAGAATGGAAGGCACAAGGCATGAACTGGCCTCGGGTTGAAGCGCTGCTCCACCGCTATATCGCCTGGCCCGTCGCTATCGTTGGCGATACGGACTTCGCACGGGCAAGGCTGGACTGCCTGGTCGTGATGCCAGGCGACTATATTCAATGCCGCAATTATCTGGTTCGTCTGGCGGACCTGATGCGCAGCAAGCGTGGTCTGGCCAATCCTTTTCTTCCTCCGAGCACGAAGGCTTAGCGAGCCTCCCCTTCTTCATGGTGGGCTATCAGTTCTAAAACTCCGATAGAATCAGCCTGCCGTCACGGCATCCACCCGATGCCGGACACTACCTAGGGCCCGCTGATGTCAGTTTGCAGATTCGTTCGTGCGCTCGTCGGTGCCAGCGCATTGTCGCTGGTGGTCGCCGCGCAGGCACAATCATTTACCTTCGCGGCTATCGGCGATGTGCCCTACGGACCTCATGAAGATTTTGCCGCGCTGATTCAGCAGATTAATCGTCAATCACCGACATTCACCATTCACGTGGGCGATATCAAATCGGGCAGCACGGTCTGCTCGGATGAAACCTTCGTTCAGGTGCACCAGTTGTTCGAGCAATTCGAGCATCCGCTGATTTACACTCCCGGCGACAATGAATGGACCGACTGTCATCGCATCAGCAATGGTCAGTACGATCCGCTGGAGCGACTCGCAAAAATCCGGCGGCTGTTTTTTTCGTCGCCGGCAAGTCTCGGTAAGCAGCGACTGACGCTGCAAATGCAATCGACCCAAAAATCATTCGCCTCCTTTCCCGAAAATCGTCGCTGGTCTCAAGGCAGGGTGCTGTTCGCAACACTACATTTGGTTGGCTCGAACAACAATCTCCAGCCCGGCCTGCCCTCTTCGATTGAGTTTGCCGAACGCGAACACGCCAATATCGCGTGGCTTCGGGAGACATTTGCCGAGGCAAAAGCGAAGAAAGACGCGGCCGTGATATTGGCGATGCAGGCAGATACTTTTTTCGGCGAGCCCCGCAAGGGTTCCGGATTCGTGCGCTGGAACGCAGCGCTGGCGGAAGAGGTCGCTGCGTTGGGTAAGCCTGTATTGCTGATTCAGGGCGATACGCACCAATATTTGACCGACAGACCCTTGAAGGACGCCCAAGGCAAGCCACTGACTCAGCTACTGCGCGTGGTCGTGCCGGGAGACTACAGGGCCGATGCGGTGCTGATCGATGTCGATACTAGCGACACGACCCAACCCTTTCGTTTCAGGTTGATGCGGGCTGGGACAAAACCCTGAAGGAACAACAAGACAGCGGGGTCAAGACGCCAATCATGGCGGGTCATTACGCTAGAAACAGCGAACACCTCCGCGACATGATTCGACCTGAACAAGAGCGCAATGCTGAGATAGAAGCCACTCGCACGGCGTTGATCGAGGAGTAGGCAAGCGGTGAGCCAAAGCGTTTCGATGGCGCGGCATTCAAGATCACGCCAAGGGGCTCCGAGTGCTGAGGTTTTGCGAAAAAAGCTGGCGCGGCTGGCTGGAATCGAACCAGCGACCCTTGGCTTCGGAGGCCAATACTCTATCCACTGAGCTACAGCCGCGCGGTCTGGGCACTTCGGAAGAGCGGCAAGGATACCGGGTTTCGGTCGGGCAGTCCACGAAGCGGCAAGCCGCTCGGGGCCAAATTGTGGCGCTTCGTCTATAATCTGCGGCTTGTCATTTACAGTCGGTATGGCCGGGCAGCCGCAAATTCCAGAGGCACTACCCAAACAGGCCCCCTATATTTTGAGGACATCATGAGCGACGCGCATCACGAGCACGAATCCCTGATCAAAACACCCAATCAATTGATTGCGGCCGTCATTGCGGGTTTTGCTATCCCAATTATTGTCATCGTACTACTGGTGATCTATGTGGGTAGTGCCCCCAAAACGGGTGCGGGCTCCAATGCGCAATCGGCTGAAGCGGTTGCAGCACGTCTCAAGCCGGTTGCCGACGAAGGTTACACACTGATCGATGCAAGTGCACCACGTCAGCTGAAGGCCGGCGCCGAAGTCTACAATGCCGCCTGTGTTGCCTGCCACGGCAGTGGTGCTGCGGGCGCACCGAAAACAGGCGACAGCGGTGCGTGGTCCAAGCGTATTGCGCAGGGTTACGACACACTGGTGTCGCATGCAATCAAGGGCATACGCGGCATGCCTGCCAAAGGCGGCAACCCTGACCTGGATGATCTGGAAGTGGCGCGCGCGGTGGTGCACATGGCCAATGCCAGCGGCGGAAAGCTCAAGGAACCTGAGGACAAGGCGAAATAAACGATCGCCTGCGCTCAACAACATCCCGGCTCGTGATTCACCTGCCGGGATTTTTTATTGGCTGACGATATTTGATTTTCATAACGACCGGCTTGTATCCAAAAGACGCTAAAAAAAACCGCCGCGGAAGTTCTTCAACCGTACCTGAGTTTGTACCAGAGCATGCCTATCCACTCGTGCAGTGCATAGTGGCTGTGCCTCAAAAATCTGGGGTTCGGAATAAAATCTTCCGCCGACAAAGTCTTTCTGGATAAAAAATCCGTTGGCGCAGCAATCACGGACAGACCCGTTGTCGAAAATATCTGCATCGCGCGCGGCATGTGAATGGCGTCAGTCACCAGCAGTACGCGCTGGATACCGGCCTCTCGCAACTGCCTCGCTGCATGCACTGCATTTTGCGCGGTGTTTTCAGAGGTACCCTCAAGCCAGCGCACCGGTATCTGAAAATCTTCGCGAAGCGATCGCGCCATCACGGCCGCTTCGCTCTCGCCACCCCTGTCGGGCGCGCCGCCACTGACCAGTACGGGCAAACGTGTAAGTCGGTACATGCGCGCGCCATGCCGCAGCCTCACCAGCGTCTGGGTTCCGGGCTGATCGCGATCGCCATCTTCGGGTGCTGCGAACGAGCGCCCGCCGCCAAGAATGACGATGGCCTGTGCATCGGCCAAGGCAGGATCAGGCACCGGTAAGGACCGGTTTTCGAGTGGTGCCACCAGCAAGCGTGAGCCAGCAGCGGTGGACAAGATCAGCAGCAGGAAGACGGACACAAGGACGGTTACCTGTCCCGCCAACCGGAAGCGCTTCGACAATCGCCAACCCAAAAAGCCCAGCACAATCAGCGACAGCGGTGGCAATACCACTGCAGCCCCCAGATTGGTAAAGAACCAGCTAAGGCTCATCGTGTATCTCGTAACAGGTTCTGGTACATCATTGCGCCGACGCCGGCGGTGAGCATCGTTCGTGCTGAACCAGAATCCAGGGTTTGACAACGACCGTCCACAGCAGTGCGTCCTGGGCCAGCCATTGCAGGGCCTGTGCATCGCTAACCCGATGCAGGAGTCCGGCATTCATCCAGTCCTGCACACTGGCCTTGTCATCGGCTGCGATGCGCGCACCGGCATCGATCAGATCAAGCTCGGGCGCGACACTGATCAAGGTACCGCCTGCAAAATAGCGCTGTAGTTCGCTCCAGCGCATTTGGGCTGTTTGCTCATTGAGTTCGGTGCGCAATGAGGCGAGAATTTTTTCGTTCATGATCAAGGAGACGGCAAATAAATCCACATTTGGTAGCGAGCCAACGTAGCCTTCCTCAGTAATGCGGCGGCTTTTCGTGCGGCAGTGCGCCACTTGCCTGAGTGGGTATTTCGGTGATGCGTCGGGCGAGCGCGGCGCAGAGCGCATCGAGCTCATCGATTTTTTTCTGCTGACGATAAACCGTCTGGTTCAGTGCATCGAGAAGATCGTCCTGACTGGCCAGCCTGATTTCAAGGTTTTCCAGTCGTTCATTCAATTCCATCGTCATGCTTTCATTGGTTGGATTGCCAGGGTTCTGCAGAGAATACCAGCGAACGTTGTTCACACCGCCAGACCACTTCGTCGCGTCTGACGCGCAACCACCAGGTTTCGCGCACCGGGTGCGGCTGCGGCGATGCGAATGCGGCGGGTGTAAGCAATGCAAGACATTCACCCTGTGCAGGGTCGCGCACTGAAGCATAGCGAATCGCGCCGAGGTTCGCGGTGCGCGCACTGCGCGCCAAGGCCTGCGTCGCGCTGTAACTGGTTTTGTGCATCCACTGCCCGATGTCACGCGCAAACAAACGCTCGCGCAAATCAATCGCTTGCGTAGTGACATCGCTCTTGAAAGCGGTATGGGCCACCGGCGCAATTTCGGCAAGATCAATGGCATCACTGAGAAATTTCCAGCGCCAGTACCCTTGCTCGGCGCATGCTGTATCGACCGAGAGCGCGCCATAGAAAACACCAGGATCGGTCGCTGCGCGAAAGCGCGAACCCGTGCGCAAGGGATGGGTGCGAAAGGGTGCCGCCAGCAGTGGGTGAAGGCGACCAAAGACCTCCGGCAAGGGCAGCTGGCGGGAAAGCAGCAGACGATCCAGAATATCCTGCTCTTCCCGACTATCCACCAGCTTCATGGCGCCGGCCGTGTACTGAGCGTCAACGACGCGCCAGACAGCACCCTGCCAGCGGCGAGCGCTAGACTGCAGCGCGAGAGGCGTCCAGGTAGTGAACGACACGCACCAATCCTTCCGTCTGAGCGATCAGGTCAATCGGACGCGCCTGCAGCGCGCGGTTTTCGCTGGACAGCCAGGCGCGTGCGCTTGGCTCATCCGCTACCAGCGCGTCAAGCGCGCGAAACATGCGCACAAGCAGCAAACCAAACTCCCATTCCTTGCGACCCGGATCGAGCTGGTAGTCGCCCGCATAAATACGGGTCACCGTTGCCGGGCTGACGCCGAGCACGCGCGCGAGCAGACTACGAGGCAAGCCCAGATTGCCCGCCGCACGTGCGACTGCCTTGGTCAGCACCGTACTTTTCTGTGCTGCATTAGCGTAATCATGTGTTTGTTCAGCAGAAGAGAGCATGCGGCTATCCTTTCTAGGGAAAATATTAACATAGTTATTTTCAACAGAAAGGCGCCGGATGCCGGATTGTTGCGCCAGCTCGGGCTTTTCAGCGATAGATTTACCGGGGTATTTAGCCAGTCAAAACGGATCTGAGCGCATCAGGCTGAGGTATCAACTTTCCGCCCGCCAAGCTTGCGGCAGGCGTCAGAGCAATACCTGACCTCCGGCCAACTGGCCGCCCATTTTTTACGCCAAGTAAACGGTCGCGCACAGTGCGCACAAACTTTGACTGGGAGATTGTGGGGATTGCGAAAGCCATCGCCGGATTTGCCGCGATCAGGCATGGCTCAGGCTGCCTTGGGCTTTTGCAGCAAGGCTTTGAGTCCCGCGAGACGGTCCTGCGGGGTCAGGATCTCGTCTTCCGAGGGCAAAGCATCGCCTTCGTCCAAACGCATTTCCTTGATGAAGCGCGAGGCCTCACACGTGACGCTGTCGCGCGCACGCTTACGCTTTTTACACCAGGTGAGGGTGAGGCTGCGTTGTGCTCGGGTAATACCAACATACATGAGACGACGCTCTTCTTCGATCCGCTGTGCCAGCAGGTCGGACGGCGCATCAGGATCGCCTTTATGCGGGAGAATCCCTTCTTCGACGCCGACCATGAATACATGGCCGAATTCCAGGCCCTTTGCCGCATGCAGCGTGGACAGGCGCACGGCATCGGGCTCCTGATCACGACCTTCGAGCATGCTCATCAGCGCCACCATCTGGGTCAGCTCAAGCAGGGACTTTTCAGGGCCATCGGCATCGCGGCCGCCATTGCCCTTTTCTTTCATCCAGCCGGTGAAATCGAGTACGTTCTGCCATTTTTCCTGCGCCTGTTTGTCGTCAAAGGTCGCATACAAGTACGCCTCATAGTCGATGGCCTTCATCATGTCGTCGAGCACCGCGCCGGCATTTTCGCCGGTACCGGCAGCACCGACACGGCTTGCCCGCGCTTCGAGCTGATTGATGAAATCGCAGAATTCGCGCAATGGCAAAAGCTGGCGTTCATTCAAACGCGCCTCAAGACCGCCCTTGAAAACGGCTTCGAACAGCGAGCATTGCCATTGACGGGAAAATTCACCCAGCACTTCGAGTGTCGCCTGACCAATACCGCGACGCGGCGTGGTCACAGCGCGGATGAAGGCCGGATCATCATCGGCATTCGCAATGAGTCGCAGATAACTGATGATGTCCTTGATTTCGGCGCGATCAAAAAAGCTTTGTCCACCCGACATCACGTAGGGAATGCGTTCCCGACGCAGGACTTTTTCCAGCGCGCGCGACTGGTGATTGCCACGGTACAAAATGGCGTAATCCGAAAATTTGGCACGGCGCTCAAACTTGTGTGCCGAGAGCGTGATGACGACCTGATCGGCTTCCGCTTCATCATCTTCCATCGCCAGCACTTTGACGGGATCACCGGCACCATGTTCCGACCAGAGTGATTTTTCAAAGAGCTTGGGATTGTTGGCAATGACCGCATTGGCTGCCTGCAGGATGCGCGTGCTGGAACGATAATTTTGCTCGAGCTTGATCAGCTTCAGGTCAGGAAAGTCTTCCTGAAGCGTGCGCAAATTTTCCATCGTCGCTCCGCGCCAAGCGTAAATGGCCTGATCATCGTCGCCAACGGCAGTAAACATCGGCTTCTTGCCGGGACCGGTCACCAGCAATTTCACCAGTTCATACTGACAGGTGTTGGTGTCCTGATATTCATCCAACAGCAGATAACGCAGCCGGCGCTGCCAGCGATCGCGCGCTGCCTCATCCTGACGAAACAGTTCGACGGGTAAACGAATGAGATCATCAAAGTCGACTGCCTGATAGCTCGACAGGGTCGCGACATAATTGCGGTAGATCCGGGCAGCCTGAGCGTCATCTTCCGTGGTGGCTTGCGCCAGTGCCTGCTCGGGTGTGAGCAAAGCGTTCTTCCACAATGACAGGGATTGCTGAATGCGTCGAATGACGGCCTTGTCGGTGGTGGCCGACAAGTCCTGCACGATCGCGAAGCAGTCGGCACTGTCCATAATCGAGAAACGTTCCTTGAGTCCCAGTGCCTGCGCCTCGCGACGCAGTATATGCACGCCGAGCGAGTGAAAAGTCGAGACGGTGAGTTGCTTGGCTTGTCCGGGTTCACGCAGCAATTTGCCTACCCGTTCGCGCATTTCCAGCGCCGCTTTGTTGGTAAAGGTCAGTGCCGCGATGTTTTTGGGTTCGTAGCCGCAGGATTCGATCAGGTAAGCGATTTTCTGCGTGATGACCCGCGTCTTGCCAGATCCGGCACCTGCCAACACGAGGCAAGGGCCATCGATATAGTTGACTGCGGTACGCTGGGGAGTATTGAGTCCGTGCTGCATGAAGGTGTTCGCGCGAGGCAGTGAGGCAAGCGCGCCATTGTATCGAAACTCCCGGGCACGGGCATGATAAAGTGGCGTCGCTTCATGACGACTTGCCGATGAAATTCACTCACCTGATCGAAATTAATACGCCGGGCAATCCACTGATTGCGCCGCTCAGCCGCGCTCAGCTCTGGCGCGGTCTAGTGTTCCGCGCAGAGCGGCCCACACTGTTTCTGATCGGACTGGACAGCTGCGATATTACTGCCCGCTCGGCCGATGGGCTCTCGCGCACGCTGCATTTCGGAAAACTGCAGGTGCTTGACGAAGTCCGGTTTCAGCCACTGCAACAAGTACACTATCACGTGCCGCAGCAAAACGATATACCGGCTTCTGATCTGATCATGACCATCGAAGAACCACAGCCTGGTGCTCTGTTCGTTCGGTTTGCCTATGACGATCATCAGGTGTCCGCAGAGTCCGATGAGGAATCGTTTTATAACGAATTCCGGCGCGAAGCTTATAAAGAGTCCGATATCGATACGATACGCATGATTCGCCAGCTCGCCGATGAAGGCCAGCTGGATGCGCCGCTGCAGTAAACTCCGCGCTCTGCGACCCGTTGCCTCAACGACAGAACCTCTTCAATAACAGGCACTCACCGAGACAACGGCAGTCCTCATGAACGTGTGATGAATTTTTGAATTCATCAGCACGCGTCAGTTCCTTCTATTTTTAGTCGCTGTGGTGTCGGCGAATGAACTTTGTGACGAAAAGTTTTCTCCTAATTTGTGTTGGGGTGATTTTTTCGGGAGCAGGAATGTCGACGATCATTGCCGGGCGATTCGATGAACAATCTCAGCTAGCGGTTGCGGTAGCGCGTTTGCGCGCTGCAGGTTTCCCTGCCGACCAGATCAGTAGTTTTTATCTAGCACCGGCCGGGCAGCATGCGCGCTATCCGATCGGCGGCGACCACGATAAATCAGTGGGTACAGAATCCACGCTTAGCGGCTCGCTCGATGGCATGGCCGGCGGTGGTGTGGTGGGCGCAGCGGTAGGCAGCCTGACCTCGCCGATATTGGGTCCGATAGGGCCGCTGGCTGGCGGTCTGGTCGGTGCCCATATCGGAAGTCTGGTGGGCGTTCTGGGACAGATGAAGGATGAGTACGGCACTGAGGATCATCCCGGTGTCCGTCAGGGCGGTCTGATGGTTGCGGTGGCCACACCCAATTCGTCGTGCCTTCAGAAGGCGGTGGCTGTGCTGCGCGAAGCTGAGGCGCAGCGGCTGGAATCGGCCAGGGGACGCATCAGCGGTGGAGACTGGGTCGATTTCGATCCGACATCCCGGCCGGTGCTGATTAATCACCGGGCCTGAGTCGAAATCCGGGCAGGGCAGCGTGGCGTTTGTCTCGACCAGGGTCTGAACATCACTGCAGGTCTGGTTTCGCCGAGATGGTCAGATATCGACAGGGTCAACCTCAAGCGTCCACCGCAAACGCGTCGGTTGTTTGCGGAGTGCCTGAACCCAGCTTTTAAGGAAATTCTGCAGCGCGGTGCGGGAAGGCGATTCCAGCAATAATTGCGCTCGCTCGAGACCGGCGACGCGAGTCATCGTCATCGGCACGGGATCATTGATGACGATGTCGTGATGGGGCAGCATGTCCTTGGCTTGCTGCAAGAAAGCCAGTGCCGATTCGAGCGTTTTGGCTTCTGCTCTGAGCAGGGCCTGAAAAACATAGGGAGGTAAGCCGGCACTGCGGCGGTCTTCAAGTGTCGTCGCAGCAAATCCCTTGAAGTCGTGGGTGAGTAATGCGCGATACAGTGGATGCTGCGCGTACCGGGTTTGTACCAGCACTTCGCTGGGCGACAGTTCGCCGTTGGCAGCGGCTCGCCCCGCCCTGCCGGCAACCTGCATCAGCTGCGCGAACAATCGTTCCCCGGCACGATAGTCATGTGAGAACAGCGCAGTATCCGGATTAATTACACCCACCAGCGTGAGTCGTTGAAAATCATGACCCTTGGCGACCATTTGGGTTCCTAGCAGGATGTCGACCTCGCCACGATGTACGGTGTCAAATGCTGCCTTTGCGCTGCCCTTTTTTCGTGTTGAATCGGCGTCAATGCGCAAGACGCGTGCTTCCGGAAACAGGGCATGCAAATATTCTTCAATACGTTGGGTGCCGCGCCCCATGGGTTGCAAATCGACATTGCCGCAGGTCGGGCACGACGCGGGAATACGAAGCTCAAGACTACAGTGATGGCAGCGTAAACGACGTTCCGGTTTGTGCAGGACCATGAAGGCGCTGCACCGCTGACAGTTGCTTATCCACCCGCAGGCATCGCAATGAACGACTGGCGCATAGCCACGACGGTTAAGGAACAACAGTGATTGCTCTCCCCGTGCGAGTCGTTCGCGCAGCGCGGCGATCAATGGTGGCGCCAACCCGTTCTGGGTTTTGATTCGCTCTATATCGATTAGCGAGATACGCGGCAATACGGCCTGCGCCGCAGCCCGCTGCGTGAGCATCAGTTTCTGATACCGGCCACTTTCCGCGTGCTGCCAGCTCTCCATCGATGGCGTTGCCGAGCCCAGCACCACCGGGATATTCAAATCGCGCGCTCGCCATATAGCGAGATCCCTGGCGGAGTATCGTAATCCTTCCTGCTGCTTGTACGAGGGATCATGCTCTTCGTCGACGACGATCAGTTTCAGATGCGGCAGGGACGCCAGCACGGCAAGCCGCGTGCCGAGCACAATCGAGGCTTGTCCGAGGTGAGCCGCGATCCAGTTCCGTGTGCGCTCACCTTCGGATAGCTGACTGTGGAGTGAGACAACCCGCAAATACGGGAATCTGGCTTTGACACTGTTTTCGAGCTGTGGGGTCAGATTGATTTCCGGCACAAGTATCAATACCTGTGCGGGCCGGTTCTGTTCGCGCTCACGCGCCAGTATGGCTTCGGCAGTGCGCAAATAGACCTCAGTCTTTCCGCTCCCCGTCACACCAAACAACAGCGTCGCATTGTAAGTGTTGCCCGCGGAAATGGCGTGTACCGCAGCGGCCTGTTCGGCGTTGAGTGGCGGCGCTGGTGTCGCGTCCGGATTTGGTTCAGCGCGCGAGACAGCGACTTTTTTTAACGCAGTATCAAGGCCTGTGGTTTTCAGGGCACGCAGATTTTTCGGCAGGCTGGGCAGCACGACCTCACCCAAGGGACGCTGATAGTAATCTGCGGCGAAACGGCACAAGGCAATCCAGTGGGCAGACAAGGGCGGTAGCTGGTGTCGGATGGCGGCGATGTCTCGGATTTTCTCAGGTGCGTAGTCGCTGACCTCGGGTATCGTAGTGATCAGCCCAGTGACCTGCCGGCGTCCGAAGGGGACTTGCGCGAGTTGGCCCACTTTCGGCGGCGAGTCTTCGGCCGATTGGGGCTGCCAGCGGTAGTCAAATTCGATCGCCAGCGGTGTGTCCAGCGCCATGGTAACGATCAGTGGTTTCGGTGGCGACATAGACGATGGCGTGGGTGGCGATGGCCTAACGAGCTTGGTTCTTAAGGTAAAGCTTTAAGAAATGAGTTAAATCACGGTCGCAAAAGGCATTTTTTTGCTATCCACAAATTCTGTGGATAACTTTGTGTGTAACCGGGGCTTGACAAGCCAAAACGCTGAATTCATGCGGACTTCAACAAATTGACCATTAGCAATGCAAGGTGTAAGGCTGAGTAAAATCAATGACTTAGCGAGTATCAGCTTTGCTTGAAAAAAATTTTGATTTTTTTTTCAGTCATCTTGACAAGTGCGTTTTTGTGAATAAGTGGCCCTGACTGATGATGATGTACTTGCGTTTATCTTTATTCCATGAAAGCCATGACATCGTCCCAGCCTCGCGCGCACAATATCGCCGGCACCGACGCACGGGATAAGACCTGGATAGACAGATTGCAGGGCCAGTTTCGCAGTTCAGACTTGATCACGATCCGCATAACTGTGGATATCTTTGTGAACAAACTTTCTTCACGTTGCTCATTTACTTTCTTGCATGGAACTCGCCGATGACCGCCCACTGGGATCGGCGAAACTAAGTTCATTAAAAACAATGGCTTAGGCTACCTTGCTAGAGAGGGAATTGATAAGTGAGCGCAAGTACTTGATTCAAAGCCCCTGCTCCCAACTTGTGCATAACTGGGTTTATTTGGGTGCGGGAACACTTTAAGTCGAAGTATCAAGCAGCCCTGTTCTCTTGTCAGGTTCGCATCTGCCGACTGATTTCGTGGACTGCCGAAACCATCGCCGTAACGGCTTCAGGCGGGGTGAACTGCGAAATGCCGTGACCAAGGTTGAATACATGACCTGATCCCGGACCAGGCTTTCCAAACGCCTTGAGTGTCCGGTCAACTTCGGCGCGGATTTGTTCTGGTTTTGCAAACAGGACGTTCGGATCAAGATTGCCCTGAAGCGCGACTTTGTGCCCGACCAGCGCGCGTGCCTTGCCCAGATCGACGGTCCAATCCAGGCCGACAGCGTCCGCGCCACTATCGGCGATTTCCTCCAGCCACAAGCCGCCCCCTTTGGTGAAGACGATGCACGGTATCTTGGTGCCGTCGTGCTCACGCTTGAGTCCGCGAATGACGTCACGCATGTAGTTGAGGGAAAAAGTCTGATAAATCCCGTCCGCCAAGGCGCCGCCCCAGGTATCAAAAATCATGACGGCCTGAGCACCGGCCTCGATCTGGGCATTCAGGTAAGCGGCAACTGCGGCGGCGTTCGTGCTCAGGATATGGTGCATCAGGTCCGGGCGGTCATACAGCATGGACTTGACGGTACGAAAATCGTCTGAGCCACCACCCTCCACCATGTAGCAGGCCAGCGTCCAGGGACTGCCGGAAAACCCGATCAGTGGTACCCGGCCTGACAGCTCGGTGCGGATCTGAGTTACCGCGTCGAATACATACTGAAGACTGGACAAATCGGGTGCGCGCAGCTCACGAACCGCCTGCTCATCTCTGATGGGTCGGGCGAAACGCGGACCTTCGCCCTCGGCAAACGAAAGCCCCAGACCCATGGCATCGGGGACGGTGAGAATATCCGAAAACAGGATAGCCGCATCAAGCGGATAGCGGTCTAGCGGCTGCAACGTCACCTCGGTCGCATAATCGGGATTGGTAGCCAGCCCCATGAACGATCCCGCCTTGCTCCGCGTTGCCCGGTACTCGGGCAGATACCGGCCGGCCTGGCGCATGAGCCACAGCGGCGTGTAATCGGTTGGCTGGCGCATCAGGGCGCGAAGAAAGGTATCGTTTTTGAGGGGCGCGAAGCGGCTTGACATCCCAATCCTTAAGACGGTTCTTTAAAAGTAATATTATCGCCGAAAGTTTTGCGTGCCCCGATTTTTTCGCGTCTCTTGTCGTCGCTCGAGACCGAGTGGTTCGTATGTGGGGCTGTCTGCATCATGCGTAATAAAAAAAGCAGCCGAAGCTGCTTTTTTGTCTCTGACAGATCAGCGTTTCTGGCGCAACTTGTGGATGGCCGCAAGTTGCGCGATAGCGATCGCCAACTCCGTTTGTGCAACGGCGAAGTCAAGGTCGGTTTCGCGATTGGCCATCGCTTCTTCCGCCATTTTTTTCACTTCATTAGCTTTCGCCTCATCCAGATCACGACCACGAATGGCAGTGTCTGCCAATACCGTAACAGCGTTGGGCTGAACTTCGAGAATACCGCCAGCAACGAAGACAAACTCTTCTTCCGTTGCGCCGGACACTTTGATACGAACAGCGCCTGGCTTGATACGGGTAATCAGCGGCGTATGCTTGGGGTAAATACCCAGTTCACCCGCCTCGCCCGGCAGGACGACGAACTCGGCCGCACCGGAGAAGATTTGTTCTTCCGCGGAGACGACGTCGACGTGAATAGTGTTTGCCATGAAAAAGCCTTTTTTCGGTCAATCGAATCGCGTGTTGCAACAAGAGCCGCCTGTTTCGAGGCAGCCGTCTCGTTACTGCAGTGTCTTCGCTTTCTCGATGGCCTCGTCGATGGTACCCACCATATAGAATGCCTGCTCCGGCAGATGATCCAGTTCACCGGAAGCGATCATCTTGAAGCCCTTGATCGTTTCTTTCAGTGGCACATACTTGCCTGGGGCGCCCGTGAAAACTTCAGCGACATGGAAAGGCTGCGACAGGAAACGCTGCATCTTACGAGCACGTGCAACGACCAGTTTGTCTTCTGGTGCCAGTTCGTCCATGCCAAGAATTGCGATGATGTCGCGCAGTTCTTTATAGCGCTGCAACGTGCCCTGAACCTGACGCGCAGTGTCATAGTGATCTGGGCCCACGACGTTCGGATCCAGCTGACGTGAGGTGGAATCGAGCGGGTCAACCGCAGGATAAATACCGAGCGCAGCGATATCACGCGAGAGCACGACGGTGGAGTCGAGGTGAGCAAACGTGGTGGCTGGTGACGGATCGGTCAAGTCATCCGCGGGGACGTACACGGCCTGAATCGACGTGATCGAGCCGGTCTTTGTAGACGTAATACGCTCTTGCAGACGACCCATTTCTTCCGCCAGTGTCGGCTGGTAACCCACCGCCGATGGCATACGACCCAGCAGCGCAGATACTTCGGTACCAGCGAGTGTATAGCGGTAAATGTTGTCGACGAAGAAGAGAACGTCACGGCCTTCATCACGGAAAGATTCGGCGATCGTCAGACCGGTCAGCGCAACGCGCAGACGGTTACCCGGTGGTTCGTTCATCTGACCGTACACCATCGCAACCTTGGATTTCGGGAAGTCTTCGGTGTTCACCACACCGGCTTCGATCATCT
>CAZXDB010000001.1:0-21632 GCA_964639465.1 uncultured Bifidobacterium sp. | reverse complement strand
CGTGATAGAAGTCGTTGCCTTCACGAGTACGCTCACCGACGCCGGCAAACACGGACAAACCTGAGTGTGCTTTTGCAATGTTGTTGATCAGCTCCATCATGTTCACGGTCTTGCCGACACCGGCGCCGCCGAACAGGCCAACCTTACCGCCTTTGGCGAATGGGCAAACGAGGTCAATGACCTTGATGCCGGTTTCGAGCAGTTCCTGTGATGGCGACAGTTCGTCATACGCTGGAGCAGCACGGTGAATGGAGGCGTGCTTATCCGACTTGACCGGACCGACTTCGTCGATAGGATTGCCGAGCACGTCCATGATGCGACCCAGCGTACCCTGCCCAACCGGCACCATGATCGGTGCACCAGTGTTCTGGATGACCATGCCACGACGCAAGCCGTCTGAGGTACCCAGCGCAATGGTGCGCACGATACCGTCGCCGAGCTGCTGCTGCACTTCCAGTGTCAGCGCTGAGCCTTCCATTTTCAATGCATCGTAAATCTTGGGCATCGCGTTGCGTGGAAATTCAACGTCTACCACCGCGCCGATACACTGAACGATTTTGCCATCCGCCATTTTCGTTCCTTCAAATAAAAATTGTAATTCGATTCAAATTCGATTTTTCTTAGACCGCAGCCGCACCGGCCACGATTTCGGAGAGCTCTTTGGTAATCGCTGCCTGACGCGTCTTGTTGTAGACCAGTTTCAGTTCGCCGATCACATTACCCGCGTTATCCGTCGCAGCCTTCATCGCGACCATACGCGCCGCTTGCTCCGAGGCCATATTCTCGACAACTGCTTGATACACGATCGCTTCGGCATACCGCAGCAGAAGTTCGTCAATGACAGACTGCGCGTCCGGCTCGTAGAGGTAATCCCAGGAGAAAGAGTTGACCGGCTCAAGCCTGTCCGCAGTCAAGGGCAGTAGCTGCTCTATGACGGGCTCTTGTTTCATGGTGTTGATAAAGCGCGTGTAGCAAACATACACGGCATCCAGCTTCTCTTCATCGTAAGCGTCGAGCATGACTTTGACGGGACCGATCAGTTGTTCCAGATGCGGGGTATCGCCAAAGTTGATGCACTGAGCCACGACCGGTGCACCAATACGATTCATGAAGCCATAGCCTTTGTTACCAATCGCAACGACTTCAAACTTGTTACCTGCCGCTTCCAATTCCTTCATGCGGTTGGTTACTTGGCGCAGTACATTGGTGTTCATGCCACCACACAAGCCTTTGTCGGTCGTGACGACGATGAAGCCGACTTTCTTGCTTTTTTCGTGCTTGACCAGAAACGGGTGCGTGTACTCTGGATTGGCCTGCGCCAGATGCGCCGATACATTGCGAATTTTCTCGCTGTACGGACGCGCGGAGCGCATCCGCTCCTGCGCCTTGCGCATTTTGGAAGCAGCCACCATTTCCATTGCCTTGGTGATCTTCTTCGTATTTTCTACGCTTTTGATCTTCCCGCGTATCTCTTTACCTGCAGCCATTCAATGCTCCTGGGACTGGGTTGAGATCAGAACGTTTTCTTGAAGTTTTCAATTGCACCCGAGAGTACAACTTCATCTTCCTTCGACAGCTGTTTGCTGTCTTCAATTCGCTTGAGCAGTTCTGCATTGCCGGACTGGAGGAACTTGTGCAGGTCATGCTCGAACCCGAGCACGTCCTTGACTTCGATGTCATCCAGGTAGCCTTTGTTGACTGCGAACAGGCTGACAGCCATCAGCGACACCGGCAGCGGGTAATACTGCGGCTGCTTGAGCAATTCCGTAACGCGGGCACCGCGATCGAGCTGCTTGCGGGTTGCTTCATCGAGGTCCGAAGCAAATTGCGCAAACGCTGCGAGTTCACGATACTGCGCCAAGTCAGTACGAATACCGCCGGACAGCGACTTGATTACCTTTGTTTGCGCAGCACCACCGACACGCGAGACCGAAATACCGGCGTTAATCGCGGGACGGATACCTGCGTTGAACAACGAGGTCTCGAGGAAGATCTGACCATCGGTAATCGAAATCACGTTGGTCGGAACGAAAGCGGACACGTCACCGGCTTGCGTTTCAATGATCGGCAATGCCGTCAGCGAGCCGGTCTGACCTTTCACTTCGCCCTTGGTGAATGCCTCGACATAGTCGGGGTTCACACGCGCAGCGCGCTCGAGCAGGCGGGAGTGGAGATAGAAGACATCGCCAGGAAAAGCTTCACGACCTGGCGGGCGACGCAGCAGCAGGGACACCTGACGATAGGCCACGGCCTGCTTGGACAGATCGTCATAAATGATCAGTGCATCCTGACCACGATCACGGAAGTATTCGCCCATCGCGCAACCGGAATAGGCGGATACGTACTGCATCGCCGCCGACTCGGACGCAGATGCGGCAACAACGATGGTGTAGTCCAGTGCACCGTGCTCGTCCAGGGCACGCACGACGTTCTTGATCGACGATGCTTTCTGGCCGATAGCGACATAGATACAGGTAACGCCCTGACCTTTTTGGTTGATGATGGTGTCAATCGCAACGGCTGTTTTGCCGGTCTGACGGTCACCGATAATCAGCTCACGTTGGCCACGACCAATAGGCACCATCGCATCGATGGATTTCAGGCCGGTCTGCAGTGGTTGCGAGACGGACTGACGCGCAATAACGCCGGGCGCAATTTTTTCGATAGGCGCAGAGAGTTTCGCGTTAATTGGGCCTTTGCCGTCAATCGGTTGACCCAGTGCGTTTACCACGCGGCCGCGCAACTCAGGGCCGATCGGTACTTCAAGAATGCGGCCGGTGCACTTGACGGTATCGCCTTCGGAAATATGTTCGTACGCACCGAGAATAACGGCGCCCACCGAATCACGCTCGAGGTTCAGCGCGAGGCCGAAGGTGTTTCCAGGGAATTCCAGCATCTCGCCCTGCATGGCATCAGAGAGGCCATGAATACGGCAAATACCATCGGTGACAGAAATCACGGTGCCCTGGTTGCGAACTTCGGCACCCGCGCCGAGTCCCTGGATCCGGCTCTTGATCAGCTCGCTGATTTCAGACGGGTTGAGTTGCATGTTAGCTCCTGATAGGTTGAGACCGGCGTCTCGGCCTGTCTCGCAAAGTCAAAATTTTTCGGGGCAGCTTACGCTGCCAGTACCGTCTGCATGTTCTGCAAGCGCGCGCTGACCGACGAATCCAGTACTTCGTCACCAACGGTGACGCGCACGCCACCAATCAGTGACGCGTCGACGCTGAGGCTAGCGTTCAGCTTGCGGCCGAACTTTTTCTCCAGCGCTGCAAGCAATTCATTGACCTGAGAGTCGCTCATCGGGAATGCACTGACAATTTGCGCGTCCGCTGTGCTTTCAAAAGCATTTTTCAGCTCACGGAACTGCTGCTCGATCTCGGGCAGCAATGCGAGCCGGCTGTTCTCAACCAGCATGCTGATAAAGTTCTTGGCCTCGGCATCAACGGCCACCTTGAGCGAACCGAGAAAAATATCGACCAGCTCCGCGCGCGCATAGCGCGGGTCGCCGGCGATCTCGCGAAACTCGGGCACGGCGGCGACTTGCGACATCTCCGACAAAACCTCGGCCCAGAGATTGAGCTTCGTCGGTTGGGCGACACGGAAGACGGCTTCAGCGTATGGGCGCGCAATCGTTGCGAGTTCAGCCATGGTCAGAGTTCTGCCTTCAGTTGGTTCAGCAGGTCAGCATGGGCCTTCGCATCGATCTCGCGCTTGAGAATCTGTTCCGCGCCTTTGACAGCGAGCGCTGCGACGTCATTGCGCAAAAGATCGCGTAAGCGGATGGCTTCCGCAGCTGCCTCGTGGCGCGCTGCTTCAACAATACCGACGGCTTCTTCGGTTGCATGCTTTTTGGCTTCTTCGATGATTTCAGCTGCGCGACGCTCTGAGTCGACGATGCGCTTTTGCGTCTCTTCGTGGGCCTGCGCCAGCTCGATCTGTACGCGCTTCTCGGCGACAGCCAGCTCATGCTTGCCGCGGTCTGCAGCTGCCAGGCCTTCCGAGATTTTCTTTGCACGCTCGTCCAGCACTTTCATCAGCGGTGGCCACACGAACTTCATGGTGAACAGCGCAAGGATGAAAAATACGACGAACTGCGCAAACAAGGTTGCGTTCAAGTTCACGGTGTTTTCCTTCTCAAATTAACGATCGCCGGGGAGATCCCCGGCAGGATGAGAATGACGGAATCAGCCGGCAAACGGGTTGGCGAATGCAAACATCATCGCGATACCAACACCGATCAGAAACGCGGCATCGATCAGACCCGCCAGCAGGAACATCTTGGTCTGCAGGCTGTTCATCAGCTCAGGCTGGCGAGCCGAAGCTTCAATGAATTTGCCGCCCATGATGCCAATCCCGATACAAGCGCCGATAGCGCCCATGCCGATGATCAAACCGCAAGCGAGTGCAACGAAGGCGACGTTAGTCATGAAAACTCCTTAGATAGTCAAAGTCAAAAAACAAAACGGATACTTCGATACTTCAAAATGGATCAGTGACCTTCATGCGCCTGGCCGAGATACACCAGCGTGAGCATCATGAAGATGAATGCCTGCAACAACACAATTAGAATGTGGAAGATCGCCCAGAGCGAGCCCGCAACCACGTGCATGCCAAAACCCCACCAGGTTGCGGTGG
Organism: uncultured Bifidobacterium sp.; assembly: GCA_964639465.1. Lineage (GTDB taxonomy): Bacteria > Pseudomonadota > Gammaproteobacteria > Burkholderiales > Burkholderiaceae_D > Pernthalerella. The sequence goes on along the minus strand of CAZXDB010000001.1, from coordinate 16,994 downwards.
AACCCAACAAGGCGATCAGCAAGAAAATCAACTCACCCGCATACATGTTGCCGAACAGTCGCATGCCCAGCGACACGGTCTTGGCGACGAATTCAATAATGTTCAGGCCGAGATTGGCAAGCCACAGGGCAGGATGCGAACCGAACGGTGCGCAGAACAGCTCGTGGACGAATCCACCGAGACCTTTAATCTTTACGTTGTAATACAGCATCAGCGCAAAGACGCCGATCGCCATACCCAGCGCACCATTGAGATCGGCCGTGGGCACAACGCGGAAATGGATATCGAGGCCGAACAGGCCAAAGATAGCGGCGAAAAGATCGACCGGCAGGAAGTCGAGCGAATTCATCAGGGCAACCCAGACAAAAACAGTCAATGCCAACGGTGCGATGAAGCTGCGGTCGCCGTGCACGATGTTCTTGGCCTGATCATTGACCATTTCAACGACCATCTCGACGAAAGCCTGGAAACGGCCCGGCACGCCTGAAGTGGCCCGTTGCGCCGCACGCGTCATGAAGAACAAGCCTACAACGCCCATCAATACCGACAGAATGATCGTGTCGACATTGAAGATCGTGAAATCAATGATCTTGTCCTGATGCTTCGTGGACAGGTGACCCAGATGGTGGACGATGTACTCGGAAGCGGTTGGCGCGTGCGCTACTCCCTCAACTGCCGTTTCTGATGCCATTTGTCAGTGCCTAAACAATAAGATGATGTAACTTTTCAGCGCGACGATGAAAGCAGCGATAAGCGCCAGCCAGTTCAGGTCGCGGTACCACCAGGCGACAGCCGCGAGCAGGGCGACTGTCAGTGCAATCTTGATGAACTCGCCGAAGAAAAACGTCATCGGGCTGACAGTTCCAGGCTTTAGCGTGCCCATATACAGGCGCAGCGCGAACAAGCCATTAGGTACCACGCAACACAAGCCACCCAATAGTGCCGAAACGAATGCGTGCTGGCCGGCAATTACTCCGGCCAGTGCCGCTGCAGCCAGTGTCGTTGCCAACTGGGTCAGAAGCAGTCGCAGCATGGAGACAATTCGTTCGAGCCAGGGGACTCTGGCGGTTCAGGATGAAGAGATTGACCCTCCGCCATGGCGTGGTTCGCATACCGCAAAGCCCGGCGATTATAAGTGAATTCAATAACTTGCGTCAAACGTTTGCTCATGTGGAAACCCAGATACTCAGCGGGTTTCGAATCTTGCGCAAATAACATCAGCCGTCGTCGCGCAGCCGCCCAATCAGGCCATCGAGTTGGTCGAGTCCGGCAAATGCGATCACGAGTTCACCCTTGTTTCGCGCGCCGACGCGGATCGTCACGGCCGTCGCCAGTGCATCGGAGAGCTCTTCTTCGAGTCGCGTAATATCGCGCGATTTGTCTTTGGTCGGGGCTCTGGTGCTGTCCTGCCCTGTCGTTTGGCGCACGACCAGTTTTTCGGCCTCGCGCACCGATAACCCTTTGGCAATGATTTGCGTCGCCAGCGTGATTTGGGTAGCGGAATCCACTGCCAGCAGCGCGCGGGCATGGCCCATGTCCAGATCGCCGGCCATCAGCATCGTTTGCACCGGTTTGGCCAGATTAAGCAAGCGCAGCAGATTGGATACGGCGCTGCGTGATCGTCCGACCGACGCTGCCGCCTGCTCATGTGTGAAACTGAATTCTTCGATGAGCCGCTGTATGCCTTTGGCTTCTTCGAGCGGATTAAGGTCCTCGCGCTGCATGTTCTCGATCAGCGCCATGGCGGCGGCGGCTTTGTCATCGACCTCCCGCACCAGCACCGGCACTTCACTCAGTCCGGCCAGCTGGGCTGCCCGGAATCGGCGTTCACCGGCGATGATTTCATGGGTCGCGCCATGGTTGCCACTACTGATTGGGCGCACCAGCAACGCCTGCAACAGTCCCTGTGCGCGTATGGAGTCCGCGAGCTCATTGAGCGCGGACTCATCCATGCGTGTGCGGGGCTGATATTTGCCGGGCTGAAGGGCAGCGATCGGAAGGCTTAGTGTGGCATTGCTTGCGGCGGTCGCTTCTTCACTGAAGTCGGGTGAGCCGCCCAGCAAAGCTTCGAGGCCGCGCCCCAGACCTTTGGGTTTTTTACTGATCATGACATGGCTTTCTTTATTTATGAGTGCGCGCATCAAAGCGCGGCGATACGATCGAGGAGCTCTTTGCCGAAGGCCGTATACGCCTGTGCGCCCTTGGCAGCCGAATCAAAAATGACACCCGGGATGCCGTAAGATGGCGCTTCCGCGAGTCGCACATTGCGCGGGATGATGGTCTTGAACACTTTGTCGCCAAAGTGTTTTTCAAGCTGCGTTGACACCTGTTGTGAGAGCATCATGCGCGGATCAAACATCACGCGCAGCAGGCCGATGACCTTCAGATCCGGATTCATTTTTGCGTGCACGATCTTGATGGTATTGACCAGGTCCGAGAGCCCTTCCAGCGCGTAGTACTCGCACTGCATTGGAATGATCACACCATGGGCCGCGCACAGGCCATTCAGCGTCAGCATCGACAGTGCGGGCGGGCAATCGATCAGCACAAAATCATAGTCGTCGAACACGCTCGTCAGGGCCTGCTTGAGGCGCATCTCGCGCTGATCCAGTTCGACCATCTCAACCTCGGCGCCCGCAAGGTCGCGATTGGATGGCAGCACATCATACTTCCCCGTTTCCGACGTCTGGATTGCCGGATGCACGTCGCCCATACCCAGTAAGACGTGATAGACCGATGACGCCAGTTCAGATTTGTTGATGCCCGAACCCATCGTCGCATTACCCTGAGGATCAAGATCGATCAGAAGTACGCGCTGGCCGAGACCAGCGAGGCCCGCAGCGAGATTGACCGCCGTGGTGGTCTTTCCCACGCCCCCTTTTTGATTGGCGATACAAAAAATCTTTGCCATGAGTGTCGTTATGGTCGTTAGTAAGAATATTGATCGTCAGGCATTGCGATGCTCGGCTGCCCGCTGCTTTTCAACAATGGCTTCCTCGCTGTTTTCGCCCGTTCTGCTGATATGCACCAGATGCCGCTTTGCGTTCATGCCGGGTACGTCGATTGCTGTTTTACGACGAACACACCATGCAGCGGGCAAGCCTTCCAGTTCATCTGCCGCTGCCTGCCCTTTCAGCGCTATGAATTCACCGTCACGGGCAAGCAGATGACCGGACCAGCACACAAAATCGGATAGATCAGCAAATGCGCGCGATGTGATCACATCGAATTTTTCGTCTGCGTTGAGTTGCTCGACACGCCCTGTGTGAACGGTGATTTGATGCAAACCCAACTCGGCTTTTACTTGCGTCAGAAACGCGGTCTTTTTTTGCACGGTATCAATCAGATGCACCTGCATCGCCGGCGCCGCTTGTTGCGCCCAGATGGCGATCACGATGCCGGGCAAACCACCCCCAGACCCGACATCCAGCACCCGCTGCGCCTTCGCAAACGCCGGCAAAGTCGCCATGCAGTCGAGAAGGTGCTGAGTGAGCATCTGCGCCGGATCGCGCACCGCGGTCAGGTTGTAAGTGGCATTCCATTTTTGCAGCAACGCGAGGTAATCGAGCAATTTGTCGAGCACGGCAGGACTGAAGCTCAGCGGCAATTGCGCCGAGGCCGCAACGAGCGCGGCGCTTAATGTCTGGCGTTCATCAGATCGCATTCAGGCGGCGTCCGATCGTGCGGGCCCGACAACCAGTTCACGCATCCCGCCCTTTTTCAAGTGAACGAGCAGCAATGAAATTGCCGCGGGCGTCACGCCTGCAATCCGCGATGCCTGCCCCAGTGTTTCCGGCCGATGTTTAGCGAGCTTCTGCCTGACTTCAATCGACAAGGCTTTGACGCCGAGATAATCAAGGCCCTCAGGCAACTTCAGGTTTTCATAATGATCATGTCGCTCGACCTCCCTTGCCTGACGGTCAATGTAGCCTGCGTATTTGACCTGGATCTCGACCTGTTCAGCCACCGCGGGATCGAGCGCCGGATCATGAAAGCGACGCCCATCGATACCCGCCAGCGTCATTAGTTGTTTGTAGCTGACATCGGGTCGGCGCAACAAGTCAGTGAGCGCATACTCTCGCTCTATACTTTTGCCCAGAACACGCTGCGCCTCTGCGTCCGCAATCAGTCGGGGACTAACCCAGGTCGATTTCAGCCGCTCCAGCTCCCGCGCGATCGCTTCGCGCCGGCGCTCGAAATGCTCCCATTGAACGTCGCCAACACAACCCAGCTGACGCCCGATTTCGGTAAGGCGCAAGTCGGCATTGTCTTCACGGAGACTCAGCCGATACTCCGCTCGGCTCGTAAACATCCGATAAGGCTCCTGAACCCCCTGCGTCACCAAATCATCGACGAGGACGCCGAGATAGGCTTCATCACGACGAGGTGTCCAGGGATCACGAGCCTGTGACTGAAGTGCGGCATTCAAGCCAGCCAGCAAGCCTTGCGCCGCGGCCTCTTCATAACCGGTAGTGCCATTGATCTGTCCGGCAAAAAATAACCCGCCAATCGCACGCGTTTCCAGGGAAGACTTCAGCCCGCGCGGATCAAAATAATCGTATTCAATCGCATAACCCGGCCGCAAGATGTGGGCGCTTTCCAGGCCGCGCATCGATCTGACCAAGGCAAGCTGTGCATCGAATGGCAGACTGGTAGAGATACCGTTCGGGTAGAACTCATGCGTCGTCAGCCCCTCGGGCTCGAGGAAAATCTGATGCGATGTCTTATCGGCAAAACGATGAATTTTGTCTTCGATTGAAGGGCAGTAGCGTGGTCCGACACCCTCGATTACTCCGGTAAACATCGGGCTTCTGTCCAGCGCCCCGCGAATAATATCGTGGGTGCGCTCATTCGTATGGGTAATCCAGCAGGGCAACTGCTGCGGATGCATTGCCGGGTTGCCCATGACTGAAAACACGGGCACGGGGTCACTATCACCGGGCTGCTCAATCATCACGGAAAAATCCACGCTGCGCCCATCAATTCTCGGTGGCGTGCCGGTTTTCAGCCGACCTTGTGGCAACTTCAGTTCTTTAAGACGTGCTGACAGTGAAATCGCCGGCGGATCCCCTGCCCGGCCAGCGGCGTAATGATTCAGGCCCACGTGAATTTTGCCATCCAGGAAGGTGCCTGCTGTCAGTACGACCGTGCGGGCACGGAACCGCAGACCAAGCTGAGTAACCACCCCTGTCACGCGCTCACCCTCGACCGTCAAATCATCGACCGCTTGCTGAAAAAGCCAGAGATTCGCCTGATTTTCCAACCTTGAACGTACCGCCTGCTTGTAAAGTAGTCGGTCTGCCTGCGCACGGGTCGCGCGAACGGCGGGACCTTTGGAGGAATTCAAAATACGGAACTGGATACCCGCCTCATCCGTCGCAATCGCCATCGCGCCACCCAACGCGTCGACCTCCCGCACCAAATGGCCCTTGCCAATACCGCCTATCGACGGATTGCACGACATTTGGCCCAGTGTCTCGATGTTGTGTGTCAGAAGCAGGGTTTTTTGACCCATTCGCGCAGCCACCAGCGCAGCCTCCGTTCCGGCATGGCCGCCTCCAACGACAATCACATCAAATTCAGCGGGGAAATCCATGGGAACCGACCGGCGAGGCTTAGAACAGAGGCTGGATTATAAAGGCAATTCCCCGCCTTGTTTCACGTGGAACGTCCACCCTCGTCGATTTGCGCTGTTTCACGTGGAACAAAGGAACGCCGGCTCAGAAAAATGCGTCTGCGCCGGTTTTCAAAATCAGGGCGCCAACCACCAACAAAAAAATCTTGCGTATAAACGCTGTGCCGCCCCGCAGGGCCAACCGAGTCCCAAGCAATGAGCCGCCGATATTACAGACAGCCATCAGCAGGCCCACCTGCCAAAAAACATGGCCCAACCCAGCAAACAGTGCCAGTGCCGCCAAATTGCAAGCGACATTCACCACTTTGGCGACCGCCGAGGCCCGCAAGAAATCAAAGCCAAAGAATCGCACAAAGAGAAAAATCAGGAAACTGCCTGTCCCGGGCCCGAAAAAGCCATCATAAAAACCTATTGCCGCACCCACCGTCACGGCCAACAAGGTTGTTCGCCGCCCTTCAGGAATAGGCTGATGGACACGGCCAAAATCTTTGCGCAACAAGACGTAGGCAGCTACCAGCATCAGGAGAAAGGGCAAAGTCTTGCGCAACAAGACAGGTGGAAAGACGGAAACGACCCAGGCACCCAAAAAGGCAAACACCAGAGCGGCTAGTGATGCGGGTAAGGCAATATGCCAGGCTAATTGAAAGCGGCGCGCATAACTTCGGGCCGCGACCGCGGTACCCCAGACTGACGCAAGCTTGTTGGTACCAAACAGGCTGGCGGGCGCCGCCGAAGGAAAAGCACTAAACAACATGGGCACCTGAATCAGCCCACCCCCACCGACGACCGCGTCGACCAGACCCGCAAGCATAGCGGCCGCAGCCAGGAGAAACAGTTCTGGCGGCAGGCCTTCCACGCTAGAGGTTAGTGTTTACTATCATTACATTGCTTTGATAAAGCTGGCTCAGGCACGCGCAGTTTCTAGCGGAACCACCGGCGCGGGATTTTTACGATCAGCCCGAATCATTTGTGCCGCCTTGTCCGCAATCATGATGATGGGTGAATTAGGGTTGCCAGACGTAATTAAAGGCATGATTGATCCATCGACCACACGCAACCCCGCGACACCGCGCACTCGGAGCTGCGGATCAAGTACTGCCATCGCATCATCATCGCGCCCCATTTTGCAGGTGCCGACTGGATGGAAAATCGTGGTCCCAATATCGCCGGCTGCGCGCGCAAGCTCCGCATCAGTCTGAAACGCCGGCCCAGGCAGGAATTCCTGGGGCGCATAACGCTGCATTGCTGGCGCCGCCACAATACGGCGGGTGAGTCGCAAAGCGTCGGCCGCGACCTGACGATCTTCTTCCGTGGTCAGATAGTTCGGCGAAATTTTCGGGGCTTGCGTTGCGTCAGCAGATGCAATGCGCACATGACCCCGCGCAGTCGGGCGTAAATTACATACGCTGGCAGTGAATGCCGGGAAGTCATGCAAGGGCTCCCCAAATTTATTCAGCGATAGCGGCTGGACATGGTATTGAATATTGGCGCGGGTCTGGGATGCGTCGGAACGGGCGAACGCGCCCAGCTGCGATGGTGCCATCGACATCGGACCGCTGCGCTTAAACAAGTATTCGAGACCAATTTGCATCTTGCCCAGCCAGTTATTGGCCATGGTGTTCAAGGTTTTTGCGTCGCGCACTTTAAATGCCATGCGCAGTTGCAAATGATCCTGCAAATTCTCGCCCACACCCGGCGCTTCCCTCGCGACAGGGATCCCGTGCTGTTGCAATAAATTTGCCGGCCCGACACCGGACATCTGCAAAATCTGCGGCGAGCCAATCGCGCCGGCAGTAAGCAGGGTTTCACCGGTCGCTTGAGCAAACCAGTGCTGACCGCCGCCGGTAAATTCAACGCCTTTGCAGACCGCACCGCCCTCGCCCTGTTCGATACGCAGGCGATGCACATGACAGCCGGTCATGATCTCAAGATTGCCGTGACGACCCTTCACTGAACGCAAAAAAGCTTTCGCGGTATTCCACCGAATACCGCTGCGCTGATTCACTTCGAAATAACCGCAACCCTCGTTGTCACCGCGATTGAAGTCATCCGTTTTCGGGATACCGGTTTGCGCCGCTGCGTCACGAAACGCATCGAGAATGTCCCAGCGCAAGCGCTGCTGCTCTACCCGCCATTCGCCGCCCGCACCATGGTATTCACTGTGCCCGCCATGATGATCCTCGGTCTGCAAGAACAAGGGCAATACCTGGTTCCAGCCCCAGCTGACATCACCCGTCTGAGCAGCCCAGGCGTCATAATCCTGCGCCTGTCCGCGCATGTAAATCATGCCGTTAATTGACGAACATCCGCCCAGCACTTTGCCGCGTGGGTAAATGAGACTCCGACCGTTCAGGCCAGCCTCTGCCTCCGTACGAAAACGCCAGTCGGTACGCGGATTGTCGATGCAATACAAATAGCCGACCGGGATATGAATCCACGCATAGTCGTCTTTACCACCGGCCTCGATTAGCAGCACCGAAACGCCTGCGTCTTGCGTAAGGCGGTTGGCAAGCACACAGCCTGCGGTACCCGCGCCGATGATGATGTAGTCGTAGGTGCCTGCGGATTGCATTGCGGGCTCCTTATTTTGCGACCGGCATGGTGAACTCGGCACCCTTGCCTATCGACTCCGGCCAGCGCTGCATGATCGATTTGTAGCGCGTATAGAAGCGTATGCCCTCTTCGCCGTAAATATGCATGTCGCCAAACAGCGAGCGCTTCCAGCCGCCAAACGAATGCCAGGCCATGGGCACAGGGATAGGTACATTCACTCCGACCATGCCGACTTCGATACGGCGCGAGAATTCACGTGCGGTGTTGCCATCGGAAGTAAACAACGAGACGCCGTTACCAAACTCATGGGCATTGATCAGATTAATTGCAGCGGCCATATCGGGAACGCGCACCACACACAGCACCGGCCCGAAAATCTCTTCGCGGTAAATCGTCATCTCCGGCGTCACTTGGTCAAACAAAGAGCCACCCAGAAAAAAACCTTGTTCATGACCGGATACCGTGTGGCCTCGACCATCGACCAATAACTTCGCACCGGCCTTTTCACCCTGCGCGATGTAATCCTCAATTTTGGCTTTGTGGGCTGCGGTGACAACCGGCCCCATCTCTGATGCCGGATTCATGCCGTTATCGATCTTCAGTGCTTTAACACGGGGCACCAGCGCATCGACCAGTTTATCAGCGACGCTACCCACTGCCACCGCAACCGAGATCGCCATGCAGCGCTCACCTGCCGAACCGTACGCCGCACCGATCAATGCATCGACCGCCTGATCCAAATCTGCATCGGGCATGACGACCAGATGATTTTTCGCACCGCCCAATGCCTGCACGCGCATTGGATAAGCTCCCTTGCGACGATTACCTTCGGTGTAAATGTATTCGGCAATCGGTGTAGAACCGACGAACGAAACGGCCTTGACATCGGGGTGCTGAATAATCGTATCGACAGCAAGCTTGTCGCCCTGCACCACATTAAAGACGCCATCTGGCAGACCCGCCTGCTGCAACAATTCGGCCATGAAGATCGCAGGTGAAGGATCTCGTTCGGAAGGCTTGAGCACAAAAGTGTTGCCGCAACCAAGGGCGACGGGTGCCATCCACAGAGGGACCATTACAGGGAAATTAAAAGGCGTGATGCCGGCCGTCACACCGAGCGGCTGGCGCAGCTGCCAGTTATCAATACCGCCACCGATGTTGTCAGTAAACTGTGTTTTCAATAACTGTGGAATCCCAGAGGCAAACTCCACAATTTCCAGACCCCGCACGACTTCGCCTTTCGCATCGCTGAACACTTTGCCATGCTCGCGAGTAATCATTGCGGCCAAATCATCGTGATGCTTTTCAAGCAGCTCCTTGAATTTGGACAACACGCGCGCTCGTTTCAGCGGTGCAGTCTCTGCCCAGGCTGGTGCTGCCTTGGAGGCAACAGCTATTGCAGCATTCACTTCATCCACGCTGGCCAACGCCACGTTGGCAATCGCCGCACCCGTCGCCGGATTGAAAACCGGCTGATGACGGCCACTGGTGGTCGGCACCTTCTTGCCATTGATAAAGTGTGGAATCTCGGGGAGCGACGCAGTTGTCATAAGTTTTCCTTCTATAGTAGGCAGATTTTTCGCTAGGATATTCGAGTGAAAATCGTAAATCCAATGAGTTATTATCAAATAATCATAAATATTTCTTATATAAGTTATGGATCTAACGCAACTGCGAGCCTTTGTCACCGTGGCCAGGGAGGGCAACTTGACCCGGGCGGCGTCGCAACTGCATCTGACACAGCCAGCGGTCAGCCTCCAGATCAAGGCTCTGCAGCACAGCCTCAGGGTACAACTGTTCGCACGGACACACACCGGCATGTCGCTCACCCCAGACGGGACGAAACTATTACCTCTGGCCGAGCGCGTCATCAGCGGCAGCGTTGAATTAATACAGGCAGCACACTCACTACATTCAACTCTGGCCGGCAGTCTGGCTATTGGCACCATCCTCGACCCCGAATTCACCCGTCTCGGGGCTTTCCTTAAACTTCTGGTCGAAGCGCATCCGAATATGTCCACGCGACTGCAACAAGGTATGTCGGGTTGGGTAGAGCAACAAATTCGACTGGGTGATCTGGATGTTGGCTATTTTGTGGGTTCACCAGCGAAAGATTGTCATTCTTTGACCCTGACCTCGTTTGTCTACAACGTAGTCGCACCACAAGGCTGGCGCAGACGCGTGGAAGACAAGGACTGGCGGGCGCTGGCGAACCTGCCCTGGGTCTGGTCTCCGCCTGAGTCTGTCCACAACCGCCTGCTGAGCAGCATCTTCGAACAACACCATATCGGTCCGGACAAGGTGGCGATGGTCGATCAGGAAGCCTCGATGCTGGATCTGGTGAAATCCGGGATTGGTCTCTCTTTAGTACGAGACTCAATTGCCTTACGAGAAGCAAGAGCGCATGGCCTGGTTATCGCGAATGCTGTCAGCGTAACAACCGAGCTGTCTTTCTTGTGCCTGACTAGTCGGCGCCAAGAATCAGCAATCGCCCGTACATTTCAACTCATGCAAGACCTGTGGCAGCCGTGAAACTTTTTTCTGTTAACTCAGCCATCAAAAACATTTGGTGCGGATCTCTGGAGATTCGTTGAATAAATCTACATTCTCTGGCTGACCAATGTTGCTGCGCGGGGCTGATCCTGATAAATCATTGCCAATTTAATTGTTGATAACCCGTGGGATAAGTCACGGGTCTGAAGTGGATAAGCACGAACTTTGATCGAACTCTCATTTTTATACAAAAACTGTCCTGCCAAAGTACGCTGTATTTTCAGAGCTTATATTTTTTCTAAGTGATTGAGCTTTATGGAAAATCTTCGGTTATCCACAGAAAGCTCCCTGCCTTATCTATTACTACTATCTATAAATACAAACTTATATAAAACTACAAAGATAAAAACCGCCAGCAATGCTTCCCATTAAAAGTGAATAAGTCTGTGAATTACTTTTGAATGATTTGTGGATAAATGAAATACCCGCGTTGCTGATGACAATCAGATTGTCTGGTTTTATTTAATTAGTGCTTTATTGGTATTAGCCAACACATCAGAGTCGCGTAGCTGTTCTCGCAACCAGCGATGCCCGGGCGAGCGGGCATCACGCTCGTGCCACAACATGTCGATATGAACCTCTGGCATGGCAAACGGTAATTCCTTGGCAATCAGATGCTCAGTCATGCCTGTGGCTTCAATCAAGTGCTTTGGCAACACCATCAACAAATCAGACGCAGCCACCACCTTCCCTGCCGTAAAAAACTGGTTCACAGTCAATAGAATCCGGCGCTCTCTACCGATCGACAGCAGTGCATCATCGACCAGGCCGCGTGCTCGCCCTGAAAAACTAACCAATAAATGATCCGCGTCGCAATATCGGTCAACAGTAAGGTCAGCAAATGCCAAGGGATGCTTATTTCGCATGACACAAACATACTGACCGGAATACAAGCGTTCATGACGTATAGGTGTTTCTGTCGCTCCCTGGAGTTGTGCAACCACGCCTGGAAAGAAACCAATAGCCAAATCAATGTCACCACGTAAAAGCATGGGCCGCGGTTCACGTGTTGTCAGTGGCACCATTCGGATATCAATGCCCGGCGCTTCATTTTCAATCAGCCTGACCAACGGCGGCAACATTAGGCCAGCGGTAGCATCAGCCATGGCCATTCGAAACGTTGCATGAGCTTTGGCTAACTCGAAGCTGCGCGGAGCAACGGCTTCTTCCAGATCAGCAAGCGCCTGACGAACCGCAGCCCAAAGCGACTCAGCTCGCGCCGTAGGTTTTACGCCATGGGCTGTACGAATCAATAACTCATCACCCAATGCCTCACGCAGCCGTTTTACGGCATTCGAGACGGCTGGTTGCGTCATCGCAAGCCGATTGGCGGCACGGGTCAGGTTTTGTTCGGTCATGACTGCGTCAAAGACTCGCAGCAGGTTGAGATCAAGGGTTAAAAAGCTCATGGCAGCGATACTCTGTTAGTGTGAGCGGGCATGATATTCGATAAACGTATAAAAGATATGTTAAATAAAAATTTTCAATATATCTACCAAGAAACTATACTGCGATGCAACAAATCAAACGTCTCAGGAGCGTCGCCGTGTTCAATTTTTATCTTACAGCCTCAGAAACCATCAAGCCCTTGGTATTTGCTTTCCCTCACCGCTTTGCAAGCCTGTGTGCGGGTTTATTCGCGTTCCAAGGCAACACTCGAGAAGCTGATAACGATCGAGTTAGCGCTGCAATGAATTTGCAGCAGATGGCAAATGATATGGAAGCCGTGCAGCCCAGCCTGGCAGCTGAATTGCGCTCATTTGCATCGCGCTCCTGAGGCAAGCCAAGACCACACCTCGCACCACCTTATCGTTTCTATTAACGCCGCTTAGGTGGATTTTGACGAAAGGTGTTTGGAGAATCGGGTGCCGGTCAACCATACCCCCAGACCTGCTGCAGCAATCAAGTGCGCCGTTCCGGTAAGCGCCAACATGCTGCCGCCGATTGCGACACCAGCGGACTGACCCAAGAAAAAACAGGCTGCAAACGCGGCGACGGCCGCACCGCGCCTTTCGGGCGCCATTTGGGTTGCATGAATTTGCAAGGTGTTGTGCATCATGTAAAAACCCAAACCCAAACACAAGCAAGCGGGTAACGTAATCCACCATTGTGGTGAATATGCAATTGCCAGCAAAGAGACCGCCATCAACAAACTACCGTAGCGTGTCAATCCAGCCTCACCCATTTGTCTGACCAAGTGGCGTGAAGCCAGTGCAAATATCAACCCACCCAGGCCAAATAACATGACCAGCGCTCCAGCGGACGACAGCGACAGCGCATAAACGGTATGCAAATGCGTCGGCAAAAATGCCACTGCAACAAAAACCAATCCACCTTCAATCAACACGGTGAGTAATACAGTGCGTGCCCATGGAACAGCCAGCACAGCCTGAAACTCAGCGATTAGCTGTGCCAATGCACTCCCTTTTGTGTGATGCAACTTACGAGTAGTAGTTGGCAACGACCGGTTCAAGTAAACTAGATAGCAGCCAATAATAAAAAACCAGACTGCAATCAGGAAGAATGGCGTACGCCAATCAAAGTAGTCAGCACACCAGCCACCGACCATCACGCCGCTTGATAAGCCGAGGATTTGCCCGACCAGAAAGCGCGCCAGTACTGACTGGCGGTCTTCATACCGAACCACATCACCAATCCACGCCATGGATAAAGGGATAAGTGCAGCGGCAGTTGCGCCGGCCAAGCCACGTGCCAGCAATAAGCCAGTAAATTCAGTCATCAAGCCGCACAACAGGGCACTCAATGCGCATGCCACACAGCCCCAGGCAATAACGCGATATTTGCCATAGCGGTCACCCAGCGGTCCAAATAATAGTTGGGAACAGCCATAGGCCAGTCCAAATATCGTCACGACCCAAGCGGCCAAACCCAACGGGATATTGAAATCGGTAGACAAACGCAGCAACATTGGATCGGTCACACGCATTGACATGCCACTACCAAAGGCAGCGGCAGACAACGCGACAATCGCGCGTCGCAAAGCAAAACTGTTATCAGGTAGCACGGAAGAGGGATTCATTGCTTCTTCTTTTTATCAATCCCCCGTCGGGGAAAATCAGAGCTTGCGGTCGCTTTCGAAAATGCGCGATTCGCCAGTGACCGGATCAGTAAACGCGATCGAACGAGCTAACAATTGAAGCGGTACGGTGAAATCATCCGATTGCGAAGGCAATGCGTCAGGATAAAACCCATCGTTCAATATAGGGATACCCAATGAACTCATGTGTACTCGTAACTGATGCATTTTACCGGTCAGCGGAAACAAACGATAAAGTGCCAGCGCGCCGCGATTTTCAATGAGCTCGATCCGTGTGAACGCATTAGGTTCACCCGCCGCTTCACGCATTCGAAAAAACAGATCGTCGCGAATAATGCGGCTACTGATCTCCAGTGGGAAAACAAGCGACTCACGAACTGGCGCGACGGCTTCATAAACCTTGTGTACTTGCTTATACCTGAAAAGCGATTGCCACAGACTGCGTGTTGAAGGCTCCACCGAAAACATGATGACGCCCGCCGTTTCGCGGTCAAGACGATGAATCGGTGTCAGCGTGTCTAAACCTGTCCGTCGTTTCAAACGAGCCAGCAAAGTCTCGCGCAGGAAGCGTCCGCCTGGCGTTACCGCAACGAAGTGGGGTTTATCGACGACCAGTAATTGATCGTTCAGAAAAAGGATTTTTTCCTCAAACGGTATCGGCGTCTCATCACGGCGCTGGCGATAATAAAAAACACAGGCGCCAGGCCGAAAAGCACTGTCAAGTGACAGCGCAACACCCAAATCATCGACCACTTCTCCGCGCGACATGCGGTCAGCCCAGCTGTCGGCGTTGACCATCGGGAAGCGGAATGCAAAAAACTCGCCAAGGGTTTTCCACTGCCCGTGGGGAAGCCACACCAGGCTGGGAGAAATACCATCGCGTGTCGGAAGAAAGGGTGTGTGGGCCATGGATGTACGGCAAAAACAATCGCCGGCATAATAACCCGACAGTTGGGTTTCGATAACGATCTGAGCATACAGCCATTGCAGTGTCGAATCAGCCACTACCGAATTCGGGAGCTTAGCGGGTTACAGTACGCCTTTTTGAGCTCGCGTCTCTGGCACGAATAGTCCGCGTTTCAATTGTGCCAGTGCGTCTAACGCCAACATCAGTAAAGAAAACACGTCGTACGCAACTAACTTGCGCCCATGCCCCACATACTCAGCATCAATGCCGGTCTCGTTCAACCATTGTTTGTGGGTAAAGAAACCCAAACGCAATCGGTCATGTCAGCCATCCGCAAGGCACCGCTGTCAGGACAAGTGACAGTAAACCGCCTGGGAATCGCGGGCGACGAACGCGCTGACATGAGCGTGCATGGCGGTCTGGACAAGGCTGTTTATTTATATCCGCATGAGCACTATGCGTTCTGGGTTAACGCACGTGAGCGGGTGTTGCGCCAGCAAGAGCCGCTGTCGTTCGGCGTTATGGGTGAAAACCTGACCACGGAAGGTTTACTCGAAACTGAGCTTTGGGTGGGTGATCGTCTGGTAATCGGCGAGTTGGTGCTGGAAGTGACCGAGCCGCGCGCGCCCTGTTATAAATTTGCCGCGCGTATGGGTTATTCGAAGGCCATCAGGCACATGTTGCAGTCAGGCTTTACCGGGGTTTATCTGAAGGTGATCACGCCGGCTGATATTACTGCTGGTGAGCGCATTCATGTGCTACCGGGATCGCGTGAGGTGAGTATTGCCAGTATCAACGATCAGCGTCTGAGGGGGCGCCAGCGGGACTTGTTCCCATAATGCGGGCAGTGGGCGTGACGCGCGGGACACTACTCCACAAACGTCCCCAACCCGGCGGCCAGGGTAGCGGTTGCCCAGTGTAAGGTGCGACGTTTGCGCGCAGAGGTATTACCGGTAAATGCGGGGGTTGAGGGCCCTCGGTGTGATCCCATCCCAGCGAAAACGTGTAGTTCGGCAGCAGCGCATCGCAGACATCGGCGAACCATTGCGTATGGTCTTCGTCGCGACCAAGCGCCCGCGCCAGACCCTGGGGATCGAACTTCGCCAAGACTGATAGCAGATCATGAGTGGCTGCACCCGGCGCATCGCCCCAGCCCAGCACCGGATTCAGATTGTATTCCGCACCCGAGCCATACCAGCCCTCGCGCCAGCTGCGTTGTGCCCAGTGACGAGGGCCGGTAAACAAATGCCAGCGCCAGTGGAGGCCCGAAGGCTTCGGCCAGCTGTACAAATACAGCCGCTGATAGCCCGCTTTATGCAGCTCGCGCATCATGCTCATCAGCCGGCCATGTGGCATGCGATCGGGCGGCGCACGCCGAAACTGTATGGCTTCGCCGTCAGCATGGTGCACCTGATCACAGGACAAGTTGAGGTCGAGTGTGCGGCCTTCACCGCCAAAACGCGCCGAAATCCAGCCGGTCATCAGATTGACCGAAGTGATAACGCCATAGCCGCGATAGCGGTGAAAAATAACAGTACCGGGTGCGACTGGCTTCATCGTTCACACAATGAAAGAATGAGGAGAAGCGTCAGTGTAGCGGCATCCCTGCGCGATTTGTAATCAGAATTTTCATGCCATGTTCGTGGGCATCATGACCACAAAGCCCAATTAGGCGAATGCGATTATGACAATAAAACATTGGATTCCATGGTGTCAGTCCACTTACCATGCAAGTCCATCTTGTCTCGGATGGCGGGCAGTCAAGTCGTTCCTCGCCTTGGCTGTTCAGCATTTCAGGAGTGGGTCCCCATGGGTCCCACTCCTTTTTTTGTCAGCAAGATACGCATGAATTTTTCGTGCTTCAGGCTATCATCGCGATGTTTTCATTGGGACGTTTTCATCGGGATTTAAGCAAATGAGTCTGCGCATCATCGCTACCGGCGGCACCTTCGACAAACATTACGATCCGCTCAACGGTAATCTGATCTTCAAAGACAGCGTGCTGCCAGCGGCACTGGATCGTGCCCGACTGACCTTGCCTGTGCATTTCGAAGCCTTGCTCGCGCTGGATTCTCTCGATATGCAAGACAGTCATCGTCAGCAAATTCGCAAGGCTTGTGAGGAATCCGACGAGGACCGGATCGTTATCATTCACGGTACCGATACGATGACGGCGACCGCGCAAGTGCTGGGCCAGCCGGACTTGCACAAAACGATTGTGCTGACCGGTGCCATGGTGCCCTATCAGATTGCCGGCTCCGATGCCTTGTTCAATCTCGGCTTCGCGT